>JAJPJT010000018.1 GCA_021324095.1 Gammaproteobacteria bacterium
GACGCCGTCGCGCACGAACTCGGGGCCGATGACCTTGGCCTCGACCGGCCAGACGTGCTCGCGCAGCCACACCATCAATGGCAGGTCGTCGGCCCGCCCGCGCAGCAGTGTCATCGGGTTGTGGGTGTGCGCGTTGACGAGTCCCGGGATCAGCGCGTGCCCAGGCAAGTCCACGCATTCGCGCGGCGCGTACTTCGCACCGGCTTCTTCGCGCGACAGCACCTCGACGATTCCGCCACCGTCAACCGCAACGGCATGATTTTCCAGCACCACGCGATCTGGCTCGACCGGCACGATCCAGCGGGGGGAGATGAGGAGGTCGACAGGATGTCGTGCGTCTGGATCAGCCATGGCACCCATCCATTTATCGGTATGCAGGGGACGGGAGACGGGTTGTGGGGGCACATGGATCAAACACTAGGGGTTCCCGGAATGATTCGTCGTGCGCCCCCACTACCCGCCCCCGAACCCCGATTCATTTCACCCGACTGACATACTCGCCGGTGCGCGTGTCGACGCGGATCACCTCGTCCTGGTTCACGAACAACGGCACGCGCACGGTCGCGCCGGTTTCGAGTTTGGCGGGCTTGCCGCCGCCGCCCGAAGTGTCGCCGCGCAGGCCAGGATCGGTCTCGACGATCTTCAACTCCACGAAGTTGGGCGGCGCGACGGACAGCGGCACGCCGTTCCAGAACGTGACGATGCACTCTTCCTCGCCCTTCAGCCACTGCGCAGCATCACCCACCGCGTTCTTGTCGGCGGTGTGCTGCTCGTAACTGGCCGGGTCCATGAAGTGCCAGAACTCGCCGTCGTTGTAGAGGTACTGCATGTCGGTATCGACGACGTCGGCGCCCTCGACTGTGTCGGTCGCCTTCATGGTCTTTTCCGTGGTGCGGCCGTTCTTGAGGTTTCGGATCTTGATGCGGGTGAACGCCTGGCCCTTGCCGGGCTTGATGAAATCGGCGCCGACGATCACGTAGGGATCGCCGTCGACGATGATCTTCAGGCCGTTCTTGACGTCGTTGAGACCATAGCTGGCCATGTTGCATGCTCCAATGGAAACGGCCACCTCCGGCGACGCAGACGTCGATTCCCGGGGTGGCCTAGAATGGCTGGTTTGCCGGAATGGCACCCCGGCACAAGGCCCACCATGATAACTGCATTCGGCCGATCCACGAAGCCCGAGGCCCTTCCCGACTGGCGCCAATCGCTGCGCGACGCCGTCACCGATCCGCGCGAGTTGCTGGCCTTGCTCCGGCTGGAGCACCTGGCGCCACGGTTGCCGCCGGCCGATGCGGGATTCGCGCTGAAGGTGCCGCGCGGCTTCATACGGCGGATGCGAAGGGGCGATCCCAACGATCCCTTGCTGCTGCAGGTGCTGCCGCAACTCGCCGAACTGGACCACGTGTCTGGTTTCAGCGACGACGCGGTCGGCGATCTCGACGCAGTCGCCGCACGCGGCGTCCTGCACAAATACGAGGGACGTGCCCTGCTGATCGCCGCCGGCTCCTGCGCGGTGAACTGCCGTTACTGTTTCCGGCGGCATTTCCCGTACGCGGAGGAGTTGGCGGCTGCGCACGCCTGGCGTGAAGCGGTCGGCTGCGTTGCGGCGGATACCTCGATCCGCGAGGTCATCCTTTCCGGTGGCGATCCTCTGGTGCTCTCGACACGCAAGCTGACCGATTTGATGGACGCACTGAGGAGCTTGCCGCACGTGATCCGGCTGCGCATCCATTCGCGCCTGCCGGTGGTATTGCCCGAACGCATCGATGCCGAGCTTTGCGCCTGGCTTGCAGCCCTGCCCTTGCAACGCGTGGTGGTGCTGCACGCGAACCACCCGAATGAATTGGACGCCAGCGTTGAAGCGGCCTGTGCGCGCCTGCGCGAAGCCGGCGCGACGCTGCTCAACCAGTCGGTGCTGCTGCGCGGCGTCAATGACGACGCCGACGTGCTGGCCGCGCTTTCCGAGCGCCTGTTTGCAATCGGCGTCCTGCCCTACTACCTGCACCAGCTCGACCGGGTGCGCGGTACCGCCCACTTCGAAGTGCCCGACGAGCGTGCCCGCGAACTCATGGACGTGCTGCGTGGACGCGTGCCCGGATTCCTCGTTCCGCGGCTGGTGCGCGAGCTGCCGGGCGGGAGCGCCAAATGCCCGGTCTGACGCGGCGGCTGGCGCCGCCAACCCCGATCGGGTACAAAGCGAACATGGATATCATTACGGTGGCGACCTGCGCGGGGACCTCTGCAGGATCGACACACACCCAGGCAGAACGGGATCGTCCGGCGTACGGTGCGCGACAAGCATTCCAGAGGTCCGCGCAGCTCAAGGCCAGCAATGTTGCCTGAACCCATCACCAAGCTCATCATCGCCGAGGATCAGGCGGAGGACGCCGAGCAGATCATCAGCGTGCTGCGCAACAGCGGCATCGCCCTGCGCCCCCAGCGCATCTCGACCGAGGAAGAGTTGGCCGCGACGCTGGAATCGTTCACGCCGGACATGGTGCTGGCCAATCCCGCCTGCAAGGAAATCTCGCTCGCGGCGATTGCGCACGCGCTCGACGCGACCGGCAAGGACATCGCGTTGCTTGCGCTCACCGACCGGCTGACCGACGACCTGGTCGCCGAAATCATGACCCAGGGCAGCATTCGCGGCATCGCGCTGCGCACCCGCCATGACCAGTTGCAGAGCGTGGTCCGCCGCGAACTTGATGCGCTGGACACCCGCCGCAACGTGCGCAGGCTCGAGGCCGCGCTGCGCGAATCCGAGCGCCGCTGTGATGCATTGCTGGATTCTTCGCGCGACCCGATTGCCTACATCCACGAGGGCACGCACGTCCGCGCCAACAACGCCTATCTCGAAATGTTCGGTTTCGAAAACTTCGAGGACGTGGAGGGCCTGACCATCCTGGATCTGGTCGCGCCCCAGCACGCCGCGGATTTCAAGGATCTGCTGAAACGCCTGGCCCGCGGCGAGAAACCGCCGCCGAGGCTCGATCTTGCCGTGCAGCGCGCCGACGGCACCGCGTTCGATGCGGTGATGGAGTTCTCGCCCGCCACCTACGAGGGCGAACCCTGCCAGCAGATCGTGTTCCGCCTGCCGGCGTCCAGCTCCGACACGGAAGAGGAGCTGCGGCGACTGAAGACGCAGGATCCGCTCACGGGGCTGTCCAACCGCACCCACTTCCTCGAGCAGATCGACGAGGCGGTGGCGCGCGCCATACGGGGCGCCACCGACCAGGCCCTGCTGCTGCTGGAACCCGACAATTATCGGCGTGTGCTCGACACCGTGGGCATCACCGGCGCAGACGACGTGCTGCGCGCGCTGGCCGGGACGATCAAGCAGCGCCTTCGCGCCACCGACTATGCCGGCCGCATCGGCGACCACTCGTTCGGCATCCTCTTGTCGAGCCATCCGCAGGCGGAAGTGCAACAGATCGCCGAGTCACTGCGGGGCAGCATCGAGTCGGCGATCATCGAAGCCGGCGGCAAATCCACCAGCCTGACCATCAGCATCGGCGGCAGCCTGCTTGGCGAGAAGAACGCCAAATCTCAGGCCCTGCTGTCGCAGGCCGACGACGCGCTGCGCGCTGCCGCCGGGCAAGGCGGCAACCGCGTCGACATCCATGATCCGGCCGCCGCCGACAAGGCCGAGGCCGCGCGCGAACAGCAATGGCTGGACATGATCGATGCCGCGCTTGAAAAAGACGGCTTCATTCTTTATTACCAGCCGATCATCAGCCTGCGGGCGGAGGACGGCGAATTTTTCGAGGTTTTGCTGCGGATGCGTGGACCGACCGAAGAGGTGCTGCCCAGCCACTTCATGCCGATCGCCGAGCGCCACGACCGCCTGCTGGCGATCGACCGCTGGGTGATCGAACATGCCATCACCGCGCTTGGGAAACGTGCGAACCAGTCTTCATCGACCACGCTGTTCGTCAAGCTTTCCACGCTGACCTTGCACGATGAAACCCTGGCGGACTGGGTGGATGCAAAGCTTTCGGCCGCCGGCGTCCAGGCGTCGCAACTCGTGTTCGGCGTCCCCGAAGCCAAGGTCATGACGTGCCTCAAGCCGGCGCGCGAATTCGTCGAGCGCTGGCGCCAGAGCGGCGGCGGTTTCGAGTTGGAGCAATTCGGTTCCGGCCTCAACTCTTTCCAGGCCCTGAAGCACATCGACGCGGACTATTTGAAGATCGACCGCGCACTCACCACCGACCTCGCCCACCATTCGGAAAACGAACAGAAAGTGCGTGAACTGTGCTCGCAGGCGCACGCCGCGGGCAAGCGCACGATGGTCGAGTGGATCGAGGAAGCGGCCAGCATGCCGACGCTGTTCTCTGCCGGCGTCCATTTCGCACAAGGCAACTTCCTCGCCTTGCCCTCGGCGGAAATGCGATATGTGACTTGAGAAGCGGGGACGCGGGACTGGGGACGAGCAAAGAGCTCGCGATCCGAGCCCCAGTCCCCAGCCTCCAGTCCCGCTTCCCTTCCAATTCCCAAACCCGCGCATTCACGGCACACTGGGCGCATGGCCACCGCACCACGCCCCGCCGCCATCCCACGGCTTGCGTTCGTCGCGTCCGCGTCGGACAAGGCACGTACTGCGTGCAACGAGCTGCAGGAGAAATACGGCGCGGTTCCTCCCGACGAAGCCGACGTCATCGTCGCGCTGGGCGGCGACGGTTTCATGCTGCGTACCCTGCACGCGCAACTGGGGCATGGATTGCCGGTGTACGGGATGAAGCTCGGCCGGGTCGGTTTCCTGATGAACCGGTATCTTCCGGACGGACTGCCCGCCCGCATCGCGGCGGCGCATCCGGCGGTGCTGCACCCGCTCGAAATGCGCGTCACACAACGCGACGGCAACGAAGTCTCGGCACTGGCGTTCAACGAAATCTCGCTGTTGCGGCAGACCAACCAGGCGGCACACATCGAGGTGGCCTTGAACGATGAGGTGAAATTGCCCAACCTGATCTGCGACGGATTGCTGGTCTCGACGCCCGCGGGTTCCACCGCATACAACCTGTCCGCGCACGGACCGATCCTGCCGCTCGATGCCAACGTTCTCGCCCTGACGCCGATCAGCCCGTTTCGCCCGCGCCGCTGGCGCGGCGCGCTATTGCCCGTCGCCACCCGCGTCGGCCTGCGCACGCTCGAACCGGGGCATCGGCCGGTGAGCGCCACCGCCGATTTCCTCGAAGTACGTGATGCCGTGAAGATCGACGTTCGCGAGGCGCGCGAGCGCGCGATCACGCTGCTGTTCGATCCCGAGCGCAGCCTGGCGCAGCGTATCCTCGACGAACAGTTCGAGTTGTGAGCGGCTGATCGGCGTTGCGACGCTGGCTGCGTCGCCGGACAACCACCGCATTCGCCAAACCTCTCCGATCCACCTTTGGTGGCAAAGACGTCTGATCGTTCGCGCGTGTCGAAATTCTTTCCACTATCGTGCGAACGCCAAAACCCCAAGCACCGCGCGGATCTGGGGAACGAATTCCGATTTTTCGCCGCTTGCTGCCGTCGGCGAGCTTTACATTTCGCCGTTGGTAAAAATTTCAACCCATTGATTTGGCTGATGCTTGCATCCGGGCACGCTTTATGCTCCTGAATGGACGAGCGTTCGCTGTCAGCGATGGGTGTTCGACTCCCATTTGCACAAGAACCGGGGCGGGTGCGAATGCGCAATGGGGTTTCTCACGGAAGGTGCTGCACGCTGCCGAAGGATCGGACCAGCACAGGCGGGGTGCGGTTGGCATCGACGTGGAAAAGCCGAGTCTGGCTTGTAATCCGTTGATCTCACTTCAGTGAGGACACCATGAACAAGATGAAGTGTTGTTTGTTGATCGGGCTGGCGGCGGCAGCGATGCTCGCAGGCCAGGCTTACGCCAGTCCCGTGAACCAGCCGCCGCCGCCGGGTTGGATCCTCAACCTGAGTGGCCAGCCGCTGCCTGCATTCGGGACCTACACGCAGTACACCGTGGATTTCACGGCGACGAACTCGGCAACCAACATTACGTTCGCGCTGCGTAACGATCCTTCTTTCACCTATCTGGACAACATTTGGGTCGCCAATACCAGCAGCCCCAGCGTGAACCTGATCCAGAACGGCGGTTTCGAGAACGGCGTCACGACAAGCAGCGGGAACCCGGACGCACCGGTGGACTGGTCGTATCTGAACACCTACGGGGCGTACGACGGAGGCGTGGTCAGTTGTTTTGGCCAGGGCCAAGGGGGGTCGAATTGCGAATGGTACGACGGCGCCGTACAGGCGTATGACGCGATCACGCAAGCCATCCCCACGACAACCGGCGATACCTACCAGATCAGCTTCTGGGCCTGAGCCGGCTCCGGGGCGGGGGATACCAACTGGTCGGCGCTGAGCACGAATGGCAATGTCACCGGCACCGGCGGCAACGGCATCAACATCACTGTTTACGCAGGCGGCATACCGCGTCGCGCCGTTCCAGAACCCGCGGCGCTCGGAATGTTCGGCTTCGGCGTGTTGCTGATAGGCCTGTTCGCAGGCCTGCGCCGGCGCGTGCAATAAGATCCAGTACGACACGCCTTCCTGCTCGAACAACCCCCGGCAACGGGGGTTGTTTTTTGGCGGCGGCCTCGGACGGGAGGATCGACGTGCGTGTTCAAAATGCGATCGCCTCCGGACCGGGGCCGCGGCAGGCTCCGGGCGTAGCGCCGCAGGCGCGAAGCCGAAGGGACTCGAGCCCCCTTTTTCCGCCTTTCTTCGCGAAGCATCGCTTCGCTACGCGCAACTTGAATGGTTGAAGTGTTGAGACGGTTCCATTCAACCCGACTGTGCGATCTGCGCCAGGCGCCGCAGCGCCACCGAGGCGATCGGGTAATCGACGTCCACGCCGCGGATCTCGTCCAGCATCCCGCGGGTGAACTGCAACTGCGGATCGTCGCGTTCGAGCCAAGCGGTCACGGCGCCATCGGCGCTTTCCCTGCCTTGCTCGGATGCCAGGATCTGGCGCACCATCGCGCGCTGCTGCACCGCCAGTTCGTCGCGCAATGCACCCCGCGCCTGCGCGTGCCAGCGGCTTTCCACGGCCAGCTTCTCGATCTGCACGCGCAGCCATTCGATGTCGAGCGCTTCGCCGAGATCGAAAAACACGCGCGCGACGTGTTCGATCGAGCGGCCGGATTCCAGCGAGGTCTCGATCACATCCATTCCGACTTCCAGCACGGGAATCGCCGCGAGCTTGCCGGCGAGCTCGGAGGGAAAACCGAGTCCCAGCCACTTCTCGCGATCTGCATCCAGCGCGGCGCGACCGGTCCGGGTGAGCGTCCCGGAAAGCGCGTTGCGCAGCCTGTCCATGCCGGGCTGATAACGTTCGACCAGTTCAGAGATGCCCAGTACCGATCCCTGGCGATTCAGCAGCCAGCGCGACATGTGGCGCAGCAGCGACCATACCTTCATCGAGGCATCGATTTGCGCCGACTGGCTGGTCTTGCCGTCCAGCGCGTCGATGCCTGACCACACGTCGCGCGCGTGGATGATCTGGCGCGCGGCGTTGTAGGCCTTCACCACCGCGGCGGCGGTCTGTCCGGTGTCTTCCTGGGTGCGCAGCACGAAGGTCGCGCCCATCCGGTTGACGATCGAGTTGGTCACCGCGGTCGCGATGATCTCGCGCTTCAGCCGATGACGCTGCATGTGCGCTGCGTATTTTTCATGCAGCGGCTCGGGGAAGTAGCGCATCAGCTCGTGCGAAAGGAACGGATCCTCCGGCACGTCCGATTCAAGCAACTGCTGGTACAGCACGATCTTGGAATACGACAGCAGCACCGCGAGTTCCGGCCGCGTCAAACCCTGATGGTGGGTGCGGCGCTCGGCCATTTCGGCGTCGGAAGGCAGCGATTCGATCTGGCGGTCCAACTGGCCGCGCGACTCCAATGTGCGGATGAAATGCCCCTGCGAGCCGATGCGTCCCAGCGACATGTGTTCCATCACACCGAGAGCCGCGTTCTGGCGATAGTTGTCGCGCAATACCAGGCGCGCGACCTCATCGGTCATCGAATGCAGCAACGCGTTGCGCGCCTCGATGTCCATCTCGCCGCGCTGCACGGCATCGTTCAGCAGGATCTTGATGTTGACCTCATGGTCGGAGGTATCCACGCCCGCCGAGTTGTCGATGAAATCGGTGTTCAGCAGGACGCCCTTGTGCGCCGCCTCGATGCGGCCCTTCTGGGTGAAGCCGAGGTTGCCGCCCTCGCCCACGATCCTGCAGCGCAGGTCGCTGCCATTGATGCGCAGCGCATTGTTGGCGCGATCACCCACGTCGGCATTGGATTCCGACGCGGCCTTGACGTACGTGCCGATGCCGCCGTTCCACAGCAGATCGACCGGCGCCTTGAGGATCGCCGTGATCAATTCCGTCGGCGACAGCGATTCCACGCTGTCGGCAATACCCAGCGCCGCGCGCATCTCCGGCGTGATCGTGACGGCCTTGACGCTGCGTGCGAACACGCCGCCGCCTTTGGAGATCTTCGACTTGTCGTAGTCTTCCCACGACGAACGCGGCAGCTTGAACATGCGTTCGCGCTCGACGAAGGACGCCTCCGTGTCCGGGTTTGGATCAATGAACACGTGGCGGTGATCGAACGCGGCCAGCAGGCGGGTGTGCCGGGAGCGCAGCATGCCGTTGCCGAACACGTCGCCGGACATGTCGCCGATCCCGACGCAGGTGAAGTCCTCGGCCTGGCAGTCCCGGCCCAGCGTGCGGAAGTGGTACTTCACCGACTCCCATCCACCGCGCGAGGTGATGCCCATGTCCTTGTGGTCGAATCCGGCCGACCCCCCCGACGCGAACGCATCGCCCAGCCAGTAGCCGTGCGCGATCGAAATGCCGTTGGCGATATCCGAAAACTTGGCCGTCCCCTTGTCGGCCGCGACCACGAGGTACGGATCGTCGGCGTCGTGGCGCACGACGTCCGACGGATGCAGCACCTTGTTGGCGGCGGTGTCGATGTTGTCCGTGATGTCCAGCAGGCCATTCATGAACATCTTGTAGCAGGCGATTCCCTCTTCCAGCAGCGCCTCGCGATCGGTCGGCGGACGCTTCACGAAGAAACCGCCCTTGGAGCCCACGGGGACGATCACGGTGTTCTTCACCATCTGCGCCTTGACCAGGCCCAGCACCTCGGTGCGGAAATCCTCGCGCCGGTCGGACCAGCGGATACCGCCACGCGCGACGGGGCCGAAGCGCAGGTGCACACCTTCCACGCGCGGCGCGTACACCCAGATTTCGCGGTACGGCACCGGCTTCGGGATATCCGGCACCTGGTGCGAATCGAATTTGTACGCGATGTATTCGGCCGGCTGGCCGTCGTGCGTCTGGAAATAATTGGTGCGCAGCGTCGCACGAATCTGGCCCATGAAGCCGCGCAGGATGCGGTCGTCGTCGAGGCTGGAAACGTTCACCAGCAGCGCCTTGATGGCGTTGATCAGGCCCTCGACCTGCTCGTCGCGCGGCTTTTCCAGCAGCGCCGCGACGCGCGCAACGAAATCCGGATTGCTGTCGCGCACGGCCCTCGGCGTCAACACTTCCAACTCGCGCTCGAGCGCCTCGCGAGCCTGCTTGCGGCGACCGCCGTCACTCGCTTCGCGCTGCGGGTCGAACTTGGCCTCGAACAACTCGACCAGCAGCCCCGTGATCATGGGATAGCGGCCCAGCGTCTCGTCCATGTAGCTTTGCGAGAACGTCGTGCCGACCTGCTGCTGGTACCTGGAATAACCCCTCAGCATCGCGATCTGCCGCCAGGCGAGCCCGGCTTCCAGCAACAGCGAGTTCAAACCGTCGTTCTCCGCCTGGCCGCGCCAGATCGCGGCGAAGGCATCCTCGAAACGCGCGTGCACGTCTTCCAGCTTGAACCTCAGTGGCGTCGCGGGACGCACCACGAAGTCCTGGATGCAAGCCTTGGCACCGTACAAGTCCAGCGCATGGACCTGTTCCGTGTCGACTTTGAGCCCCGCGTTTTCCAGCAGCGGCAACACGTCGGACAGCGGGATGTCCTGCCCGATGCGGAAAATCTTGAAGTGCAATTCACCCGGCGTGCGGTACGAGTCGTGGAACGCGAGGCGCATGTCCTCGCCGCGGCTGGTCATCGCCGTGAGAATGCCGACGTCTTCGGCGGCCCGTCCCGGTGTCTGGTCTTCGATGTAGGCCGGGGCAAGCGTACTGCCCCACCGGTTCGCAAGCTGCGCGCCGCGTTCCTCGCCGAGGCCGCTCACCAGGGCATCGCGCAACGCATCGTGCCAGTTGCGCACGAGGGGTGCGAGCATGGATTCGAGCTTCCCCAGGTCGACTTCCACGCGATCACCCGCGCGCGGCCGCACGACCACGTGCATGCGCGCCATGGGTGCATCGCCGATCTGCACCGTGGCATCCACGTGGGCACCGTGGAGTTGTTCGCCCAGCATCTCCTTGACGCGCTCGCCGACCGCCGGGCTGTAGTGGTCGCGGGGAATGAACACCAGGCACGAGAAGAAGCGGCCGTACGCGTCGCGCCGCACGAACAGCCGCGCGTGGCGGCGCTCGTTCACGTCGAAGATGCCGCTGGCGAGTCCGAACAGCTCGTCGCTCGACGCCTGCAGCAGCTCGTCGCGCGGCAACGTTTCCAGGATCGAACGGAATGCCTTGCCGGAATGCGACTGCGGCCGCAAACCGGACCGCCTTTCCGCGGATTCGAACTTCTTGCGCACCAGCGGCACGTCCTGCGGCCGGCGCATGTAGGAGGTGGACGTGTACAGTCCGAGGAAACGCGACTCGCCGATCGGCTTGCCCTTGTCGTCGAAACGCAGCACGCCGATGTAGTCCATGTATCCCGGCCGGTGCACGCGCGAGCGCGCGTTGGTCTTGGTCAGGATGATCGCGTCCATCGAACCCGACTGCGGCAGGCGGCTCGCGATCAGGCTCTTGGTCGAGCGCGGCGCCGTCGCGAGATCGGGATTGCGCAGGATGCCGAGTCCGGAACCCGCGCGCGCCTTCAGCAACTCGTCGCCGTTTTCGGCCACCACGTCGTACTCGCGATAGCCCAGAAACGTGAAGTGGTTGTCCGCCGCCCAGCGCAGAAAGGCCTGGCCCTCCGCAATTTCATCGGCGCTCAGCGAATCCCTGTCGTTCGGCAGCGCTTCGGCGATCGCGAGCATCTTGTCGTGCATGGCGTGCCAGTCGGCGACCGCGGCCTGCACATCGGCAAGCGCCGCTTCGGCGGCCGATTGCAATTTGTCCAGGGTGGCCTGGTCCACACGATCGATTTCGGCGTGCATCACCGATTCGGCGGTGCCGGTAGCGCCGCACGCTGCGATCGTCTGCAGGTTTCCACGTGCATCGCGGCGCACGTCCATCACCGGATGCAGAAGCCGGTGCAGACGCAGCCCCTCGCCGTTGACCACCATTTCCAGCGAATCGACGAGGAACGGTGCGTCGTCCGCAATGACTTCGATCACCGAGTGCGCGCAACGCCAGCCATCGCGCTCGAGGTCCGGATTGAACGCCCGCACGGAGGCATGTCCAGCCGCACGATTGCGGATCCAGCGGAACAAGTCCGCGCACATCGCTGCCCACGTGTCCACGCCGCGGCCGGCCAATTCATCCGGCCCAAGTTCCGCGCCCACCAGTTTCGCAAATGCTTCGGCCGCCGCAGCATCCGCTGGATCGACCTTGCCACGTATCCCGGCCGCGATCGCGGCCGCCTCACTGCTCCCCGTGGGAGCACGCAATGCGTTCATTGTTGTCGGTGTGAAAGCGCTGGAAGAAGAACGCATAGGATACTGCCGGCGTACTGGGCCGTTCCAGCCAAGGCGCGGCCGCGGCTGCCTTGCGATCGTCTCTCTGCAGCCGTGTCGAACGATGATGCGCCCGGATGCGCGTATGATGGCCGCGGGTTCGCGAGGCATGCTCCCACGCATGAATGCGCAGTCCGACCAAACAGCGTTCCTGACCACGGACCCCGCCCGCGTCCTGCCGTTGCGTGACCGGATCCAGTCGACCACCGGCTTGCGCCGGCGCGTCCTGGTGATGTTTGCATTGGCGGTGGCGCTCATCGTGCTGCTGGCCGTGAGCGTATTCATCACGGCCAGGCGCTATCGGGTGCTGACCGACGCGGACCACGCGAAGGCATTTGCGCGCGCCGAAACCATCCGCAAAGCGACGGCCGAGCTGGTGGTGCATTACCGCTCCGGAACCCTCCCACCTGCGACGGTGTCGATAGGCGTGGCAACTTTCCCCGAGCACGGCGATTCGCCCGAGGCGCTGTTCCGGATGGCGGATCAGGCCCTGTACCGCGCCAAGCAACTGGGACGCAACGCCGTCGCGTCCGCCAGCGATCTCGCGCGGCCGTCGAACGCACGACCTGTCACTTCGAGTACATGACGCTTGGCCTAGGGACGCATCAAATCATTTACGCGATAATGGACGATTACTGGCCTCGTCGGTAGAGAAATCCTTGACCCCACGTTTCCTTTTGTGCGGCGCGAGCCTGTTGCTGTCCGCGTTGCTCGCGGCTTGCGGGCACCCCCAAGCTCCCGCCGCACCCCCGCCTGAAGTCGGGGTGGTGAAAGCCCAGACCATCAATTTCCCGGTCACGCGCGACTATCCGGGGCGCCTTGCTGCGACCTTGATCGCGCAGGTGCGCGCGCGGGTCGAAGGCATCGTGTTGAAACGTGTTTACAAGGAAGGCACCGATGTCAAGGCGGGCCAGGTCTTGTTCAAGATCGATCCCGCGCCCCTGGAAGCCAGCCTGCGCCAGGCGCAGGGACAGCTGGCGCAGGCCGAGGCGACGGCGCGCAATGCGAGGCTGAACGCCACGCGCAGCAAGGAGCTGGGCACGAAAGGCCTTCTCGCGAAACAGGACGTCGACAACGCGGTCGCCACGGCCGAGGCGGACGAGGCGGCAGTCAAATCTGCACGGGCCAACGTCGAGAACGCGAGGATCAACCTCGGCTACGCGACCGTGACGTCACCGATCAGCGGGCGCGCCGGCATGGCCAATGTCACCCAGGGCGCACTGGTTTCTCCCACCGACACCAATCCGCTGACCACCGTGCAGGTGATCGATCCAATCTACGCCAATTTCAGCGAACCCATGGCGGAAGTCGAGCGGCTGCGCAAGGAGGAAAAGGCCGGAAACCTGAAATTGGCCGCGCCCGACAAGGTGCAGATCGAGATCGTGCTCCCCGACGGCAGTGTCTATCCGCACAAGGGCACGCTCGACTTCACCGATCTCGCGGTCGATCCCAGCACCGGCGCGGTGGACCTGCGCGCGATCGTGCCGAACCCCGACCATACGCTGCTGCCCGGGATGTTCGTGAAGATCCGGCTGACGTTGGCCACCCTGCACAACGCGTTCCTGCTTCCGCAAAGCGCGATCCAGCGCGACAACGACGGCGCGTATGTGTACGTGGTCGATGCGAACGACAAGATCGTCGAGAAGCGGGTCCGGTTGGGCGACCAGCAAGGCGCGGACTGGATCGTCCAGGGCGGCATCGCGGCCGGCGAGCAGGTGGTGGTTTCCGGCGTCCAGAAGGCGCAGGCCGGCGAGAAGGTGAAGCCGGTGGCGTACTCGCCGGATGCAAAGAGCAAAGGCGAAGCAGGGACGGGGGACGAGGGGTGAGTAGCGAGGGTGCTCGCCGCGGAGGCGTCGCCGGGGGACGGCCACGACAGCAAGCGCGCTGGCGGTTTCAGGTTCGCCCAACGATTCGTTCCTTGCGCCCTAGCTACTCGCCCCTGATCCCTGCTCCCCTTGCACGCAGCCAACGAGGCAAGCGCTAGCAGGTTGTTGAAATTCACCCCTGCTACAGCGCGGCGTGGGTAGGCTTTGCGGACGATACCGGTGATGGGAGCCAGGCATGCGCGGTGTGGATGTGATGCAGGAA
>JAJPJT010000035.1 GCA_021324095.1 Gammaproteobacteria bacterium
AACAAGAGCCGGGCGGCGCGCATCCTCGGGATCACCTCGAAGACGATCTACAACCGGCTGGTGCGTTACCGCGCCCTGGGGTTGATCGACGATGCCAAGTTTTCCGGGCTCGTGAACTAGGGGCGCAGGTCCCGAGCGGTTCCTTCCCTGCCAGGCCGTTCGACGGGCCCACACGAGCTTGCCGAAGCACGGACGCAGTCCAGGCCGGGACCCGGCCGATGCTTCCGTTTCCTGCCGGTGCGAAAAAAAATTCCACCCGCGCTGCAATTGGTAAATCCTTTCCGGGCCGGCGATCCGGCGCGGTCGTCGCATTTGACGATCGGGGCATTGGCGGCATGGCCACGGTCTTCGTGAAAACCGCGTGTTCGCTGGGTTGCAGACGATCCGTTCAGACGTGGCGTCATCCGCAACCGTCTTGGCACGCAACTTGCTCCGTACGCGCGCCGCGACTGAGTGGCGGAGAACCGATCAGAACGGAATCGATCGAACAGGCCCAGCTTGCCGACAACGGAAATGCAGGCAGCGATGAGACAAAGGCACCGAGAACCTTGGTTGTCATCGAGCACACACTGCCGCAGCATGGCCTCGGCGCAACCGCGATCGGTGACGAATCGGTCACGCGTAACGCACTCCGCCACCCAGTCGCGACCTTTGCGGCTGGGTATGTCGAACGGAATCGTCGGGTCGTTGCCGCGACGGTCGGGGTATCCGAAGGCGAACTCGCCGGCGGCGAACTCGGGTCCGGAATGATCCGGGGGGGGGGGACAGCCATGGAAGATTTGGAAAGGAGCAGATCATCATGAAAAGTATCAGTGACGTCATGACCGACGACGTGTATCTGGTGACGCCGGAGCAGACGATCGCGGAGGCTGCCCTGCTGATGCGTGACAAGGACGTGGGCAGCGTGGCCGTGCACGAGGACGACAAGCTGGTCGGGATGTTGACCGATCGCGACCTCGCGGTCCGCGCGGTTGCCGAAGGGCTCGATCCGGGTACCGCCGTGCGCGAGGTCATGAGCCGTGGCGTCAAGTACTGCTTCGATGATCAGGATGTGGATGAAGTCGCGGCGAACATGGCGGATCTCGAAGTTCGCAGGCTTCCGGTCGTGAACCGGGAAAAGCGCCTGGTCGGTTTCGTGGCGCTCAGCAACGTGGCATTTGCCGGGGAGCCCGCATCGGCGCAGGTCTTGCTGAATTCGGTGGCCTCTCCACATTGAACATGGGTACACGGGAATCAATGGCGCGGCGGAAGGTGCAGCACCGTTCGCGGCGCGGAAATACAGGACGAACACTGGAGCATCGCGGCATCATGGAACAGCAGATATCCATTCGGTTGAGCGGCGACGAAGCGAGAATAGACGCGGTCGTTTCCGCGCTGCGCGGCCTGTCCGACGTGGACGGCCTGCTCGAACTGGGCGTGGTCGCGCCGCAACTCGACGAAGACTCCAGCTCCGCGGGGTTGCCGGACGACACGCCGTCGGGTTTCCAGGATATCGAGGTGCACGTTCCGAACTCGCTCGCGTACGACCACGTGCACGGTCGCATCGAGACTCTGGCGGCGCACGCGGGCGTCGTCGTGGAATGGCTGGATGAGGACTGATCCAATGAATGCACACGGGGTTCTTGTGGAACAGCGCCACGGCCATGGCGGCGGCGAACCGGTGGCGGCACATGGTTCGACGGGCGTGGGTAGCGGCCATGCATTCGAATCGCAGCAGGCCGATACGGCTACCGCCGAAAGCTGCAGCCAGGTCATCGATTCGATGGTGCATGCGGTTTCCAATTCGCTCAATTCGATCATGGCCGCGTCGCAGCTCGCGAACCTGCTGATCACGCAGGACCGGTTCGGCGAGGCCCGGGTTTCACTGGAGCGGCTCGAAGAAGAATGCCTGCGCGCGGCGCGGTTGCTTCGGGATGGCCGCAACCTTGCGACGCTCGAAATACCGGATTCCGTGGGCGGCGCAGACGTCGCGATGTTGTTGACGAGTTGTGCTGCCGCGTGTTCGGACCTGGGCGAAGTCCGGATCGAATGCGAAGCGGACCTTCCGCCGGTCCACGCACAGGCGGACGCATTGAAGCGTCTGTTCGTCGAGGTTCTGGACAACGCGTTCCAGTTCGGGGCGCATGAAGTGACGGTCATCGCGAGAGCCGACGGACCGGACGATGTCCGGATCGAATTCAGGGACGATGGCCCGGGGATACGCATCGCCTCGGCCAAGCTCTTCGAATCCTTCGTGACGTCCGAACCGGCGGAACACAGCGGGTTGGGCCTGGCGTTCGCCGCACGGATAGCGGCGGCCTATGGCGGGGCGATCGGACTCGGGGATTCATCGGCAGGCGCCACGTTCTGGGTTCGGCTGCCGGTCGAAACGACGCATTGAGGTGAAGGAGGTCCACGGCCGGCAGAAATGCGGTGTCTTCGCGTCGTAGCGGCGACGTCGCCGGGATTCGGACTCCCGGTTCCGTTTCCGGATGACGCGAAGACCTCGCCCGAAGGAGTCGGTCAGGCACGAATGGAGCAAGCCATGTCACATACCAGAAGATCCAACGATGACGAAAGATCGGGTGCACCGCCCCGCCGCGATCCGATCCGCCGCCGCAAACGCCACGCTCCGGCACCGGGGCAGCAGGGTGATCCAACCATTCCGCCGGCACCGGAACGCGTCACCCCTCGCGACGCGGGTCTTTCCGACAGGCGCCATGGACACAGGGGCGCATGAGACTCACACGAGTCGTGGCAGCGGCCGCCCGCCGCGAACCGTTTCAAAACTTTGGGGCTGGATCCTCAAAACCGCTGTTTCTGAAGGAGGTCACAGATGAGCAACGACAGGATCAAGGAAGAATGGCCGAACATTCCGGACCGGCTGCGGCGGCGTTGGCGCAAGCTGACGAACGAGGACGTTCGCTGGCCCAGCGGCAGCGCGGAATACCTCGCGGGAAAGCTGCAGCAACGCTACGGGGTCGACCGGCGCGAAGCCTATCTGCAGGTTTTCGAGTTCGAGTGCGAATTGTGAGCAGCGGTGAGGAACGCTGGGGCATCGACACGGACGAAGCACAACGGCGCGGCTGAAAAGGAGGTTCGAGCATTCCCGGCGGTGTGTCGCGGAGGACAACGAGACGCACACGCCGATCACAACTTGCGAAGCGCCGCTCCCCCGCCGGCGCTTCCATGCGGATCCAGGGACGGACCGCGTCGGATCGGGTGTAACGCCTCTGCGAACCCGGATCCGACAATCCGGACGCGTGGTGGACGCGACCGGCATCACTCCGGGCAGCGAAAGGATTCTCGCTGCCCGGAGCTTTCGGGCCTCATCGCGTGTCGAGGGTGATTCAGGCGGGGTCCGGCAATCAACGCGACAAGGAGCGAGACATGCTTTATTACGCCGTCGTTTTCCTGATCATCGCAATCATCGCCGGCTTCTTCGGCTTCTTCGGAGTCGCCGGACTCGCGGCAGGGATCGCGAAGATCCTGTTCGTGATCTTCATCATCCTGTTCATCCTCTCGCTGATCTTCGGAGGACGTCGCCGCCGACTGTAACTGTTGCGCCGTCGCCCTCGGAGCGTCTTGCGCGCCACTGCGGCCGGCGGCAAGCCACGAACCCGTGATTTCCCGGAGGGCCAGTGTTGCCCTCCGGATCGTCTGTCGCGGTATCCTCCGTCGAGTGAACGGCGTGCCGTTTGGGTTTCGCTGGAGGGTCCAGTACCTTGGATATGGCTCCTCCGCGAGCGACATCGGCGCCAAATCGGATGCGGAGGCGATGGCGTGGCTCCGGAGGATGTGGATTTCGCGGATGCGGCGTTTCAGGCACAGCTTGACGCGCTCCGCCGGCATTACCTGCAGGACCTGCCTGCGCGCCGGTCGGCGCTGGGCGACGCGTGGCGCGGCTGCGTCGATGGCGGTGACGAGGCAGCATGGCTCGGCCTGCGTGACGTCGCCCACAAGCTTTCCGGCTCGGCACCTTGCTACGGCCTCGATGCCCTGGGTGCTGCGGCTCGCGATCTCGACAAGTTGCTTTCCGGCCGTGCCCCCTGCCGCGAACGCGCGCGGGTCGAGGAGGATGTCGCCCGCCTCGCTGCGTTGCTGGACGCGGCGATTCCGTCCGGGTGAACTGACGCCGCTCCCGTGCCAGCAAGCGCATGCGTTTTGCTGCACCGGTGACGGCGGCTATGCTTGTCCGTCATTGCGGGTGGACGGGTAGTGATGCATGGTGAGGAATGCGAAGCCGGTTTCCCTGATTGGCGCGCCGACCGACATAGGTGCGGGTGCACGTGGCGCGTCGATGGGGCCGGAGGCGCTGCGCGTTGCGGGCTTGCCGCAGGCGCTCGCGGCGCGGGGGCTGGACGTCGCCGATCGCGGCAACCTCGCGGGTCCGTTGAACCCGTGGCAGCCGCCACATGACGGCTACCGCCATCTTCCCGAAGTGGTCGCGTGGAACCGTGCACTGATGCAGGCGGAACTGGCGGAACTCGAAGCGGGGCGAATGCCGATCCTGCTGGGCGGCGATCACTGCCTCGGGATCGGGTCGATCAGTGCGGTGGCGCAGTACTGCCGCGAGCACGGCCGCAAGCTGCGGGTCTTCTGGCTGGACGCGCACGCGGATTTCAACACCGCGGAAATCAGTCCTTCCGGCAACATCCATGGCATGCCGGTCGCCTGCCTGTGCGGCCATGGCCCCGAGGAACTGATTGCGTTGAGTGGGCAGGTACCGGCGATTTCCGCCGACGCGGTGCGCCAGATCGGCATACGCTCCGTCGACCCCAAGGAGAAGCGCCTTGTGCACGACGTCGGCCTCGAGATCTACGACATGCGCTATATCGACGAGATCGGAATGCGGGGCGTGATGGAGCACGCGCTGGATGGCCTTGGCGAGGATAGCCACCTGCATGTCAGCTTCGACGTCGATTTTCTCGACCCCTCGATCGCGCCGGCCGTGGCGACGACCGTGCCCGGTGGCCCCACTATCGCGAAGCGCAGCTGTGCATGGAAATGATCGCCGACAGCGGGCGTGCCGGATCGCTGGACATCATGGAATTGAATCCGGCGCTCGACGAACGCAACCGTACCGCCGAGCTGGTGGTGGATCTGGTCGAAAGCCTGTTCGGGAAGTCGACGCTGATGCGGGCCTGAAACGAGGCCGAGTCTCTACGAAGCCGCTGTCGCGAAAGGTCAGGGCCAAGGTGGCGCTTACGCAGTGCGTTCGAGATGTGGGGCGGCGCCTCAACACCGGCGATCCGGGACGATCGCACAGCTTCCGTGAAAAGTCAGGCCATGGATGGCCGTGGTGATGTTGGTTCAGCGACGATCGAAATGTCGCCTCGCAGTTCGGTACCGCGGCGATCAGGGAGGATCGCACAGCTTCGCGGAGAGTCAGGCCATGGATGGCCGTGGTGATGTTGGTTCAGCGACGATCGAAATGTCGCCTCGCAGTTCGGCACCGCTGCGATCAGGGAGGATCGCACAGCAAGTGAGATGCGCGTCAACCTTTGGCTGGGGCGGCGTCAAAAAGTGTGTCAAAGGTATCGTGGACGCCCGCCTGAGCACGGCTTTTGCACTTGTCAGGTGGGCATCGCGCTTTTGCGGTGCCACGGACGGTCGGGAACACATCGTGGCGGATCACCTGCAACAATTCGGAATCGTCGATGCGATACCCGGCACGCGCGTATCGCTGCGGTGGTTCGGCTGGGCCGGAACGGCCTTGTTGATCCTTCCCGCGGTGGTACTCGCGGCATTCCTGATCGCCGGCGCGGCGGGTTTCCGGGATCTTGCATTCACCTGGGTGCTCGCGCTGATCGGATGGCTGGCACTCGTGGCGGCCGCCTACGTGATGGTGCTGTCCCAATCCAGCCTGCGCCGGATGATCGAACTGACCCAGGTGCTGTGCGAACGCAGCAACGGCCCGGTGTTCGTGAAGGACACTACCCACCGTTATCTGTTTGCCAATGACGCGGCCGCGGCGTTGGCCGGGCGCCAGGCCGCGGATCTCCTGGGCCGGCGTGACAGCGAGATCGATCCGGGCCCGGTGGCGCTTGCCTTCGAGGAAAATGATCGGGTATGCCTCGATCGGGATCTGCCGACGCTGTTTCGTGAATCGCAAAAAGCGGCCGACGGCGACCATGCTTTCCTGGTGGGGAAATATCCCTTGCACGACACCCGCGGGCGCATCGCCGGCCTCGTGGGCGTCGCGCGCGACGTCACCGATGAACTCGAACTGCAGAAGACCAGCCGTCGGCGCGCCGACGAGACGCGGGTGTGGTTCGACCTCAATCCGCTGCCCGTGATCGCTTTCTCCGGGTCGAACCTGCGCATCGTCAACGCGAACCCCGCAGCCCTGCAATGCTACGGCTACGACCGCGACAAGATGCTGCAGATGCGTCTTCCGGACCTGTTTGCCGAAGACGAAGCCGAGCGCCTGCAGGCGTATCTGCGCAGGGAAGGCCGCGCGATACCGCCCGGCAGCGTGGGCTGGAAGCACCGCCGAGCCAACGGCGAAGTGTTCGAAGTGCTCACCGACATGGGCAACCTTCCGCACGAAGCCGTGCCGGCGCACCTCATGCTGGTACGCGACGTGTCGGGCGAGAAGGCCGCGCATGAAGCGCTGCAGGCGTCCGACGCCCGCTACGAAGACCTGGTCGAGTCGGGTCTTGCGATGGTCTGGATGCACGATCTCGCAGGACGCCTGCTGAGAGTCAATGGCGCGATGGCACACGCCCTGGGTTACGACGCCAGGGAAATGGTGGGGCGGCCGCTGGCGGATTTCGTCGCCGAGGAAACCAGTGCCGATTGGCACGATTACATGGATCGGGTGCACAGCCTGCGGCGCGATTCCGGCCTGCTGCATTTCGTGGCGCGCAACGGTGAAACCAGGGTGTGGCAGTACCAGTTCGTCTGCTATCCCGAGGCCGAGCCCGTGCCGTACGTGCTGGGCGCGGCACAGGACGTGACCTTGCGGCATCGTTACGAATTGCGCGTACGCGACCAGAACCGGCGCGATCCCCTGACCGGCTGCCACACCCGGCGTTATCTCGATGCGTTCGCCTTGCAGACGACGGTCGACCAGGTCTGGGGCTGCGTCGTGGTCGACGTGGATTACTTCCGGCAACTGAACGCCAGTGAAGGCCGCGCGCGCGGCGATGAGGTGCTGCGCGACCTGGCCCGGCTCCTGACCAATCATGCGGGTTCGGGTGCCGAAGTCATACGCATGGGCGGCGATGAATTCGCCGTCGTGATGCCGCTGGCGACCCCGGAAGCGGTGCGCGAACTGGCGGAGCGCCTGGCGGCGGTTTCGCGCGACGGGATGCCGGCGGTGTTTTCACTGGGATGGGCCGTTCGCGAGGCCGGCGAGCCTCTGGAATCGACGTTGCGGCGCGCCGACAAGATGCTGCTGCATTCCCGGGCATGGGATCGCTCTTGAGGAAGCGATCCGGTCTGAATTCCATTCTCCGTTCGTGCTGAGCGCTGCGACTTGCTCGGGCCAGGCTACGCTTGCGAAGCAAGCGAAGTCGAAGCACGCCGCCCATCGACTTCGGCGCTGCGCGCCTACGCTCAGAGTTGCGCCGGACTCGATCCGGGAGCGAACGATTTCAATCTGCGCCATCGCGGATCCGGAGGCTGCATTGCGCGCCGTTGGCGCGGCGCTTAGCATGTGCGGTTTGCCCGCGTGCAGAGGCGGGCGCCTGGAGTGCAGCGGGCGATGCGTAGCCATTATTGCGGATTGATCGGTGAGGCCGAGATCGGCCGGCGGGTCGCCTTGTGCGGATGGGCGGATGCGCGCCGCGACCACGGCGGCGTCGTGTTCATCGACCTGCGCGACCACGAAGGCATCGTGCAGGTCGTGGCCGATCCGGACGATGCCGCTGTGTTCGCGACCGCGTCGAAGGTCGGATACGAGGACTGCCTGCGCGTCACCGGCACGGTGCGGGTGCGTTCGAACGTCAACGAAAAAATTCCGACCGGCCGCTTCGAGGTCGTCGCCGAATCCATCGAGATGCTGAATGCTGCCCGCGACCTGCCGTTCGCGCTGCACGAAAACCCCAACGAGGAAATGCGGCTGAAGTACCGCTACCTCGATCTGCGCCGCCCCGAGATGCAGAAGCTGATGCGCACTCGCATCAAGCTGGTGCAGGCGCTGCGCCGCTGGCTGGACACGCGCGGTTTCCAGGACATCGAAACGCCGATTCTCACCAAGGCGACGCCGGAGGGTGCGCGCGATTACCTCGTGCCTTCGCGGGTGCACGCGGGGCAGTTCTACGCGCTGCCGCAGTCGCCGCAGTTGTTCAAGCAGTTGCTGATGATCGCGGGATTCGACCGCTACTATCAGATCGCGCGCTGCTTCCGCGACGAGGATCTGCGCGCCGACCGCCAGCCGGAATTCACCCAGCTCGACATGGAGTTCGCGTTCGTCGAGGAACACGACGTGCAGGATTGCGTCGAGGCGCTGATCCGCGACGTGTTCCGCGAGGTAGGCAGCATCGAATTGCCTGATCCGTTCCCGCGCATGACGTGGGCCGAAGCGATGCGCCGCTATGGTTCCGATAAGCCCGACCTGCGCATCAGTCTCGAACTGGTAGACGTTGGCGACGCCTTGAAGCACGTTGAATTCAAGGTGTTCGCCGATGCTGCAAATGACCCAGACGGCCGAGTCGTCGCGTTGCGTGTGCCCGGTGGTGCCGACTTGTCACGCAAGCAGATCGACGACCTCTCCGCGTATGCCGCGAAGTTCGGCGCGAGAGGTTTGGGCTGGTTGAAGATTGACGATCTCGCTGCAGGACGCGAGGGAGTCAAGTCTCCTCTTGCGAAGCTCTTCGATGATGCCGCATTAGCTGAAATACTCGAACTTGCATCTGCTCGGAGCGGCGATGCGCTGCTGTTCGGCGCGGGCAAATGGACGACCGTCAGTACCTTCATGGGCGCACTGAGGCTCAAGGTTGCGCAAAATCGCGGCCTGGTCGCGCAAGGCTGGAAGCCGCTATGGGTCACGGATTTTCCGATGTTCGAATACGACGAGGCCGGGCAACGCCACGTCGCGCTGCACCACCCGTTCACCGCGCCCAAGGTCGATGACGCGGCCGCGCTCGCGGCCGACCCCGCACATGCGGTCAGCCGCGGCTACGACATGGTTTTGAACGGTGCCGAGATCGGCGGCGGTTCGATCCGCATCCACCGCCCCGAAATGCAAAGCGCGGTGTTCCGCTTGCTCGGCATCGGCGAAGACGAGGCGCGCGCCAAATTCGGTTTCCTGCTGGACGCGCTGAAGATGGGCGCCCCGCCGCACGGCGGCATCGCCTTCGGCATCGATCGTCTAGCGATGCTGATCGGCGGCACCGACGCGATACGCGACGTGATCGCGTTCCCCAAGACCACCAGCGCACAGGACCTGATGACCGACGCGCCGAGTGCGATCGATGCGGAGCAACTTGCAGAGCTGCATGTGCAGGTGCGGGGACCGGGGACCGGGGACCGGGGACGAGGAGAGCGGGACTCGGGACTCGGGACTCGGGACTCGGGTTGAGGCTTGCATTGGATTGCGCGTGCATACCGTGCTCTCAGCCCCTTGAGTCAAGGGCTGAGTACGCGCGTTTACGCGATGCTGGGGCATCGCTTGCGCGGACGAAGGCCCGAGGCAGGGAGCCGAGGGCGGGGTTGCTTGGCGAGATCAGGAAGATCGAGCCTAGCAACGATCGGGGGTTGTGGAGAAGAGTGGACCATGGGCTAAATGCGAGGCCGTAGCGGTTGCACAGGTGTTTCCTTAGCAGGTTGTTGAAATTCACCCCTGCTACAGCGCGGCGTGGGTAGGCTTTGCGGACGATACCGGTGATGGGAGCCAGGCATGCGCGGTGTGGATGTGATGCAGGAA
>JAJPJT010000060.1 GCA_021324095.1 Gammaproteobacteria bacterium
GCACGATTCCCGGCAACAGTTCCGCGGTCGTGCGCCCCGGCAAGACGTTGCGATGCACGAACCGCTCGCCCTTCGCGTCGCTGGCACGCTCGAGCTGCGTCCACTCCACCCCGGCCTTGTTGGCAAAGCCGAGCAGCGCCTTGGTGGGCCGGCCATCCGCGTCCAGGGCAATATTGATGTAGGGCCCGAAGGTTTCGCTGCGCTGCTCGGGCTGGGTGAAGGCCACGCCCGGCACCAGCACTGCGAGACGGCGCGGTGTCGCGAACGTGCGCGCGTGCTCGACTTCGGCGGCAACGCCGCGCTTCAACAAGCCTTCGCACACGCCTCGCGCGAAGGCATGCGCAAGATCGTCCACCGCATGGATGGGGAGTTCCTCGCAGCCAATTTCGATCAACAGTGGCTTTGGCGCAATCATCAGCAATAGTTTCCGCGTTTTTCCCCTCTCCCTTCGGGAGAGGGTGCCCCGAAGGGGCGGGTGAGGGTTCGGGCGCGCGTAATGATGCAGTGCCGGATTGACGCGCCTTCGTACAAGGTCCGGACCCTCACCCCTACCCCTCTCCCGAAGGGAGAGGGGTTCCAATCCTCGCGTCCCCGAATTTCGTTTCGCGCGGCACGGTCCAGGCTTTCGCGACGGCATGTGCGAGCGCGCGCACGCGCAGGATGTAGCGCTGCCGTTCGGTCACGGAAATCGCGCGGCGCGCATCCAGAAGATTGAACGCGTGGCTGGCCTTCATCACCTGCTCGTACGCGGGCAACGGCAGGTGGAGGTCGACGAGTTTGTTGGCTTCGGCTTCGCAGGCATCGAAGCGATGAAACAGTTCCTTCGTGTCTGCATATTCGAAGTTGTAGGCGCTCTGTTCCACTTCGTTGCGGCGGAACACGTCGCCATACGTGACGACGCCATGCGGTGCGGTGGTCCACACGAGATCGAACACGCTGTCGACGTTCTGCAGATACATCGCCAGCCGTTCGAGCCCGTAGGTGATTTCTGCGGTGACGGGTTTGCATTCGAGTCCGCCCGCCTGCTGGAAATAGGTGAACTGGGTGACTTCCATCCCGTTCAACCAGACTTCCCAGCCAAGGCCCCACGCGCCCAGCGTCGGCGATTCCCAATTGTCTTCGACAAGGCGCAGGTCGTGCACCAGCGGATCGATGCCGAGCGCGCGCAGCGAACCAAAATAGCGTTCCAGCACGTCGTCCGGATTGGGTTTCAGGACGACCTGGTACTGGTAGTACTGCTGCAGGCGGTTGGGATTTTCGCCATAGCGGCCGTCGGCGGGGCGCCGGCACGGCTGCACGTAGGCCGCCGCCCATGGATCGGCACCGAGCGCGCGCAGGAAGGTCGCCGGATGAAACGTGCCCGCGCCGACTTCGAGGTCCAGCGGTTGCAGCAACACGCAGCCCTGATCCGCCCAGTAGCGATTCAGGGTCTGGATGACCTCCTGGAACGTGGGTTCCGCCAACTGCGTCCCCGGCGCCGCAAACAAAGCGCGTTAGTATAGCCGCGAGGATTGGCGCGGCTCCCCATTGTTTTAGCTCGTCATTCCGGGGCTGCCCGCGCTGTTTGCGGGCAGAACCCGGAATGACGAATTAATCGGCGGAGCCGTGAGCGGTCACGGTTTCAAGGACAGCGGGGCAGGCGATGGCGGCAATCCCGAATTCGACGGCGGTGATCGGCCGGCACGGTCGCCTGGAATTGGCCGAAGTGCTGGCGGCGTTGATCGCCGATGGCCTGCTCGCCGCTGAAGACGCCAAGCGCATCCGCGCGACCAGCAAGGCGGGACGCGGCGCGGTCGAACTGCACCCGCTGGTGATCATCGCGAGCGCGAAGCCGGAGAACCGCAGCGATCCCGGCAAACCGCTGACGGTCGAATCCCTCACCGTGTGGTTGGCCGACAAGGCCGGGCTGCCGTACCTCAAGATCGATCCGATGAAGATCGACGCCGCCGCGGTGACGCAGGCGGTGAGCCAGGCCTACGCACAGCGGCACCGCATCCTGCCGGTCGCGGTCGCGCACGGCGCGGTGACCTTCGCCAGCGCGGAACCGTTCGACACCCATTGGGCCGCGGATCTTTCGCAGATGCTGCGGCGCGAAGTGAAACGCGTGGTCGCGAATCCTCTGGACATCCATCGTTACCTGATGGAGTTCTACGGCGTGCAGCGCTCGATCGCCAAGGCGCGCGAAGCCAAGCAGGATTCGATGGACGGCTCCGCAATCCTGAACTTCGAACAGTTGCTGGAACTCGGCAAATCCGGCGAGATCGGCGCCGACGACCGCCACGTCGTCCACATCGTGGACTGGCTGCTGCAATACGCGTTCGAGCAGCGTGCTTCCGACATCCACCTGGAACCGCGCCGCGAAGCCGGGCTCATGCGTTTTCGCATCGACGGCGTGATGCACAAGGTGTTCGAATTGCCGCCCGCGGTGATGACCGCGGTCACGGCGCGCATCAAGATCCTCGCACGCCTCGACGTCGCCGAAAAGCGCCGCCCGCAGGACGGCCGCATCAAGACCCGCTCGGCCGGCGGGCGCGAGGTGGAACTGCGCATCTCTTCGATGCCGACCGCCTTCGGCGAAAAGATCGTGATGCGCATATTCGACCCCGACATCGTGGTCAAGGAATTCGCGCAGCTCGGGTTTTCATCCGAAGAGGAAAAAACCTGGCGCGGGATGGTCGAGCGGCCGCACGGCATCGTGCTGGTGACGGGCCCGACCGGATCGGGCAAGACCACCACGCTGTATTCGACGCTGAAGCACCTCGCGCGTCCCGAACTCAACGTGTGCACCGTCGAAGACCCGATCGAGATGGTCTCGCCGGAATTCAACCAGTCGCAGGTGCAGCCGGCGATCGACTTCGATTTCGCGGCCGGCGTGCGCACGCTGCTGCGGCAGGATCCCGACATCATCATGGTCGGCGAAATCCGCGACCTCGAAACCGCGCAGATGGCGGTGCAGGCCTCGCTCACCGGACACCTGGTGCTGTCGACGCTGCACACCAACGACGCGCCCTCCGCGATCACGCGCCTGCTCGACCTGGGCGTGCCGCATTACCTGATCCAGTCGACGCTCGCGGGCGTGGTCGCGCAGCGCCTGGTGCGGACGTTGTGTCCGCACTGCAAGGTCAAGGCGACGCAGGACCCGCAAACCTGGTCGGTGCTCACGCGCGGCTGGGTACTGCCGCCGCCCGCCGAGGTGTATGCGCCGGTCGGATGCCTCGAATGCCGCAACACCGGGTATCTCGGCCGCACCGGCGTGTACGAGATGATGACGGTCTCGCCGCGCCTGCGCGGCATGATCACGGCCGAGCTCGATCTCGACAGCTTCACCGGCGGCGCGCTGGAAGAGGGCATGCAGCCGCTGCGCATTTCCGCCGCGACCCAGGTCCGGCGCGGCCGCACCACCGTCGAGGAAGTGCTGTCGGTGTTGCCGGCGGGCGAATGATCATCAGAAGAGGTTTCGCTCGCTACGCGACATCCTTGTCTTTTTCCGCGCCGTCCAACGGCGCGTTTTTCTTCGTCACCGGCCATCCATGGCCTGCATCGTTGGTCTACGAGCTCTCCATTGGCATGCGTCAGCCCAGCGAAACGCCGTTTGCCGGAGGTGAAGGCCAGGATGGCCGTCAATAATGTGGAGCTTTTCTCCGCGCCGTTGCACGACGCCGAGCATCGCAGCGCCAAGCGGGAGCAAGGCGCGCCTGTCCGAGCACAGGGACGTGCGAGTTCGCGCCGGCCCGCTTGGCGCGAGAAGCGCAGGGA
>JAJPJT010000110.1 GCA_021324095.1 Gammaproteobacteria bacterium
AACTTGTAGCCGCGGCGGTATTCGAACTTGTCGACCGCCTTCATCAAGCCGATGTTGCCTTCCTGGATCAGGTCGAGGAACTGCAGGCCGCGGTTGGTGTATTTCTTGGCAATGGAAATCACGAGGCGCAGGTTGGCCTCGACCATTTCCTTCTTGGCGCGGCGGGCCTTGGCCTCGCCGATCGACATCGCGCGGTTGATTTCCTTGATGTCGGTGAGCGGCAGGTACAGCGCGCGCTCGATCTCGGTGAGCTTCTGCTGTTCCAGCACGATGTCGTCGCGGTGGTTCTTGACCGCAGGCACCCATTTCTGGCGCTTGCGCGCGAGCTCGTTGGTCCAGTCGAGATTGGTTTCGTTGGACGGGAACAGCTCGATGAAATCCTTGCGCGGCATGTGGCACTGGCGCACGCACACGTCCATGATCACGCGCTCGTGCTGGCGAATCGCCGCCACCACCTCGCGCAGCTTGCGCACGAAGCCGTCGATCAGTGCGGACGGCAGCTTGAGCTTCAGGAACTCCTCGCCCATCTTCTCGCGCAGCTTCTGCGACTTCTTGTCGCTGACGCCGTATTTGTCGGCGGTCTTCTGGAACCTGCCATACAGCTCGCGCAGCACGTCCATGCGGCGCGCGACCTCGACCGGGTCCGGGCCGCTGGGGCCGGCAGATTCCTCGTCGCCGCCGGCGGAATCGTCTTCCTCGTCCTCGTCGCCTTCGGATTCCTCGTCGCTGTCGGAGGCCGATTCGGCTTCGGGCGGCGCCACGCCGAATTCCTCGGCCGGGATTTCCTGGTCGGCGAAACCGGCCAGGATCTCGCTCATGCGGCGCTTGCCGTCGAGGTGCAGGTCGTATTCTTCCAGCAGCAGACCGATGGCCCACGGGAAACTGGCCAGCGCGGTCTGCACCTGGGTCAGGCCTTCCTCGATGCGCTTGGCGATCGCGATCTCGCCTTCGCGGGTCAGGAGTTCCACCGTGCCCATTTCGCGCATGTACATGCGCACCGGATCGGTGGTACGGCCGACTTCGGCGTCCACGGCGGACAGCAGCGCGACGGCTTCTTCGGTCGCGGTTTCGTCGTCCTCGCCACCCACCGGGCCTTCGGCGCTGATGACGTCGGTATCGGGTGCGATTTCGTGCACCTCGATGCCCATGCCGTTGATCATCCCGATGATGTCTTCGATCTGTTCCGGATCGACGATGTCGTCGGGAAGGTGATCGTTGACCTCGGCGTAAGTCAGGTAACCCTGCTCACGGCCTTTGGTGATCAACTGCTTGATTTCGGATTGCTGCGAGGGGAGGTTTTCCATAAATGTTTCGCGCGACAAGACCGCTCAGTATAGCAAAGTGGAGGTGAACCGGCCAAGGATCAAGGCCGAAAATGCGTGACGGGTCAATCAACTAGGGCGAAACTTGCATGCAAGAATCGGCCCAAATGTGTGGCAATGCCGCTTCCGAAGTTGTTCGAAGCGGCTGTTGGGAAAAGTCAGGCCATGGAAGGCCGTTCTGGTGTGGCTGGCCCGTCAAACCCCACGTTGCGTCCGAACCTCATTACGCAGTGGTCAGGGACGACCGCAAAAATATGGTCACCGGTCCGTCGTTGACCAGCCGCACCTGCATATGGGCGCCGAAACGTCCGGTTGCAACCCTCGGATGCGCGGCACGCGCCAGGTCGGTCAGCCGGTCGAACCAGCGCTTTCCCTCCGCCGGTGGGGCGGCCGTGGTGAAGCTCGGCCGCATGCCCTTGCGGGTGTCGGCGGCCAGGGTGAACTGGGGCACCAGCAGCAGTCCGCCGCGGGTGTCGGCCAGCGAAAGGTTCATCTTGTCCTCGGCGTCGCCGAATATCCGGTAACCCAGCAGCCGTTCGCACATCCGCTTTGCCTGCGCTTCGCCGTCGCCGGGTTCGACGGCCAGCAGCACCAGCAACCCGGCATCGATCGCCCCGACGACCTCGCCGTCGATGGTGACGCTGGCTTCGCTGACGCGTTGGAGGAGGGCGATCACGAAAACTCGGGATTGGGGACTGGGGGCTGGGGACCGGAAGCATAGCCGACAGCATCGCTGCGAATCCCCCAGCCACCAATCCCCAGCTCCGGCTCTTGGTTACACTCCCGCGATGCGTTGGTACACCCGACTCGCGTACGGACTGATGTGGCTTGCCGCGCGTTTGCCGCTGCGTGTGTTCCGCGCGCTCGGCGCGGTGCTGGGCTGGCTGTTCTGGGTGACGCACGGCCGCAAGCGGCGCGTGGTGAAGGCCAACCTCGGGCTGGTGCGTCCCGAGCTGGACGAAGCGGCGCGCCGCCGCCTCGCTCGCGAATGCGTGCGCGAGACCGGTGTCTCGCTCGTGGAAGTATTCGGCATCTGGACGAACCCTGGTCGCACGCTGGCGAGCGTGCAAGAGGCGCGTGGGCAGGCGCTGTTCGACGCCGCGATCGCCGCCAAGCGCGGTTTGATCCTGTGCGCGCCGCACCTCGGCAGTTGGGAAGTCGCCAATTACTGGATCGGGGCACGCACGCCGTTTGCGACCTTCTACACGCAACCGCGTTATCCGCAAGCCGAAGCGCTGCTGCGCCGCCTGCGCCAGGGCGGCGCGAGCATCCAGTTTCCGATCGACGACTCCGGCGTACGCCGGGTGTTTCGGCACCTGCGCCACGGCGGCGTGGTGTCGATCATGCCCGACCACGTCCCACGCGCCGGTGCGGTGGTCGCGCCGTTCTTCGGCGTGCCGGCGTTGACGATGACGCTGCTGCCGCGGCTCGCGCAAAGTACAGGCGCCGCGGTGTTGATGCTGTTCGTCGAACGTTTGCCGAGCGGCTTCAGGGTGCGCTTCCGGGAACCGCCGGCGGCACTGCTGGATCCAGACCCGCGCATAGCATGCACGGCGATGAACGCCGCGATCGAGGGCTGCGTGCGCGAAGCGTTCACGCAATACCAGTGGAACTACAAACGCTTCAAGGCGCGCGCCGGCAGCGGATTGACGGATGACGCGTATATCGCCGCGGGCGTTCGAACCTGATGCGCTGGTATGTGCGCCTGACCTGGTGGACGCTGCGCGCGCTGGGTGTGCTGCCATTGCCGCTGTTGTACGCAGTGGGCAGTGCGCTGGGACGTCCGCTGTGGTGGCGCAAGCACGCGCGCGAACGCGTGCACACGGAAGTGAACATGCGCATCGTGCATCCGGAACTGGACGATGCGGCGCGCGATGCGCTGGTGCGCAAATGCCTCGTCGAAACGGGCCACGCGGTCACCGAAATGGCGGCGGTGTGGGGGCGCGGCGCACGACGCGCGCTGAGGCTGGTGCGCGAAGCAGAAGGCGTGGAGTACTTCGACGCCGCGCTGGCGTCCGGACGCGGCCTGATCGTGGCCGCGCCACATCTGGGTTGCTGGGAATTGCTGAATTATTGGCTGAGCGCGCGCACGCCGATAGCGATCCTGTACGCGCCGCCGCGCAACGTGGCCTGGGAAGCGCTGCTGGTGCGTGCGCGCGGTGATCTGCAGCCGGAACAGGTACGTGCCGAAGGCGCTGGCGTGCGCTCCTTGTACAAGCGGCTTGCGGCGGGCGGCGTAGTCGGGATTCTTCCCGACCAGCAACCCAAGCGCGGCGAAGGCCAGTTCGCGCCGTTCTTCGGCCTCGACGCCAACACGATGGTGTTGCTGCCGCGGATTGCGCAGCGGACCGGCGCGACCGTGCTGTTCGCGTTCGCCGAACGCCTGCCACGCGGCGCGGGTTATCGCATCCGCATCCTCCCGGCGCCTGAAGGCATTGCCGATCCAGACTTGCGGATTGCGTGCACCGCACTCAATCGCGGTGTCGAGCAGTGTGTGAATCTCGCCTTTCCCCAATACCAGTGGACCTACAAACGCTGGGCCGAGCGGCCCGATCCGTACGAGCATGATCCGTATTGGCTGGCGAGAAATGGCTTGACGCCTGATTACGGCAACACGGGTACGGGCATGTCGGGGTAAGCGGATTTACACGGATGATCATGGATCAAAGACAAATCTTTTGACACGGATCAGATCGGATAGCAGCGGATCAAAAGACCCAATCCGGGTTGATCCGCCTTTATCCGTGTCCAATGCTCTTCCTTGCCTTCGTTTGTGCGCCACCCAAGCCGCGCATACGATGCCGTAGCCATGACGCCCATCACCTGCATCGAAGACCTGCACCGGCTCTATCTGAAGCGTGTGCCGCGGATGTTCGTGGACTACTGCGAGTCGGGATCGTGGACCGAGACGACGCTGCGGCGCAATCTCGAAGATTTCGCGCGCATCCAGTTGCATCAACGCGTGGCCGTCGGGGTGGATCAGTGCTCGCATCGCACCACGATGCTCGGCGGGGACGCGACATTGCCCGTGGCGCTGGCGCCGATCGGTTTGTGCGGGATGCAGCACGCAGACGGCGAAATGCTGGCCGCCGAGGCCGCGCTGGATTTCGGCGTGCCGTTCACGCTGTCGACGATGAGCGTGTGCTCGATCGAGGATGTCGCCGCGTTCGTGAAGCGGCCGTTCTGGTTCCAGCTGTACGTGATGCGCGACCACGCGTTCATCGGCCGGCTGATCGACCGCGCCAAGGCGGCAGGTTGTTCCGCGCTGGTGCTGACGCTGGACCTGCAGGTGATGGGTCAGCGCCATCGCGACATCAAGAACGGACTTTCGACGCCACCCAAACCAACCCTGCGCAACCTCGCCAATCTTGCGGTCCACCCACGTTGGTGCCTCGGAATGGCACGGACGCGCCGCCATCAATTCGGCAATATCGCGGGCCACGTCGAAGGGGTCAGCGACATGTCCTCACTGGCCGCCTGGACGGCCGAACAGTTCGACCGCGGACTCAACTGGAACGACGTCGAGTGGATCAAGAACCGTTGGGGCGGCAAACTGGTGATGAAGGGCATCCTCGATCCCGAGGACGCACGCCGCGCGGCGGATTGCGGCGCCGATGCGATCGTCGTGTCCAATCATGGCGGCCGACAGCTCGACGGCGCGCCCTCGTCGATCAGCGTGCTGCCGGAAATCGCTGCGCGCGTCGGTCGCGACTGCGAGGTCTGGCTCGACGGTGGCGTACGTTCCGGACAGGACGTGTTCAAGGCGCTGGCATTGGGCGCACGCGCGGTGATGATCGGGCGCGCGTATGTATACGGATTGGGCGCGTTGGGTGGCGCCGGCGTCACGACCGTGCTGGAACTGATCCAGCGCGAACTCGACCTGACGATGGTGCTGTGCGGCGTACGTTCGATCGCGGAGATCGACCAGCGCGTGTTGCACATTCCTCACGTGGCAATGTGGCGCTGAAAAGCAGCTGACACGGATTTACACGGATAGAAACCTTGAATCCGTGTGATCCGATTTGATCCGTGTCCAGGCTTTTGCTCCGTCACCGCAAAACCACCAACGCGACGAGCACCGCGGTTACCACCAGGTACGGCACCGACCACGCATGAAACCGCCAGCCGATGCCGCGGCTGCCGTCGAGCCGCAGCGCGATCAGGTTCGCGAGTGAGCCGATCAGCAGGCCCGAGCCGCCGACATTCACGGCCGCTGCGAGCAGCGTGATGTTCGGTGCGTAGTGCTGCAGCGCCACCGCGGCCGGGACGTTGCTGATGATCTGCGACAGCACGATGCCGCCCGTGTAGGTGACGCGTGGATCGTGCCAAGCCAGGGTTCCGACATGCGATTGCACCGCGGGCAGCGCGGCAAGGTGGCCGAGGCCCACGAACATCGCGGCGAACGTCACCAGCAGCAGCCAGTCCACGTCCGCCAGCACGCGCCGAAATAAGGCGAGTCCGACCACGATCAGGATCAACGCGGCCGGGATCGCGAAACCCCACTGCAGCGCCGCGACCATCGCGCCCAGCAACACGACCGAACCCGAAAACAAGTACGTATTGCGCGGCGGCAGCGCGAGCGCGCTGTCCTGGATCTGCAATGGTGATGCCGGAAAGGCGAATCCGCACGTGATCAGCAACACGACCAGCAGCACCGCGCCCGTGGGCGCGAGCGCCGCGACATAGCCGAAGAACGTCAGGTGCGAGTGCTGCCACAACAGCAGGTTTTGCGGATTGCCGATCGGGCTGAACGTGGAGCCCGCGTTCACCGCCAGCGCCTCGAAGATCACCAGCCTTTGGCGCGGAATGCGCGCGATACGGTCGATCGCCAGCGTCAGCGGCACCAGCAGGAACAGCGCAACGTCGTTCGTCAAAACGGTTGCGAGACCCGCCGCGAGCAGCACCAGTGCGAACGCCAGTGCGCGGACGCCGCGCAGCCGCCTGACCAGTTGCAACGCGAAGCGCTGCACGTGGCCGCTCTCGCGCACGCCCTGGGTCAGGATCAGCAGCCCGCACAGGCCGGCGAGCGTGCGCGGGTCCAGCCAATGCAGATAGTCGCGCGGCGACCGCGGGTCGACGCCCGCGAGCACGAGCGTCAGCAGCAGGAGTGCCTGCAACAGGTAGTCGCGCCTCAGCCGGCGCAGGAGGGGTTCGAAGGCCACCGAGGGGCTTCCCGAAGAATCGCAACATGCTGCACCGGCACGCGGCCGGCGGTAAAGAGGCGCCGCCGCACGTACCGTTCACGTGACGTCGCGCATGCTGGAACGCATGTTGTCGCGCGAGCAATGGCGCTGGGTTTTGCGTGGCGTGCTGGTGCTGGTGGCCATCGGCGCGGTGGTCGTGTTCTTTCTCTCGGGAGCGACCCACCACCTCGATTTCGAGACGTTGCAGCGCAGCCGCGAATGGCTGTCGGTGGAGCAGGGCAGCCACCCGTGGCGATTGGCGTTCGCGTATCTGGGACTGCTGATCGCGATCGTGGCGCTGTCGTTGCCCGGACTCACCATCATGACTCTGGCAGCGGGTGCGATTTTCGGAGTCATCGAAGGCACCGTGCTGGTGTCGTTCGGCTCGGCAATCGGCGCCACGCTGGTGATGCTCGCGACGCGCTTCGTGTTCAAGGACGCGCTCCGCCGTCGTTTTCAGCACCGCCTGCACAAGGTCGACGCCGGCATCGAGCGCGACGGCGCGTTCTACCTGCTCAACATCCGGCTGGTGCCGATCTTTCCGTTCTTCCTGGTCAACCTGCTGATGGGATTGACCCACATCCCGGTTTTTACCTATTACTGGGTGACCCAGGTCGGCATGCTGGCGGGCACGTTGGTGTACGTGAACGCGGGCACGCGCATCGCCGCGGTGAGGTCGGCCCGCGAGCTGGTCTCGTTGCCGATGATCATTTCGCTGGCGTTGCTGGCGGTGCTGCCGTGGTTCTCGCGCTGGATCATCCGGCGGGTCCGGCATTGGCGGCACCAGCGCCGCTGGCGCAGTTGACCATGCGATCGCCCCCGATCGCCGCTTCGACGAACGTTACGTTCAACGAAGTCGATCATCGTCCTTGCCGATCCACCACGGCCTTCCCTGGCCTGACTTTTCACAACAGCCGCTTCGAACGCTTCTCACTTATATACCTGCATACCACTGGTAGCCCTGGTCTTCCCAATAGCCGCCGGCGCCGCCCTCGATGTCCTTGAACGAAGCCACGAGATCGATGCGGCGCAGGTACTTCGCCATCTTGTAGCCGAGCTGGCGGGGCACGCGCAGCCGCAGCGGCGCCCCGTTCGGGATCGGCAGGGTCTTGCCGTTCAGCGCCCATGCCAGGATCGTCTGCGGGTGGTACGCGTCGTCGAAGCCCAGCGATTCGTAGTATTCGCTGCCGTCGTCCATTGCGTCGTAGCAGCGGAACACCACGTAACGCGCCGCCGCGGTCGGTTGCGCCATGTGCAGGACATGCGAAAGCTGCACGCCGGTCCACTTGCCGATCACGCTCCAGCCTTCGACGCAATCGTGGCGGGTGATCTGGGTGCGGTTCGGCAGGGCGCGCAGTTCATCCAGCGATAGCGACATGGGATGCGCGACGAGTCCACCGATCGCGAGGCGGTAGCCGCGAAATCCGTTCGCCGCCAGCGCGCGGTATGCGGCCGATTGCGGATCGGTGCTGCCGTTGGGGCGGAATTCCGGCGAGATGTCCGCCTCGGTATATTCGCGCGCCATCGCATTGCGCGACAGCGCGCCTTGCGCCGCGTGGCTCAACGCGGTCGCGCTGCCCAGCACCTTGGGCGCCCAGTCCGTTTCGGAAAGCTTGTCGCAGCCGCCCAGCGCCACCGCGCCGGTCAGCGCCAGCGCGTCGCGCAGGAAGCGGCGGCGTCTATTGATGAGTTTCATCGTGCGTTTTGCTCTCGATGGCGTAACGGCCGGTGATGATCGAGCGCAGGTTGTTGCCGAGCCCGGTCACGATCACCTCGAAGATGTGGATCAGGAAGAATGCGATGAAGCCCATCGCGAACAGGAAATGGATGCTGCGCGCCGATTGCCGGCCGCCGACCAGGTCCACCAGCCAGCCGAGCACCGAGTCCATCCGCGGCGACATCGCGAGGCCCATCAACACCACGCCGCCGCCGAACACGAAGATCACCACAAAATAGGCGATGCGTTGCAGCACGTTGTAGCGCGCGGCTTCTTCGCCGTGCGGATGCTGCAGCAGCGCGTGATCGATGATGGAACGCCCGATGCCGAGCCAGTCGCGGCGCGTCGGCACGAGGTCGCGGGTCAGGTGCCGCGTCCACAGTGCGTACAGGACAAAGCACACGCCGTTGATCGCGAAGATCCACGCGAAGAAGAAATGCCACGCGCGTCCCATCGCCAGCCACTGCGGGCCGGGGATAGTCGCCCAGCTCGGGAAACCACGCACGGTCGGCTGGCCGTCCATGCTGGATACGCCGAACCAGCCGGTTGTATTGAAACGATGCGCGCCGATCGTCGTGACGCCGTGCAGTTTGCCATCGCGTGTCTGCGTCGCGCCAAGGCTCAACCACGGATGATCGAAGTGAGAGCGCTGGCCCCAGTACAGCGCAGGGTGCGCATTGAAGATCTGCAGACCGCTGCCCAGCAGGATCAACAGGCAGACCGCGTTGATCCAGTGCATGATCCGGAGCGGCAGCGTGTGCCGGTAGATCACGCGCTTCACCCGCCGCGGCGCCTCGACCGGTTGCGGGGGCATCGCGTCTTCGGGAATGCTTGCCATGGCGGTCGTACCGGACCCAGCGACGGCGCAAGCGTACTCCGACCCGGGCGGCTCGGCGCGGGGCATTTCACCCGGCCCTGCGGCCGGCGATATGCTTGCCGTTCGCATCGGCAAGGAGGACAGCCATGTCACTGGCAGGCAAGCGCATCGCGGTCACGGGCGCGTTCGGTTCGCTGGGCGCGGCGATGGTGCAGGCAGCGCTGAAAGCTGGCGCAAAGGTCGCCGCGATCGACCGCGCGGAAGCGCCCGCGGACACGCACGGCGCGCCCATGTTCGGCAACGTCGATCTCGCCGACACCGCACGGGCGAAAACCGCGATCGATGCCGCCGCCCAGGCATTGGGCGGGCTCGACGCGCTGGTCAACATCGCCGGGACGTTCCGGTTCGAAACGCTGGCCGATGGCAGCCCGGATACGTTCGACCTGCTGTACCGGATCAACCTGCGCACCGCTGTCGCGGCCAGCAAGGCCGCGCTGGCGCACCTGCCCGACGGCGGGCGCATCGTCAATATCGGTGCGGCTTCGGCGTTCAAGGGCAATGCTGGCGTTGCTGCCTACGCAGCATCGAAATCCGGGGTGATGCGTTTCACCGAATCGCTGGCCGAGGAACTGAAACCGCGCGGCATCACCGTGAACGCGGTGCTGCCGTCGATCATCGATACGCCGCCCAACCGCAAGGACATGCCCAAGGCGGATTTCGGCAAGTGGGTGAAACCCGCGCAGCTTGCCGACGTAATCGTGTTCCTGTTGTCCGATCAGGCGTCCGCGATCACGGGTGCGTTGATTCCGGTGGTCGGGCGGGTGTAGCCATATATGCCGTCATGCCGGCGAAGGCCGGCATCCAGTCGTTCGCAAGCGAATCGCGCTCGAGGACTGGACCCCGGCCCCGGATCAGACGCATTTCCGGGGCTCTGCGCCGGGGTGCGAGCAAACAAGCGCGGTTACGCATTTTCGAGGTGGTACTTCGTCGCCATTTCCACCTCATTCTTCGAACCCAGGAACACCGGCACGCGCTGGTGCAGTTGCGTCGGTTGCACATCGAGTATGCGTGAACGGCCCGTCGTCGCCGCGCCGCCGGCCTGCTCGATGATGAAGCTCATCGGGTTGGCTTCGTACATCAGGCGCAACTTGCCACCTTTCGATTTCACCTTCTCGTCCAGCGGGTAGACGAAGATGCCGCCGCGGGTCAGGATGCGGTGCACGTCGGCGACCATCGACGCCACCCAGCGCATATTGAAGTCGCGTCCGCGCGGGCCCGTCTTGCCCGCGAGCATATCCGCCACATAGCGCTGCATCGGCGCTTCCCAGAAGCGCTGGTTCGACATGTTGACCGCGAATTCCGAGGTTTCCACCGGGATCTTCGCATTGGCACGTGTCAGCCGGAAACTGCCGATCTCCCGATCCAGCGTGAACACGTTGACGCCGTGACCCGTGGTCAGCACCAGCAGCGTGCTCGGCCCGTACACGCAGTAGCCCGCGGCCACTTGGCGCGTGCCCGGCTGCAGGAAGTCCGTCTCACCCGGATGCGTCACGCCCTCGGGGCAGCGCAGCACCGAGAAAATCGTGCCGACCGAAATATCCACGTCGATGTTGCTGGAACCGTCCAGCGGATCGAACAGCAACAAGTAGTTCCCTTTTGGATACGCGTCGGGAATCGGATACGGGTCGGCCATTTCCTCTGACGCGCAGGCTGCGAGATGGCCGCCCCAGGCGTTCGCTTCCAGAAGAATTTCATTCGAAAGGACGTCCAGCTTCTTCTGTGCCTCGCCCTGCACGTTGCCCGTCCCGGCTTCGCCGAGGACGCCGCCCAGCGCGCCCTTGCCGATCGCGATGGAAATGCGCTTGCAGGCCCGCGCGACCACTTCGATCAGCAGGCGCAAATCGGCGTTGACGTGGTCGTCGCGGCGTTGTTCCTCGATCAGGTGCTGGGTGAGCGAAATGGGTTCCATGTCCGGGTCCTCATAAGGGCCGGCCATTGTCCCGGCTTTGCATGGGGCCCGCCACTGCTGACATCACGCTGTCAGCAGCGACTGCGCACACTGCGCTTGCACTGCAGAGGAGTTCCACATGCATCGCTGGTCCAGCTTGGTTGCTGCGTTCCGCCCCGCCGCGCAGTGGCGCGCGCTGGTCGAAGGCTGGCCGCCGCTGGTTGTCGAAGCCGGCGCGCCGCGTCACTCGCGTGGCAGACGGATTGCACCGCCCATTCGGTTTGTTCGTGTTCCCCACACCCTTCAGGAGGTTCGCCCATGAACGCGCATTTTCCCGTCACCTTTTTCCACGCCCCACACAGCCGCTCCGGCATCACGCGCGCGATGTTCGAGGAACTCGGCGTGCCGTTCGACCTGGTCGCGCTCAATCTGAAGGCTGGCGAGCAGCGCACGGCCGACTATCTTGCGATCAATCCGATGGGCAAGGTGCCGGCGATCCGGCACGAGGGCGTGCTGGTCACCGAGCAACCCGCGATCCTGATGTACCTCGCCGACCTGTACCCGGAGAAAAACCTTGCGCCGACACCCGGTGATCCGCTGCGCGGGCCCTACCTCCGCTGGATGGTGTTCTACGGATCCTGCTTCGAGCCGGCCATGATGGACTTTTCCGAGAAGCGCAAGCCGATGTCGCCGATTGCCTGTGCGTATGGCGACTACGACACCGTGATGCAGACCATCGCCGCACAACTGGAGCAGGGTCCGTGGTTGCTCGGCGAGCGCTTCACCGCTGCCGACGTGCTGTGGGGCGGCGCGCTGAACTTCGGCATGCTGTTCAAGCTGGTGCCGGAGCTGCCGGTGTTCCGTGCCTACGTCGATCGCGTGCAGGCGCGCCCCGCGATCCGGCGCGCACGCGAACTGGACGAAGAATTGGCGAAAGAGCAGGAAGAGGCGCTGGCGGCGTGAACGCGATCGCCGGCAAACCGCCGCCGCACCCGGTGCCGCATGACTTCGACTTCGAATTCGGCCGCTGGCGCGTGCACAACGAGCGCTTGAAATCGCGGCTGTCTGGATGCCGCGAGTGGGAACACTTCGAAGCCGCGAACGAATGCCATCCGATCCTGGGCGGGATGGGCAATCGCGAAGAGATGGTCACGGACGACCTCGGCGACACCCGTTTCATCGGCACCGCGCTGCGCCTGTTCAATCCCGCGACCCGGCAATGGAGCATCTGGTGGGCCGACAACCGGCGTGGCGTGCTGGAGCCGCCGGTACGCGGCACCTTCGCGCACGGCATCGGCACCTTTTTTGGCGATGACGAGCACGAGGGCCGGCCGGTGCGCGTGCGCTTCATCTGGGACGCGCGCGAACCGGCGCGTCCGCATTGGGAACAAGCCTTTTCGACGGACGACGGTGCGACCTGGGAAACAAACTGGGTGATGCGGTTCACCCGCCTCGCCGCGCCGTCGGGAGAGGCTGCGTGAAGGACGCCGTCTTGCCATCGATCGCGCCCAGATCCGTCGATTGCGCGGTGATCGAGCTGCGCCAGTACACCCTGCACCCGGGGATGCGCGAAACCCTGATCGGCTTGTTCGAACGCGAGTTCGTCGAATCGCAGGAGGCCTGCGGCGCGCGCGTGATCGGGCAGTTTCGCGACCTCGATCGACCGGATCGTTTCGTGTGGTTGCGCGGGTTCGCCGACATGCCAGGCCGCAAACAGGCGCTCGCGGACTTCTACGGCGGTCCGGTATGGAAGGCGCACCGCGATGCCGCCAACGCGACGATGATCGATTCCGACGATGTCTTGTTGCTGCGGCCGGCGTGGTCCCGAGCAGGATTCGATCACGACCCAGCCACGCGGCCGGACCTCGGCAGCACGGTGGCGAGCGAGGCGCGCTTCGTCGCGCGGGTCTACGTGTTCGGCGCGCCGGTCGAATCGGATTTGGCCGAATGGTTTCGACACGCGGTCATTCCGCTGTTCGACGAACTGGGTGCATCGACCGTTGCGGTTCTCGTCACCGAGGATGCGGAAAACAACTTTCCCGCACTGCCGGTGCGCGAGGGCGAGCACGTCCTGGTGTGGATTGCGCGGTTTGACGACCACGCAGCGCAGGCGCGCTTTTTCGAGGCCGTGGGGCGATCGCGCCGCTGGAACGAGGAACTGTTGCCGGTCCTGCGGCGCAGGCTGCTCGACAAACCGGCGCTCTTGCGGCTGGCGCCGAGCGCGCGGTCGGCACTGCGTTGACTGGCTTGGTTGAAAGGTAATTGGCTGGCGGTTGTCCCCCACCCCTCCCCCTCCCCCGCAAGCGGGGGAGGGGGAGTGATTGTTGCGCCATGCGCAACGATTTTGTGATAGAAGCGGGCGATGCGCCGCGCCGACAGACTGTTCCTGATCATCCACGCCTTGCAGGGCCGCCGCACCGCGCTGCCCGCGCGGCGGCTCGCCGACAGCCTGGGCGTGTCGCTGCGCACGGTGTATCGCGATGTTTCTGACCTCCAGACCAGCGGCGTGGCGATCGAGGGCGAGGCCGGTGTCGGCTACCTGCTGCGCAAGGGTTCGGACATTCCGCCGCTGATGTTCACCGCCGAGGAACTGGAAGCGCTGGTGGTCGGCACGCGTTTCGTGCGCGCGTTCGCCGGAGGCAAACTCGCGGACGGCGCGAAGTCCGCGTTGCTCAAGATCGATGCCGTACTGCCACCGGAATTGCGCGGCCGGGACGATCGTTCGCGCGTGTTCGTGCCGCAACGCTGGTACGAAGCCAAATCGGGTGTTGTCGATGCGCTGCATGAAGCGATCGGCTCGCGACGCGTGCTGAGGATCGAATATCGCGATGCGGGCGAAGCAACGAGCACGCGCGAAATCGAACCGCTGTGTCTGGCCTGCTGGGGCCGGGTGTGGACGCTCGGCGCATGGTGCCGACTGCGCAAGGACTTCCGCAATTTCCGTCCCGACCGCATGCAGTTCATCGCGACCGGCGAAATCTTCGCCGAAACGCGGGAGCGCGGTCTGGACGCCTACCTTGCACATGCAGGCGTGCCGCACCAGCGGATCGAGTAAGCGCAAGTACGGCCTGTGGTTGCCGTGACTGCATACATGCAGTAATATTGGCATGAGCTTTATGGAGGAACGTCCATGAAGGAGCGTGCCGAACACGTCGAAGATGCTCGCGGGTCGTACCGGGTGCTGCCGGAATCGGGTTTGGAGGGGCCGGCGCTGCGCGCGTTCTTCAATCTCGCCGAGCGCTGGAAACTGCGTGTCGCCGAACAACGCAAGTTGCTGGGTGATCCGCCGGAATCCACCTTCTACAAATGGAAGCGTGAACGCGACGGGGCACTGTCGCGCGATACGCTGGAACGCATCAGTTATCTCCTGGGCATCTACAAGGCGCTGGCGATCCTGTTCCCGCAGCCCGATCGCGCGGATGCATGGCTGCGCAAGTCCAACACCGCGCCGACCTTCGGCGGCAAGTCGGCGCTGGAACGCATGTTGTCCGGCAATGTGTCCGACCTGTTCGTGGTGCGGCAGTATCTCGACGCTCAGCGTGGGTGAGCCGGCGCGCTTGCGAACTGCCGGGGCAGTTCGCGCGCTGACGAACGCACGGCCACGGATGGCCGGGCCGCTTGCGGTGTAACCGATCTCGGTATCCGAGAAACGCCGCGCTCACACTTTCCCAATGTCATCCGGTGATCCGCCAATCCACCGCATCCGCTGGCAACGCGCCTACCGCATCGTGCCCAGCCGGTTTCCGCCGATCGGCGTGTTCGACGCGATTGCCGATCCCAAGGACCTGGGCGCGCTGTACCAGATCGAGTCCTTGACCAATCCGCGCCTGCGGGAGGAATGGGGCGAGTTGGCGAACGTGCCGAAGGAACACCGCGTCAGCGGTCCGGGCACGACGCCGCTGATGGCCGCGTTCACACACCTCAATCCCGAGGGCAGCCGATTTTCCGACGGCAGCTATGGCGTGCTGTACCTCGCGCACGAATTCGACACCGCGGTCGAGGAAACCGTGTACCACCGCGAGCAGTTCCTGAAAGCGACGAGGGAACCCTCCATCGACATCACGATGCGCACATACGTCAGCGGAGTGCACGGCTTGCTGCACGACATCCGCGGCGGCTGGAAAGCCGAGCACGATCCGGACAGCTATGCCGCGTCGCAGAAGCTCGGCGCAAAATTGCGCGCTGAAGGATCAAGCGGACTCGCGTACAACAGCGTGCGTTGCAAAGGCGGTGAATGCGCGGCGCTCTTTTATCCCGACCTCGCCTCACCCTGCGTGCAGGGCAAACACCTGATGTACCGCTGGGACGGCGAGCGCATTGCGCAGGTGCTGGAGGTCAGCGCGGTGAGGCGATCTTCGACTGCGTAGACTGGAAGAACGACAGCGGATTTCGACCACCACGGATTTCCGGATCAGATGCTTTATCCGTGCGAATCCGTGGTTGAAACCTGCCGTACCGGGCGATCACGTATCGTTGGTTTTTGTCCAACCTTCTCCGGTGCCGCGATTGAAGAGCTTGTCGCCGGCTTGCACTTCCCCGGCGGGGAAGGCGGGCTGGTCCTTGAGGCGCGCATAGATCGGGGTGAAGTCGGGGCGGGTCGCGTCCATCAGCTGCTGGAAGCTGTCGATCACAAAATAAGTTTGCTGGTAGGTGTCGATCTTGTACTTCGTGCGCATGATGCGTTCGAGGTCGAAGCCGATCCGGTTGGGCGCATCCGATTCGAGGCAATAGATCGATTCGCCCTTGGAGCTGACGATGCCGGAACCGTAGATGCGCACGCCTTCCGGCGTGTCGATCAGCCCGAACTCGACCGTGTACCAGTACAAACGCGTCAGGTTCATCAGCGCGTCGGCGCCGAGCCTGTGCGCCTTGACGCCGCCGCGGCCGTACGCCTGCACGTAATCGGCGAACACCGGGTTCAGCAGCATCGGCACGTGGCCAAACAGGTCGTGGAACAGGTCGGGCTCGGAAAGATAATCGAGCTGTTCGGGTTTCCTGATCCACCAGGTCACCGGGAAACGCCGGTTGGCGAGATGGTCGAAAAAGATTTCGTCAGGCAGCAGGCCCTCGACGCCGACGATTTCCCAATCCGTGCCGGCTTTCAGCACCTTGTTCAAATCCTGAAACTTCGGGATCGCGTCCGGCGACATGCCGAAGCGTTCCTGGTTTTCGAGGAACTCGTTGCAGGCGCGGCCGCGCAAAACTTCGCGCTGGCGGCGAAACAGTGTGGCCCAGACTTCGTGCTCGGTACGGGTGTAGTCCGCCCACGGCTGCTCGACCGTCGCGGTGGTGTAGACGGGAATGTAGCCCCGGTCGGTCTGCTGGTGTTCGACGCGGCGTGGCGTGGTGTTCATCGTGAAATCCTCATCGGCACGGGCCCAGTGTAAGCCCGCCGCCGCGAAGCTGCGCGCAACGATATGCCCACGTTAAAGTATTGATCCTTGATCGAGGTTGCGGAGGCCCTGGCCTTGGGTCCGTTGCGTTGCGCGTGGCGCTTGCCGCTGTTGCTGCTGGTGGTACTGGGCGGTTGCCTCGCGGCGATCTTCCTGTTGCCGCGCGGGCCGCGGCCGGGCACCGCCGGCGCGAGCCTGCTGCGCAATTGGTCGCGCCTGTTCCTGCGCCTGTTCGGCGTGCGCGTGGTACAGATGGGCGAACCCCTGCACGACCCGGTGATGTTCGTCGCCAACCACGGTTCATGGATGGACATCACCGTGCTGCATGCAATCCGTCCGGCGGATTTCGTGGCCAAGGCCGAGATCGGGCGCTGGCCGCTGGTCGGCTGGATGGCGCGTCGCGGCGGCACGATTTTCCACCAGCGCGGCAGCAATGATTCCCTCGCCTCGGTGATGGAGGTGATGAGCGGCCGGCTGCGTGCGGACCGCAGCATTGCCGCATTTCCCGAAGGCGGTACCGCCCCGGCCGGCACCTTGAAGGTGTTTCATGCGCGCATCCTGCAGGCGGCGCTGGACGCCGCGGCACCGGTGCAGCCGGTGGCGCTGCGCTACCTGCGCGACGGCGTGCCCGCCACGGAAGTGCTGTTCACGCCGGGCGAGGGCTTCATGCACAACGTCTTTCGCGTGATGGCGACACGATCACTGACCGCCGAGGTGCATTTTCTGAAACCGGTGCCATTTGATCCGGAAGGGGGCCGTCGCCGGATGGCCGCAACCGCGCGTGCCGAAATCGCCCAGGTGCTGGGTATTGCTGCATGACACCGACGGTTGACGACGACTTCCGGCCGTCGTGGTGGCTGCGCAGTCCGCATCTGCAATCGATGCTGGCGTCGAGTTCGTTGCGCCGCGCGTTGTTCCGGCGGCGCACGCGCAGGCTCGAACGCGATGCCGAATGGGTGACGCTGGACTGCGGCGAAGGCGTGCGCCTGACCGGCTGCCATACCGCGCAAGACGTTGCTGCACGGGCGCGCGGACTCGCGGTGTTGTTCCACGGCTGGGAAGGCAGCACGCGTTCGACCTATCTGCTGCAGACCGGCGCGCGCCTGCTGGAAGAAGGGTGGGACGTGTTCCGGCTCAACTTCCGCGACCACGGCGGCACGCACGCGTTGAACCCCGGCATCTTCCATTCGTGCCGGATCGACGAGGTGGTCGGCGCATTGCAGGCGGTGCAGCGGCGGTATCCCACGCGTCCATTGGCATTGGTCGGTTTCTCGCTCGGCGGCAACTTCGCATTGCGTGCGGCGCTGCGCGCGCCGGAGGCGGGGCTGGAACTGGCGCGCACCATCGCGGTGTGCCCGGTGATCGATCCGCACGCGGGCCTGTTCCAGCTCGAGCACGCGCCGCGCATGTACCACGACTATTTCATGTGGAAGTGGCGGCGCTCGCTGCGTACCAAGCAGCGCGTGTTCGCCGGCACCGAATTGTTCACGCGCCACGACCTGCGCGGCACCCTGCGCTCGCTCACCGAGGCGCTGGTCCTGAAACACACCGATTTCGGCAGTCTCGATAATTATCTGGACGGCTACTCGGTGGCGGGCGATCGCCTGGCCCGCTTGCGCGTGCCGGTGTCGATCCTCGCCGCCTGCGACGATCCGGTGTGCCCGGCGTCGGATCTGGCCGCGATGGCGCTGCCTCCGTGCGTCGAGGTGACCCTGACCGCGCATGGCGGCCATTGTGGTTTCATCCGCGATCGCCATCTCGGCAGTTGGGCGGAAGATTACATAGCGAAAAGATTGGCGCTGACGTGAGCACATCCCGCGTCGGTCGAAGCTGCTGTGGAAAGTCAGGCCATGGATGGCCGTTCTGATCGCCCCGAGTGCTGAATGACACAAAGGACAAGCGATCTGATCACGCGGCGATCAGGGACGATCGCACGAATCACGCCATAATGCGCGGTCCTCCGGAAGCGCCCATGCTCGAAGACCTGATCCAGTTGCACCGCGCGGGTCGTCTCGACGAAGCCGAGAACGGCTATCGCCAGTTGCTGGCGGAACGTCCCGACGACGCCGAGGTGTTGCACTTGCTCGGCATCCTGCGCGCGCAGCGCGGCGACCTTCCCGATGGCCTGAAACTGGTGACGCGCGCGAGCAAGCTTGCGCCGGACAGCGCCACCTGCCAGCACACGCTGGGCGAGATGTACCTGAGCGAGCGCAGGCTGGATGCCGCCGCGCAGGCTTACGAGCAGGCGCGCCTGCTGAACCCCAATCTCGCCGCCGCGCACGCGGGGCTCGGGCAGGTCGCCATGTTGCGCGGCGACACGGATGCGGCGGAAACGCACTTCAAGGTGGCGCTGCGCGCGGACGAAAACGACGTGCAGGCCTTGACCGGACTGGGCAATGTGGCGCAGGCGCGCGGCGATTCGGCACGCGCGCTGCAACTGCTCGCGCAGGCCGCCGAACTTGCGTCCGACGATCCCCTGATCCAGGCCAGCTATGCGCGCGCCATGCTGGACGAGGGCATGCTCGATTTCGCCGCCAAGGCGCTCGACAACGCGCTCACCGTCAAACCGGACTACCCCCTGGCGCAGGTGCTGCGCGCCGACGTGTTCGTGCGCAAGGGCGATTTCGCCGCGGCGCTGCCGGTGATCGAAGCGCTGCTGGCACGCGGCGAACAGGTCGCCGCGGCGCGCACGGGCCTGGGCGACATCGCGCGGGCACAGGGGCGCTACGACGATGCGATCGCGCAATACGACGAAGCTTTGCTGGCCGAGCCCAACCTGCACCACGCCGCCATCCGGCGTGCCGATTCGCTCGCCCGCAGCGGACGGGTCGCGCAGGCGATCGAGGATCTGCGCCGATACATCGAGGGCCATCCCGACGGCGTCAAGACGCACATCGCGCTGGCGCAGTTGCTGATGCAGGCTGCCCGCCAGGACGAGGCGCTGGCGGTATGGACCGCGGCCGAAGCGCGCTGGCCCGACGACGTCAACGTGAAGGCGCAACACGCGCTCGCTCTCGACCGCGCCGGCCGCCACGACGAAGCGCTGGCGCAGGCCGAACTGGCGGCGGCGTCTCCGCGTCCGGCGATCGCGCTGCTGCGCGCCCGCGGCGCGTTGCTGGCGGGTGATCCGGCCGCGGCCGTGCAACGCCTGCAGCGCATCGACGAACGGCAACTGGAAGGCCAACCGCCACGGCTGGCGCGGCGGCGCCTGCGTCTGCTCGGACTGGCGTTCGACGGACTCGAGCAGTGGTCCGCCGCGGTCGATGCATTCATGCAGGCGCAGCGAATGACTGCCGGGCACCTGCCGGATCTGGTCCCTCTCGATGCGGCGACCTGCGACGCGATGCAGAAGAGCGCGGGTGAGCCCGAACTGGCAGAAGCCCCCGACCCGGCCCCGCTCTTCCTGTGCGGGTTGCCCGGCTCAGGCGTGGCGCAGGTCGCCGCGCTCCTGGCCGACCAGCCCGGCTGGTTCGTGAGGCGGGAACGGTTCGAGGCAGCCCCCGATTTCATCAATGCGCCGTTCGACCCCCGCCTGGCGCAGCCGCTCGATCAGGCCGCCCTGGCATTGCTGGCGCGCCGCTACCGACGTCCGCTCGAGCGCGCCCAGGTTCCGGCCGACACCCATATCGTCGACTGGATTCCGGTGCTCGATGCGCGCGTGGTACCGGCGATCAAGCGCGCGCTGCCGGGGGCGCGTTTGCTGATCGTGGCGCGCGACCCGCACGACATGCTGGTCGACTGGATGGGATTCGGCTGGGCGCAAGGATTCTCGATGCCCGATCCGCTGACGGGCGCACGCTGGATGCAACACGCCGCCGCGCACCTCGAACAGGCGGCGCGGTTGCTGCCGGCGTTCCGGGCCGATCCGGATGCCCTTTTGGCGACCGAAGGCGGAGCAGCGCGCCAGGAACTCGCCGGATTCCTGGGTCTGGATCAGCTCATCCTTGGGCCGCTCGCGCGGGGCGCGCGGAGGGGCGGCGGCGGCCTGCCGACCTGCTTTCCCGCGGGACACGCCGAACATTACCGCGAGCTGCTGGCGGATGCCTTCGCGGTACTCGAAAACCGCGGTCAGCCGTAACCGGCGCTGCCGGGCCCCCACGGCTCCATGTTCCCGCCCAGTGAGCACGAGGTCCGGGAGCTGTCGTCGCCTGCTGCGTGACCAGGAATTCCATGGGCAGATTCCTTAAGGTTGCAATGCGACCGCCGGAATTCGCCTCGCCATAACATTCCGGCAGCTAGGCTTCATCATTCATGCCGCAGGGATGGTCGCCATGTCCGGATTGCAGCGTTGTGCCGTGATTCTCGGGCTCGCGCTGGCGGTGATTTCACTCGCGGTGCAGGCGGCAGCGCCGCTCGAGCGGCTGAAGGTGCCCGACGGTTTCCACGTCTCGATCTATTCGGACCAGGTACCGAACGCCCGCGAGATGGCTCTTGGAACCCACGACACCGTGTTCGTGGGCTCGATGCGCGAAGGCGAGGTCTACGCCTTGCAGGGGATGAACGCGCACGGCCGCGCCGAACACGTGTATGTGATCGCCAAGGATCTGGAAATGCCGGTCGGCGTTGCCTTCCACGATGGCGCGCTGTACGTGTCGGCGGTCAGCCGTGTCCTGAAATATCCGGACATCGAACAGCATCTTGCCGCTCCGCCCAAACCGGTGGTCGTCACCGGCAAGCTGCCGACGAAGACGCACCACGGCTGGCGATTCATCGCGTTCGGCCCCGACGGCAAGCTGTACGTGCCGATCGGCGCACCGTGCAACATCTGCGATCCCGGACCGGATTTCGCGAAGATCATCCGGATGAATCCCGACGGCACGGGATGGCAGACCGTCGCCACGGGTATCCGCAACTCGGTCGGTTTCGATTGGCAGCCCGGCACCCACACGCTGTGGTTCACCAACAACGGCCGCGACCTGCTGGGCGACAACACGCCCGATGACACGTTGAACCGGGTGACAAAGCCTGGGGAGAACTTCGGGTATCCGTACTGCCATGCGGGCGACGTGCTCGATCCCCAATTCGGCAAGGGCCACGCGTGCACCGAATTTGCGCAACCGGCGCTGCGCCTCGGCGCGCACGTGGCTCCGCTCGGGATGCGTTTCTACGTGGGAAGGATGTTCCCGGCGTCATACGAAGGCGCGATCTTCATCGCCGAACACGGTTCATGGAACCGTTCAAGCAAGGTCGGCTACCGTGTCATCGTGGTGCACGTGGGCAAGGACGGCAAGGTCACCGGATCGCAGCCGTTCCTGACCGGATTTCTCGATGGCCAGAAAACATTGGGCCGCCCCGTGGATGTGCAGCCGCTGCGCGACGGCAGCCTGTTGGTTTCGGATGATTTCAACGGCGTGATCTACCGAGTGACTTTTTTGCATTCGTCCATGAACGCTGCATCGCGTGACAGTTCGTCTCGTGGCGGATAATTGCAACCCGTGACATCACCACGGCCATTCATGGCCTGACTTTTCGCGACAGCCGCTTTGGACGAAGTTTCCCGAATCCCCAACCTCCATCCCGAAAATGCAACTCCGCAGCGACAGTTTCAGGAACAACGCCCGCATTCCCGTCGAGTTCGCGTTCGGCAGGCCCGGCGATGCGGGCGAACCGTGCGTGCTTGCCGGAAACCGCAATCCGCACCTGGCGTGGAGCGACGCACCCGCCGCGACGAAATCGTTCGCGCTGGTGTGCATCGACGGCGATGTGCCGAGCCGCGGCGACGACGTGAACCAGCAGGGGCGCACGGTGCCGGCCGATCTTCCGCGGGTCGAGTTCGCGCACTGGCTGATGGCGGACATTCCGCCCTCCTGCACCATGATTCCGACGGGCGCCTGCAGCAACGGGATCACGGCACGAGGCAAGCGCAATCCCGACGGTCCCGCAGGTTCGCGCCAGGGGCGCAATGATTTTACGGGCTGGTTTGCGTCCGATCCCGATATGGCGGGCGACTATCTCGGTTATGACGGTCCGTGTCCGCCGTGGAATGACGAGCTGCTCCACCACTACCGTTTCCGGGTGTACGCGCTGGACGTGGCGCGGCTCGAACTGCCGGCGAGGTTCGGCTGGAAGGAACTGCAGGCGGCGCTGCACGGTCATGTATTGAGTCAGGCTGAAATCGTCGGCACGTATTCCCTCAACCCGGGAGTCGCCGACTGAAGGAACGAAATGGACAGGCAGGGCGGCCCGGCCGTTTCGCACAATGTGTATGGCACCGCCAGGGGGAGTGGTTCGGCCGCGCACTTCGGCAGGGGCCGCAATCGTTTCACCGCGTCGAGCCGGCGCGTCAGCAAGGAGATGATCATGGAAAGCGAAATCAGCAACGAGGAGAGCCGCAACAGCAATGCGCACGAGCGCATCGAACGCACCAAGACGAACTTCAAGGAAGGTACCCACAGCGCCGTCAGCGGGGCCAAGGAGAAGTTCGGCAGCGCGGCCGACAAGGTCGAGTCGGGCCTGGATCGCGCGGCCGAAGCCACCGCGCGTGGTGCGCACCGCGCCACCGAAAAGGCGACGGAATGGCGCGACCGCGGGAGCGATCTTGCTTCCGGCGCGCGCGATCGTGCCGAGGACGCCCTCGACAACGTACGCGATTTCGTGCGCGAGAAGCCGGTGCAGTCGGTCGCGATCGCGTTGGCGGCAGGCTGGCTGATCGGCCGGCTGACGCACTCCCGCCATTGACGCCAGACGACGCAGGGAAGCGCGCACATGAGCGTCGAAACCGGGCAACGCGCCGGACCGGCTGAAGCCGGCCCGGTGAGGGAAGCTGCAGGTGTGCAGGCGGCAGCGGTCGTGACCGCTGGGGCGGGGCTGTTTACCTCATTGCGGCGCGTCATTAGCGCCGTGGTGGCGCTGTTGACGGCCGAATCGCAGGTATTCGTCGCCAGCCTCACGGTCGTGGTCATCGGCGCCGTAGCGCTGATCGCGTGTGCGGTGGCGCTGTGGGTGTGCATCGTCGCGCTGATCGGGTGGGCGCTGGCGGTGGCGACGCATTCGGTCGGGATCGCGCTCGGGATACTGGTCGCCTTGCACGTGATCCTCGTGGTGGGAATCTGGTTTGCGATCAGACGTACGTTCCTGCAAGCAACGTTCCCACGCACGCGGGCCGAGTTGTCAGCGATGCGCGGCACGCTGCGGCGCAACCTGGCGAAGTTCCAGCATGCCGCGCCGCCAACGACGGAAAAGGATTCGGTGACATGAACTACACCCGCGCGCTGTCCAACCGCCGCCAGGCCGTGGCACGCTGCCGTGCCGCGCGCGCCGACCTGGATGCCGCGGTCGACGACGTCATCGGCGTGTATCAGGCGCATCCTTTTTCCACGCTCGCCGGCGCCGCCGGCATCGGCTTCGTGCTGGCGCAACTTCGGGTCGGGAGCGGCCTGATCCGCGCCGGCGCGCGCATCGCGAGCGGGCCAGCCTGGAAACTGGCGCGGCAGTACCTGTTCAACAATCTGTGATTGGGGATTCGATCGGGTTGGCCATTCAAGTGGGCGACACGCAGGACAACGAGGTCCTGCCCGGTTGTTGCCAGAGCAACTGCAGCGGTTTGGGGCAGACGGACAAGCGCCGCGTCGCGACGGCTTGAGCACCGATCGGGATTACACTGGCGGTGCCGCGAAGAGGGGAGTGGGTGAGCGCCAAAATGCCGCCGTCGAGATCGTCCGAAGGTTCCAGAACCCCGGTCGGCCATGGGCCGGCGCGCCCCCGGCAACTGCAGGCCATCCAGCAAAAACGTCCCGTGACGCCCGCGGGACGCCGGCGCATTCGGCGGCTGCGTTCGCTGCGGGTTCCGCTGCGGATACTGATGCTGCTGGCCGTCGCGACGGCGCTGGTGCTCGCGAGTTCACTGCTGATCCCGCTGGTGCTCGCCGCGTTCATTGCCCTGGCGCTGAATCCCATCGTTGCGGGCCTGCACCGCATCTATGTGCCGCGCGCGCTCGGCGCGCTGATCGTCATGGTCCTGCTGGGCTCCGTGATCGCGGGAGGCGTCATCGGACTCAGCTCGCCCGCTTCGCAGTGGGTGCGCGAGGCGCCGCGGGTCATGCGCGACGTCGGCTTCAAAGTGCAGCGCATGACCCGTCCGCTGACCCATCTCAGCAATGCGGCGTCGAAGTCGCTGGCCGGCATGGGGGTCGCCGCGGCGCCCGCAACCAAAGTCGCGCCCGCGAGTGGGTTGTCGGGCTTCTCGGTCCACAATCTGGTGCAAGCCGCGCCCCGCATCGTGGTCGGGGTGCTCACGGTCGCGCTGCTGGTGTTCTTCTTCCTGAGCTACGGCCGGGAGGTCGCCGCACACCTCGTCACCGCGATGCCCGGTTTCGGCTACCGACGCATCGCGCTGCGCCTGATCCACGGCATCCAGGAGGAATTCTCCCGTTACCTGCTCACCGTCACGATCATCAATATCTGTCTCGGCCTCGTGACGTCGGCGGTGTTGTGGGCGCTGAAGGTACCCGATCCGCTGCTGTGGGGCGGCCTGGTGACATTGCTCAATTACATGCCGTATGTCGGCGCCATCACCAATACCCTGTTGCTGCTGATCGTCGGACTGCTGAACTTCTCGACGCCGCTGCACGCGGTCGCCCCCGCCGTGTGTTTCGCGGTGCTGGCGGCGCTGGAAGGCAACGTCGTCACGCCGATGATCATGGGCCGGAGCATGCGCCTGTCGCCGCTGGCGATCCTGGTCTGGCTGCTGATCTGGGCATGGCTCTGGGGCATTCCCGGCGCGCTGCTGGCGGTGCCGATGCTGACCTGCCTTAAGCTGATCACCGAGTGGCTGCCGGGGTGGCAGTGGTTTGCGAGGATGGTTGAGAGATAGGGAGCAGGGAGCAGGCGAGCGGCATAATCCAGGCACAGGAATCATGCAACAACGCAACACGAACACGCAGCCCAACGAAGCACGCATCAACCAGGCCCGCGCGCACGCGGCGCAGCACCGCATCGGCGAAGCCGAGGCGGCCTATCGCGACATATTGAGAACCGCGCCGGATACACCCGAGGCGTTGAATTTCGTCGCGATGTGCGCGCTCTCGCGCGGCGAGTTCACGGCCGCGCAGCGAGACCTGGAGCATGCGGCTCGGCTCAATCCCACCGAACCGGAAATCTGGAAGAACGTCGGCATCGTGCACCTGGCGCAGCGGCACAGCGGAGACGCGCTGGATGCGTTCGACCGCGCGCTCGGGATCGAGCCGATGCACTTCGCGGCGCGCCTGCACCGCGGCGCCGCCCTTGAACAACTCGGCCGCATCGACGATGCGACCACCACGTATTTCGGCGCGGTGGTGACGGCGCAGAACCGCGGCAAGTGGCGCAACGACATGACCACGCCGCCCGGATTGCGCCCGGCGGTGAAGCATGCGATCGAGTTCATCGGCACGCATCGCAAGCGGATGCTGATGGACCTGCTGCAGCCGCTGCGCGAGCAATACGGCGCGGCATCGCTGGCGCGCGTCGAGCGAGGACTGGAGATCTACCTCGGCGACCGGCCGGCGAACTATCCCGACCCGCGCCAGTACTGCAAGTTTTTCTACGTGCCGGGCCTCACCGCGCAGCCGTATTACCCTCGCGAATTGTTCCCCTGGCACGCGGAGCTGGAAAAGCACACCGAAACCATTCGCGAGGAACTGCGTTCTGTGCTGGACCAGCCGATCGGCGTCGAACCGTTCCTCGGCACCAACGACAACAAGCTGCTGAAGGAACAGAACCTGCTCGACGGCACGCGCGGCGACGCGCAATGGAACTCGTTCTTCTTCCATCGCCACGGCGAAGTGTTCGAACAGAATGCGCGCCGTTGCCCGCGCACCACGAAGATCCTGGATTCGCTGCCGCTGGTGCACATCCGCGGCCACGCACCGGAGGTACTGTTCTCGATCCTGACGCCGGGATCGCACATCCTGAAACACCACGGCGTCACCAACACGCGGCTCGTCACCCACCTGCCGCTGATCATTCCCGAAGAGTGCGCGATCAGCGTCGGCGGCGTCGAGCACGCGTGGCGCGAAGGCCATTGCGTCACGTTCGACGACACCTTCGAGCACGAGGCGTGGAACCGGAGCGACAAGGTGCGGGCGGTGATGATCCTCGACTCCTGGCATCCCGACCTCACGGAAGCCGAACGCGAAGCCGTCGCACTGCTGGTCGGCGGCATCGGCGACTTCAACCAGGCAGCCAAAGTGGACGCGCCGCCGAAAGACTGATCCAGTGCAGGCGTCGAGGGTGCCGTTCACCCTGAGCCCTTCGACTTCGCTCAGGACAAGCTACGCGAAGCGGAGTCGAAGGGCACATCATCGGACGAGGAACAACCATGACCCACAAAACCGCATCGCAACTGGTGGCCGAAGCGAAGGCCGGCATCGACAATCTCACGCCCGATCAGGTGCAGGCCGAGCTTGCCAAGGGCGCGGTACTGGTGGACGTGCGCGACGCCGGCGAACGCGCGGGCGGCGTGATCCCGGGTTCGCTGCACGCGGCGCGCGGGATGCTGGAGTTCTATGCGGATCCCGCCTCGCCCCTGCACAAACCGGGGCTCGACCCGAACCGTCGCGTGATCCTGCACTGCGCATCGGGCGGACGCTCCGCGCTGTCGGCGATGACGCTGCGTCAGCTCGGCTACACCGACGTCGCCCATCTCGATGGCGGCTTCAAGGCATGGGTCGCGGCAGGCAAGCCGGTCGGCAAGGCTTGACCGCGTTGCCCATCCGGAATGTTCCGCACGCTGCGTGCGTCGCCGCGGGTTCGCCTTCACGCGTTCATCGCCGCCGGCGTGCTCGAATGGCGCCGCTTTCGCCGACGAGGTGCCCGCCATGAGTGATGCACAGATCATCCAGTCCGCCTATGCGGAAACGTTGAGCAAACTGTTCGCCGTGTTCTTCGATGCGCTGTCCGCATCGGGCGGAAATTCCACGGCCGCCACCCAGGCCGCGGACGATTTCGGCAAGGGCATAGCGCTGGCGCGCAAGGCGAGGGATCAAGCCCTGCAGTTGGTGCAGTAGCGCGCCGGCACGCGGACTCCCACCGTGCCTTCACGCAGCCGTCGCTGCCGGGGTGTTTGGATGACGGCGAGGTCGTCCATCGGCGTCGTCAAGGGAGCGCGCCATGAAAACCATCGCGGGCGGCGTAATCGCCATCGTGCTGCTGGGTATCTATGCGTGGTTGATTTTCGTGGCCGCTCGGATCGCGCTGTGCGAGGGCGCGGGCTGCCCCGCCCCCGCGAGCTTCAACACCACGATGGCGCAGGCGCTGTCGGTCACGACCGGGCTGGTTTCTGCGCTCGTGATCGCGGAACTCGCGGTGACCCGTTCGGGCGAAGCGCCGGCAGCGCGACTGCTGGCGGCCAACGCGGCGCCGCGCGCGCGTTTGCTGCTGCGCTGGATCAGCACCGGCTATCTCGTCGTCTGGCTCGTCGCCGGGCTCGCGGCGTTCGTGGTGGGGCTGCAACACCCCGACGCACTGCCCGCGCTGACCAACGTCGGGCAGGCATGGTTCGGCATTGCAGTGGCCGCCGCGTACGCGTATCTCGGGATCAAGCCGGCGTCCTGAGCGGCGCCGTCGCGACAGGCCACCACTCCTGGCCAACCGTGAATGGATCGGAATATTCCTGACGTGACAACAGTTCGCGTGCACGGGATCAAGCTCGATCCAGCGGGCTCACGACCCCGCGCCCGCCGCGGTTCAGCACATGCGTGTAGATCTGGGTGGTGGACACATCCTTGTGGCCCAGCAGCTCCTGGATAGTGCGGATGTCGTAACCCGCTTCGAGCAAGTGCGTCGCGAAACTGTGTCTCAGCGTGTGCGCGCTGACCGGCTTTTCGATGCCAGCGTGCTTGCGCGCGCGCTTCAACGCCCGCGCCAGGATGGCATCATCGAAATGGTGCCGCCGCTCAATGCCATCGAATGGATCGGTGGAACGACGCATGGACGGGAAAACGAATTGCCAGCCGAATTCGCGCGCCGCCTTCGGATATTTGCGCGCCAGCGCATACGGCAGTCGCGTTGCGCCGAACCCCGCCGAGAGATCGCTCTGGTGCAACGACCTGGCGCGTTCGATTTCACGCTGCAGCGGCTCGACGAGCGAACGTGGCAACATGGTCCGCCGATCTTTGCCGCCCTTTCCATCGCGAACGGTGATTTCGTTGCGCGCAAAATCCACGTCCTTCACCCGCAAGCGCAAGCATTCCATCAAGCGCATCCCGGTGCCGTACAACAGGCTCGCGAGCAGCCACGGCCGCCCTTCCATGGCGGCGAGCAACCGCTGTATCTCGGGTTGCGCCCATACGACCGGGAGGTGTCGCGGGCGCTTGGCACGCACCACGTTTTCCATCCAGGGCAGATCAATGACCAAAACCTCCCGATACAAAAACAACAATGCAGAAAGCGCCTGGTTCTGCGTGCCGGCGGATACGCAGCCGCGCACCGCGAGATCGGACAGGAACCGCTCGACCTCCTTCGCTCCCATGTCGCGCGGGTGGCGCTTGCCATTGGCCAAAATGAACCGGCGTATCCACCCGACGTAGGCCTGCTCGGTACGCAGGCTGTAATGCCTGAGCCGCAATCGTGCGCGGACCTGGTCCAGCAGACGTGGCCGGTGGGTCACCGAGTTGGGCGGCTTTACGCCCGCACTTCCGGAGTGATAAGACATTGCGCCTCGTCCTGCACGATATGCAAGGCGATGCTGTAATGGTCCGGCAGTGCAGACCAGCGGGGAATTCCTTGATCGGTGTAGGCTTTTGCTGATTGACAACGCGGCGTGTGAAGCTGAACATGCTGCGCAACACCCCGCTTTCGGGGTCTACTTGTAGTTAGACACGCTATGAAGGCAGTCGCATTTCTAGCTTTGGTAGCCGTTGCGCATATCGCATTCGTGTTTGGCGCTTACGGCACGGGCCTGTTCGGGCTTCGCGGTGCAATTTCCTATTTGGCGTTCCTGGTCATTTGGCTTGTTTGCTCCTCATCTCTAGCTGGTTGGGGCTATTTCGCGGCCAGCAACAAGCTCTTTACTACAAACTCGGCAAGGCTGCTTCTATCAATCGTAGCGTCCGCCGGTTCACTCTATGCAGGGGTATTCTTTGCATTCAATACGTTTGGCACGTGAGCTACAGCGAGGCGTGCCTAACAGTTCATTCCAGCGGACGCTCGCTAATCGCTCGCGCCGCTAAATTCAAGCGTTAGGTACCAGGGGAGCGCATGACCATTACCCAAGCGATTACTGTATTCGGCATCTTGGTCGCGGCCGCTGTTGGGCTAAGCGTTGGCTATCTCCAACGCAAGCAGGCAAGACAGATCGAGCTGTACCGTAAGGATCCATCCGTCGGCTTAATTCCACCTCCCACAGCAACGACAAGGTTCCTAAAAAAATGGTGGTTTACACTCCTCGTTGGTGTAATTCTGCCAGTTGTCGCATTGGCTGATTCAGTTACCACTCGCGAGCCAGTAACGCAGGTCTCAGTAGTGGTCATAAGCGCAAATATCGCGGTCATTGTGTTTAATATTATGGTGCTTATTAACTATCATAGCCAAGATCGCGTGCTTGGCATGATTGTATCACTTGCTCAGGTAACAAAGAGGCATGTTGCAATTACCGAGAAATTAGCAGACAAGGTAACCAGCCAAGGCAGCAATTCAAATCGCGCTGGTACCTAACTATTCATTCCAGCGGACGCGCTACGCGCGCCGCTAAATTCAAGCGTTATGCCTCATAGTCAACATTCCCGCCCTATTTGGCTTGCCACTTTGGTGTCCCCTTGGGCGGCTCCGTTGGCTTTCGCGCTTTGGTACGCGTATGGTCCGTTCTCTCCAGAGGGTCCAATCCTCCACATTTATTGGAGCTCTTTTGCCACGCTGCTGCCCGTAGCACTACTTTTCGTGCTCCCCGCAAGCTACGCGGCAACGTGCGCACTCGGTCTGCCGTGGGTTATGTGGCTGCGTCGTCGCGGGATGCTCACGTGGCTCCATGTATGCGCCGGCGCCGCCGTGGTGGGCATCGTAACTGCTATGTTGTATGGGGCTCTCGCATCAACTGGTGTTTGGCAGCCGCTCCTTGCGTTACTTGGGTTGTTCTTGGGCCTTTTGTGCGGCGTCAGCTATTGCTTCGTTGCCGGCATAACTATTCGTCCAACCGGACGCTCGCCTACGGCTCGCGCCGGTTAACTCAAGCGTTAGATGCCAGTTGTGGAAAATTTGAACCAAATTGGCGCATTGGGATTTGCCGTCGCCACGCTCGTGGTGGGCGTATGCATTTTGTTTGTGCGTCCTGCGCGCGGCGAGCCAGAGAAATTGGGTCGGTTGTTCCCATTAGCACGCCTTTACCTCTATGTTGCCGTTCGCATTGTTGCCGCGTTATTCTGCTTCGTGCTCGCATTATTGGGTGTCGCAAGTGCACTCGGTTGGGTCTAGGCGCAACTGGCGTCTAACTATTCATTCCAGCGGACGCGCTGCGCGCGCCGCTAAATTCGGGCGTTAGGCGTCTCCATGAAATATTTGCTTGCCATTGGTCTGGTGCTGCTCATTGAAGCAGTTGGCGCCTCTGCTCATCTCCCGGCAATAGTCGCTCCGCTACAGAACCAAAATGCAATACCAGGTGCCTCATGGAGTGCCACTGCTCCGAGCCTTGGGCCAGGGTTTGTGTTTCTAGCAGAAGCGGGTAATTCGGTTAATCTAATGAATATCGGTGGCAGAGACGTGCATCTTTTGCTCAAGTCGAGCACCGGAAGCTTGACCAAGGTAGGTGACGTTATGAGGCGCACATTCGTCGCGCGTGGGATTACGGTTATCGCAACTTTCAAAGCTAATTGGGTGTGTCCCAAAGATGATGACTCTTGTGAGGTCACACGCTTTAGTGCAACATTTGATGTTACAAAAGGCAAGAGGCACCAGAAGGTTGTCGGCTTCGGAGATGTCGGTAGTTGAGGGGGAGCCGCCTAACTACTCATCCCAGCGGACGCTCGCTAATCGCTCGCGCCGCTAAATTCGGGCGTTAGGCGTTAATGGATATATCCGCGATGCCCAAATACGCGAGCTTGATGAAGGAGATCAAGTTGCGCGTCCAAGTAGTCGATCACCTTGCGTCTGGCGGTGGAAACGCCCTTTTTGTTCCCACTACTGTCGAATGCATCTACCTTCAGCTGCGAAAGGTGCTGGAACTTGTAGCGTTTGGCTCCCTCGTCGCAAACCGAGTGCTTTACTCGAAGGTCCACAGGAACTTCGCTAAGCACTGGAACGCGAGGCTTCTCGTCAAGGATCTTCATCGAGTCAATCCAAACTACTACCCACGCGCAATTCGTGAGGTTACGCCAGAGGATCCAGCCCAGCCCGTGCAGTTCGTAGATCGGGAGGACGGCCTCTCGGAATCGGAGTTTGTAGAGCTTTATGAGCGGTGTGGCCGGGTTCTTCACGCTGACAATCCATTTGGGTCGAAGGTAGACTGGGAGCAGTATCGCCAAGAAATCACGCATTGGCGTCAAAAGCTGCTAAACCTTCTCAATAGTCATACGATCCGCTTAGTTGATGAAGCACGGTTTCATCTGGTACACATGAAAGAGCCAGCGGACGAGGAAGTTCATTGGTATGAATTTCAACGCGTTGACGCCTAACATCTCATTCCAGCGGACGCTCGCCTACGGCTCGCGCCGCTAAATTCAAGCGTTAGGCGCAAAGGTGAAGACCATGAAGTATTACGTTCCTCATTCTCCTGAGTGGTTCACAGCGCTTGAGTTCATCAATCCCGCACAGGCTGCTGGCACAAGGAAAATCTTAGAACTGGCTGGCGATCCCGGAGTTTGCTCGGTATGCGGCGATTCGCCAGCGAAAGACTACGAGGTTGTTGGCGTAAGCTTTGGGGCGGGTGTCTCCGCAACAATCCGGCTTTGCGGTGACTGCAAGGGCATTCGCGAAACGATGCACGGAGAGTCGTTCCGTGAGCTTAGCGCCTAACAACTCATTCCAGCGGACGCGCTGCGCGCGTCGCTAAATTCGGGCGTTAGGCGCCAAGAACTTGGGTCAAGGAGGGGGAAGATGCATCGATCTTCGAGGCTGCTTGCTCTGTTCGCCACAGCGTCATTGTGCGCACCTTGCGTCGCGGCCACACCCAACGGCAGCGGCGCCTCCACCAACGGGAGCGACATAGCATCCATTTACAAGACATTTCTGAGTCGCTGGAGCGAGAAAGCCGAAGGGCCGCGCAATGTGGCCAAGTCCGCCGACGCTCCTACAGCTGACGACATGAAGCAGTATGCCGAGTGCGCCAAAGAACTCGGCAGCAGCTCAGCGCGCCTGGTCTGCGCCCGAACTACAGCGGGAAATACTATGCTGCGTTCGTCATTGGTCCGGACGGGCACAACATCGAAGTGGTTTGCCACGAACCCGAGGCCTGATTGCTCGTCCGGCGGAGGCACTGCACGCGTTGCTTGCGCTTAGGCTGCGTTGGTCTCCTCATCACATAGAGCACAATCGCACCTGACGACCCATTCCGCGGACGCGTGGCGTGGCGCTAGGTCCGAGCGTCGGAGTATTCCTTATGCATGCGCTCAGCAAGCTCAGTCACATCGCGTTGATCGTCCGCGACCCCTCCCGCACGGCGTCGCTATTCGTGGACGTCTTCGGCGCGAGGGTCATTCGGCACACCGACGAAGATGGGCACGACGAGACTTACATGCAATTGGGCGAGACCTGGTTCGTGCTCGTCAAAGCAAACGTGGAGCGTCCTCTAACGGGCGATCACGTCGCGTTTCTGGTCTCGCCATCCACGCTGACCGCGGTCGCCGAAAGGCTGGCCGCGATCGGACACGCGTACCAGTTGGCCAGGTCCGACACCGCACTCTATTTTTCGGACTTCGACAACCATGTGTTCGAACTGGATACAGTCGGCGTGGAGCCGGAATTGTCAGTTGAGTGAAATCCAACGCCAGTGGAAGCGGACGCGCAGCGCGCGCCGCTTGGAAAGGAGCACTGCGCATGGAACTCAGCCCATATCCGGAACGCCTCGAACGGGCAGGAGGTGAACGTGTGCACCTCCGGCAAGATGCAACCGCTGGCTGTGCGGGCGGTTTGAGTCGCCATCAGCCGATAGCTCGCGCTGCGACTGCAAAGCAAGACGGAGTTGGACAATGACAAGAGTGAGGGTTGCCAGCTTCTCCGTGTCGCTCGACGGCTACGGTGCCGGTCCGGGCCAAAGCCTCGACAATCCGCTTGGCGTGGGCGGAATGGACCTGCATCAGTGGGCGTTCGCGACGCGCACGTTCCAGCGGGTCGTGCTCGGCGCCGATGCGGGCGAATCGGGAATCGACGACGATTTCATCGCACGGGGCTTCCGCAACATCGGTGCATGGATCATCGGGAGGAACATGTTCGGGCCGATCCGCGGTCCGTGGCCTGACATGGAATGGAAAGGCTGGTGGGGCGAGGACCCGCCCTACCACGTTCCCGTATTCGTCCTGACGCACCATCACCGCCCGCCGCTGCCGATGGAAGGCGGCACGACATTCCATTTCGTGACCGGCGGCATTCACGAGGCGCTCGAGCGCGCGCGGGACGCAGCCGGCGGAGCAGACGTGCGCATCGGCGGCGGCCCGGACACGGTCAGGCAGTATCTCCGCGCAGGTCTCATCGACGAGTTGCATGTCGCCATCGCGCCCGTCCTGCTGGGTCGCGGGGAGCGGCTGTTCGAGGACGTCTATATGCGCAGCCTCGGGTACCAGTGCGTCAGGATCGAAGCATCCGAAAAGGCCAACCACGTCGTCCTGCAGCGCCAAGCTGCCTGACAGCGGCATCGTGAATGCCCGACCGGCGCGCTGCTTGCTACGGATAAACTGGATGTCAAACGAAAAGCCTGCAGCGTCGCATGCCTTTGTGGTTCTGTATCGATGGCGTTTGCATCCCGGCGCCGAGGACGCATTCGTGCAGGCGTGGTCACGCATGACCGGGTTGCTGCGGTTGCGTGGTTCGCTGGGTTCCAGGTTGCACCGCGGCTCGGACGGATTGTGGTACGGCTACGCGCAATGGCCGAGCGCGAAGGTGCGTGAAGACGTATTCGCCCTCGGTTCCCTGGACGAGGCGGCCAGCGCGCAGATGCGTTCCGCGATCGCCGAGCGGTTTCCCGAGATCGTGCTCGATCCGGTTGCCGATTACCTGGTTCCGCTGGGGCACGGCGAAGCCTGATTGGGTGTCTGCCATCCGTGCGGAGCGGAATCGGCGCAGCCGTTTCCACCATGCTGCGGATTTCGCGAAGTCCGCTTCGCGGCCCCGTGCTGCCCGCTGGCATGAACGCGCGCTGCACGACGATCGCGAAGCTCACGTGATTTTGACGAGAAAGGGGTTGACCTCATTAGCGTACGGCATGACAATGCCCGCGCCGACAGGGCGCGCAGCGCACTTCGGCACTGTCCTCCATTTCACATGACCATGGACGTACACCCTAGTCGCACCGCCGGCATCCGCTCGCATCGGGTGACGGCGGCAACAATCGAACCGATCCGCGGCGACCGCGCCCGGCCGGCTGGTACCTGCCTCGACTAGGCACGTCCGGCCCGTCCCCGAGCGGTGCTGCGGCACTGCTTGAAGAGGAGATGGGCCATGAACCTCCTTCGGAATTTCCTTCGTGCGCGCCTGGCAGCCCGTCATGCGCAACCGCACCGCCGCGACGGCCGCCGCCGCGAGTGGCGCGTGACCGTGCCCGCGCCACGGGTGTTGTCGTGCGATCGTCCCTGATCGCCGCGTCGCGGAGCTGCCAGATGTGCGGATTGTCTCGCGACCGTGAAGACCAGAACGGGCTTCCATGCCCTGATTTTCCACAACAGCAGCTTCGGGTGGAGAGTCGGCTGAGCCTTCGGCCCCCACCCCGAATACGCCCGCATCATGCGCCTGCCGGCGCGCGGCTCGCCGTGTCCTCGCGAAAACGAACGCGGCTTTTCACCACGATGTAAACCTGCGGGCCGCCACCGGTTCCGTGGTCGTAGCGTCGGCTGCCATGGAATCGCGTGATGTTCGGTCCCCCCACCAAAACCAATGCCAACTCCGCGGCCGCGAAGGCTCGCGCGGCGCACGCGCGTCCGGTCGTAGCGGACACCGCATGGACGGATGATGCGGCGCTGCTGGCGTCGCTGGACACCACGCCCGCGGGCCTCGACGAGGAGCAGATCGAGGACCGCCTCGACCGCGACGGCGTCAACCAGGCTACCCATGAAAAGCCGCCGCACTGGGCGCTGCAGCTCGCGCGCACCTTCAAGAACCCGTTCATCATCGTGCTGCTGGTGCTCGCGGTGGTGCAGCTGTTCACCTCCGACGACCTGACCGGCCCGATCATCATCGCGGTGATGGTGGGCATCAGCGTGGTGCTGAGCTTCACCCAGGAATTCCGTTCCTCGCGCGCGGCGGAAAAGCTGAAGGCGATGGTGCGCAACACCGCGACGGTGACGCGGCGCGCCTCCGACGGGCATTCCGAGCGGATCGAAGTGCCGGTCATCGAACTGGTCGCAGGCGACATCGTGCACCTGTCCGCGGGCGACATGGTGCCCGCCGACCTGCGCCTGCTCGCCGCCAAGGACCTTTTCATTTCGCAGGCAATCCTCACCGGCGAATCGATCCCGGTGGAAAAGACCGCGCCCGAACACGCGGTGAAGTCCGACGCGCACATCGATCCGCTGGACCTGCCGACCGTCTGCTACATGGGCACCAACGTCGTCAGCGGCAGCGCGACGGCGGTGGTGGTCGCGACGGGACCGCGCAGCTACCTCGGCTCGCTCGCGCGCACGCTCACCGGCCAGCGCGAGATGACCAGCTTCGACCGCGGCGTGAAGAGCGTGTCGTGGCTGCTGATCCGTTTCATGGCGGTGATGGTGCCGATCGTTTTCCTGATCCAGGGGTTCGGCAAGGGCAACTGGCTGGAAGCGTTCCTGTTCGCGATTTCGGTCGCGGTGGGCCTGACGCCGGAAATGCTGCCGCTGATCGTCACGGCCAACCTGGCCAAGGGCGCGCTGGCGATGAGCAAGCGCAAGGTGGTGGTGAAGCAGCTCAACGCGATCCAGAACTTCGGCGCGATGGACGTGCTGTGCACCGACAAGACCGGCACGCTGACGCTGGACAAGATCGTGCTGGAGCGGCATCTGGACCTCGACGGCGAGGAGTCCGACGACGCGCTGGAATACGGTTATCTCAACAGCCATTTCCAGACCGGTCTCAAGAACCTGATGGACAAGGCGGTTCTGGCGCACCGCGATCTCGAACATTCCATCGCAAAGTGGAAGGTCGTCGATGAAATCCCGTTCGACTTCCAGCGCCGCCGCATGTCGGTGGTGCTGACATCCGTGGAATCGCCGCAAGATTTCCCCTCACCCGGCGCTGCGCGCCACCACGGAGCTCTTGGTCAGGGATGGCAGCTTTCGCAAGCGGGCGAGGGGAAAGAAGATTTGCTCGTCTGCAAGGGCGCGGTCGAGGAGATGCTTTCGATCTGCGCGTTCGCGCGCGAAGGCGACCGCGACATCCCGCTCACGGACGAACGCCGCGAAGGCATCCGCGCGATGACCCACGATTTGAACGAGGACGGCCTGCGCGTGCTGATCGTCGCGATAAAGCGCCAGCCCGCGCCTGGTCGTGCCTACGGCATCGCCGACGAAGCCGGCCTGACCGCGATCGGCTGCCTCGCATTTCTCGATCCGCCCAAGGACACGGCGCACACCGCCATCGCGGCGCTGCACCACCACGGCGTCGCGGTGAAGGTGATCACCGGCGACAACGAGGCGGTCACCCGCAAGATCTGCCGCGAGGTGGGCCTCGATGTCACGCATTCGGTGCTCGGGCGCGACATCGAGGACCTCGACGACGCGGCGCTGGACGACCTGGTCGCGCGCACCACGGTGTTCGCGAAGATGTCGCCGCTCGAGAAATCGCGCGTGGTCGAATCGCTGCAGCGGCGCGGCCACACCGTGGGATTCCTCGGCGACGGCATCAACGATGCGGCCGCGCTGCGGAGGGCCGACGTCGGGATTTCGGTCGATACCGCGACCGACATCGCCAAGGAATCGGCCGACATCATCCTGCTGGAAAAAAACCTGATGGTGCTGGAAGAGGGCGTGCTGGAAGGCCGCATCACCTTCGGCAACATCATCAAGTACATCAAGATGACGGCCAGTTCCAATTTTGGCAACGTGTTCAGCATGCTGATCGCGAGCATTTTCCTGCCGTTCCTGCCGATGCTGCCGTTGCAGATCCTGGTGCTGAACCTGTTGTACGACATCTCGCAACTGTCGATTCCGTTCGACCGCATGGACGAGGAATACATCCGCCGTCCGCGCAAGTGGGATGCGGGCGACATCGGACGCTTCATGTTCTGGATCGGCCCGACCAGTTCCGTGTTCGACGTCACCACATTCCTGCTGCTGTGGTTCTGGTTCGGCGCGAATTCCCCCGCGCACCAGGCGTTCTTCCAGTCCGGCTGGTTCGTGGAAAGCCTGCTGACCCAGACGCTGGTGGTGCACATGATCCGCACCCGCAGGATTCCCTTCATCCAGAGCTCTGCGGCGGCGCCGGTGCTGGGCCTCACCACGGCGATCATCGCGATCGGCATCGCGATTCCGTACACGATTCTCGGCCGCAAGCTCGGCATGGTCGAACTGCCGCTGGAATATTTCGGATGGCTCGCCGCGACCGTGGTGGCGTACTGCGCGCTGACCCAGCTCGTGAAGGTGTTCTACATCCATCGTTACCAGCAGCGGTGGTTGTAAGGGCAAGGTCGTTCCGGTGGAAGAGCCCGGACCGATGTCGAGCACGGACACGAGTTGCTCCGGGCATTCTGCCGACGATGCAAGGACAGCGGCTTGCCGTCGGCCCTACACTGTTGGTTCCGGAGGACCGCAGCCATGACCACCGTTTACGATTTCGAGGCCAACCTGCTGGACGGCACGCCACAGAAACTCGATGCGTACCGCGGCAAGCCGTTGCTGATCGTCAACGTCGCGTCGAAGTGCGGGTTCACGCCGCAGTACGAAGGGCTCGAGGCGCTTTACCGCGCGCACAAGGACCAGGGTTTTACCGTGCTGGGCTTTCCCTGCAACCAGTTCGGGCACCAGGAGCCGGGCGATGCATCGGAAATCCGGAACTTCTGCACGACGCAATACGACGTGACCTTCCCGTTGTTCGCGAAGATCGACGTCAACGGCGTCCACACGCATCCGCTCTACAAATTCCTGAAGCACGCGGCGCCGGGCGTGCTGGGCTCGGAAGCCATCAAGTGGAATTTCACCAAGTTCCTGGTCGATCGCGACGGCAATGTCGTGCGGCGTTATGCCTCGGCCGACGCGCCGGAGAAGATCGGGAGGGATGTCGCGGCGGTGCTGTGACAGATATTGTCCTGCGCCCTGTGCGGAAGCTTTTGCTGTTGCTCGTCATTCCGGCGAAGGCCGGGATCCAGCTGCGGCAATCTGCGCATGATGAAACCGGGCCCCGGCCTGCGCCGGGGCGACGGCAGAAGAAATTTTGTGAACAGGTGGAGAACTTACTTGGAGTGATGGTCATGCGCGCGGCGCTGCGGGCTGCGCCTTCCTTGCAAGCAGCTCGCGCAGCTCACCTTTCTCCGTGTCGCCCAGCACGCCTTCCGACTGCTTGCGGATCAGCGCGTCCAGCCTTTGCTGCGTCGTCTGTTCCGCCAACTTCCGCAAGGCATCCACAAACTCCGCGCGCAGCGCTTCCGGTTCGCCCGGGAATTCGGTCAGCGCGAGTTTCTGCAGGGCCGCCGATTCCTCGCGCCCGGCGAAATGCTCCAGCAACAACGCGGTGTTGATGCCGGGTCGTTCTTGCAGGAAATCCAGCAATTCGGTCAGGAGCGGGATGCCCGGCTTGTCCAGCGCCGCGAAGGCATAGGGGAGTGTGACTTCCTGCGCCAGTGCGGGATTGGCCAGCAGCATCGCGATCGCGCTGCGCACCAGGGTGCGGCGGGGAGCGCTGCCCGCCTGTGGTGCAGGCCTGCGTGAAGCAGAGGGCATTCCACGCGCAGGCGTGGCCTGCACGCCGGTGCGCCTTTCCAGTTCGGCATACATCAGGTCACGAAACGCGCCGTCCGGCAGTTTCGCGAGCAATGGTTTCGCGTGTTCGGCCAGGCGTGCGCGACCGTCGAGCGTTGCCACGTTCACGTCGTGCGACAGGTATGCGAAGAAGTATTCCGACAGCGGAGTCGACTGCTTGAGGCGCGCCTCGAACCCGTCCATGCCTTCCTTGCGCACCAGCGTGTCGGGGTCTTCGCCTTCGGGAAGAAACAGGAAGAACGCCTGGCGGCCGTCGCGCATGCGCGGCAGCACCGACTCCAGCGCGCGCCATGCGGCACTGCGCCCCGCGCGATCGCCGTCGAAGCAGAAGAACACGTCGGGCGCGGCGCGGAACAAGAGTTCCGCGTGCTCGTTGGTGGTCGCGGTGCCCAGTGTCGCGACCGCCTGCGTCACGCCGGCCTGATGCAGCGACACCACGTCCATGTAACCCTCGACCACGATCAGGCGCTCGAGCTTGCTGTTCGCCTGCCGCACCTGCCACAGCGCGAACAGTTCGCGGCCCTTGTGGAAGAGCGGCGTTTCCGGTGAATTGAGGTATTTGGCGGGCGGGCTGTTGTGAGAAGGCAGGGCAGGGATGCCCGGCTTTTGACTGTCGCGCGCAGGAAGCGCGCTAGAAATAACCCGCCCGCCGAACGCGATCACGCGCCCGCGCCGGTCCAGGATCGGAAACATCAGCCGCTCGCGGAAACGGTCGTACAGCTTGCCCTTGTCGCCGGTCGAGAGCATGCCGGCCTGTTCCAGCATCTTCGTTTTTGTGTCGGTCGTGCCGAGCGCGCGCTTCACGGCGTCCCAGCCGCCCGGTGCCCAGCCGATCCGGAAGCGGTCGATGATCTCCTGGTCCAACCCGCGCTTTTTGCAATACGTCTTGGCCGCATTGCTTTCCGGCAGTGCACGCTGATAGAACGCCGCGGCGGCATCCAGCAGCGCGTACAGATCGGTGTGGTCCTCGCGCGGCCGCGCGGGTCCGCCTTCATGCGGCACCGTCAGTCCAACGGATTGCGCCAGTTCCTCGACCGCGTCGGGAAACTCGAGGTGCTCGTACTCCATCAGGAACTTGATCGCGCTGCCGTGCGCGCCGCAGCCGAAGCAGTGGTAGAACTGCTTGGCGGGGCTGACGTAGAACGACGGCGTGCGCTCGTCGTGGAACGGACAGCACGCGGTCCATTCCCGGCCCGCGCGCTTCAGCGGCACGCGCGGCTGCACCACATCGACGATGTCGATGCGGGCCAGCAGCTCGTCGATGAAGCGTTCGGGAATCAGGCCGGGCATGGCCGGTTAGTTTGCCATGTGCCGTCCATCGCGAGCGGCTACCGCGCGTGAATGTTTCGAGCAGCAGACGGAGGACAGCAAAGCATCCGGAAAGGCAGCGAAGCCACACTGCCGGCTCCGCCCCGGCGGCGTTCGACTTCGTTCAGCCGTTACACTGCCGCAGTCCATGTCCCCGTTCCCGCTGACCCATCCAAGCATCGCGCGCGCGCTGGCCGTGGCGGCGCTTTGTGTCGCGCTCGGCGCCTGCGTGAGCGTGCAGGTTCCGAAATTGCCGACAGGCGACCTGCCTGCGCACTGGCGCAATGGGTCGCCGCAACTTGGCCAGAAACCCGACCTGACCGGCTGGTGGAAGCACTTCGGCGATCCCGAATTGGACGCGCTGGTCGACGAGGCATTGCACGACAACCTCGACGTCCAGCAAGCCGTGTGGAAGTTGCGTGCGGCGCGCGCGCTGGAAGATGCGTCGGCTACCGAATTCAAACCGAAGCTCGGTTTCCAGACGATCGAGCAACCCAATCCGCAGAACACCGCGAGCTATTTCCAGGCGGGTTTCGACGCGACCTGGGAATTCGGGTTGTTCGGACGCAGCGATGCCACGGGCCACATCGCGCAGGCCGAGAGCGGCGCCGCCGAAGCGGAATTGCAGGATGCGCGGGTTTCGCTGGTCGCCGAGGTGGTGCGCGAATACCTGCAACTGCGTGCGGCGCAGCGCAGCGAGGCGCTGCTGGCCCAAGCCGCCCAGGCGGCGCAGAAGAAGGTCGCCTTGCTGCGCATCCAGGAACGCCTGCAACTGGCGTCACGGATCGAGGTGGAACAATCCGTTGCGGCGGCGGCCAAAGCCGAGGCGCAACTGCCTGACCCGCAGGCTGCGATCGTGCAGCACGCGCAAACGCTGGCATTGCTGCTCGGAAAGAGCGAGCCCGATCCGGCCTGGCTGGCGCCCAGGCCGTTGCCGAAGCTCGCCGCAGGCAACGTCGATTCCGTTCCGGCCAACCTGCTGCGCACGCGTCCGGAAATCCGCTACGCCGAGACGCAAGTCTTGAAAGCGGCGGGGCAACTCGGGATTGCCAAGGCCGACATGTATCCGCACCTCGCACTCGGCAGTTCGCTGACCTTCGCCGCGCTGGTGAAAGGCCAGACGAGGCTCGGCGACCTCAACAACACGTTCGCGATTGGTCCGCTCATCAACCTCCCGCTGTTCGACTGGGGCGCGCGCCGCGCCGTCCGCAGCGCACGCGAGGATCAGTTGCAGGCGGCCCTGCTCGGATACCGGCAGGCCGTGCTGAAGGGTGCCGCGGAAGTGGAGAGCGATCTCGCGAACCTGCACGCGTCCGGGCAGCGGTTGCAAAGCGCCGATGCTGCGGCCGCGGCATCGCAGCAGGGCTGGTCGCTCAGCGAGAAGCTGCAGGGTCTCGGCCAGGCCGATGAATTGCAGCTGGCAGATGCGCGCCTCGCGCTCACCGATGCCGAACTCGACCGCGAACAGGCCCGGCTTGCACACGGCCTGGCCTACGTCGCCTTGTACAAGGCGTTGGGCGGCGCGCCGTTGCCGGCAGCGGACACGGGCTGTTCGGCCCCCTCGAGTCAAGGGGGAGGTTCGGCGCGGAACGCGGCGAACGGAGGTTGTGGAGAATGATCCCCCTCGCGCGCAAGACCCTGATCCACGAATGGCGGCGTTTCCTGCCCGCGATGCTGGCGGTGGCGTTTTCCGGCCTGCTGTTGCTGATGCAGGCAGCGCTGGTGTTCGGCATTTTCGGCGCCACGGCCGTTTACATCACGGCGTCCGACGCGGGGCTGTGGGTGGGCTATCCCGGCACCCAGAGCATCGAGCTCGGGCGTCCCATCGGCCCGGCCGCCCGCACCGCGCTGCTGATGGATCCGGGCGTCGCGCGCGTCGAGCCATTCGCGTGGGTGGGCGCCGATTGGCGCGGCCCTCCTGGGACGGGGGGCTTGTCGGTGTTCGTGTCGGGCATCGACACGCGGCCGGACGGAATGATTTTTTCCGACGTGCTGACGCCGGAGCAACGCGCCGAATTGAACGAACCGTTTTCCGTCATCGTCGATCGCGCCGACCTGCCCAAGCTGGGCGTGCCGGTGGGCGGGCAGGCGCTGATCAACGGTGATTTGGTGCGCGTGGTCGGCACTACCCGCGGGATCCGGGCGCTCGGCGGCGTCAACGTGGTGGCGTCGCTCGCGACCGCGCGCCAGTTGAGCATCGACGGCGGGGATGGTCCGGACGTCGCCTACTACGTCGCGCAACTGAAACCCGGTGCGGATCCGGCCGCTGTCGCCGCGCGCATCAACGCGCACGCGCACGGCTATGCGGCATGGACGGCATCGAGTTTCGCGCAGCGCGCGGTGTTCTACTGGATGTTCCAGACCGGCGCCGGTCTCGGCGTGATCTTCCTCGCCATCGTGGTGTTCATCGTCGGCGCGATCATCACCAGCCAGACGCTGATGGGGGCGATCGCGGGTTCGGTGCGCGAGTACGCGACCTTGCATGCGCTCGGCGTGAGCCTGGGCTCGTTGCGACGCGTGGTACTGGAACAGGCCACATGGATCGGCGTCTGCGGCTTGATCGCGGGCGTGTTGTTGAGCCTCGGACTGATCGGACTCGCCATGCTGGAAGACGTGCCGGTGCAATTGAACCTGCCGGCGTGGATCGCGTGCGCGGCGCTGGTGATGGGCATCGCGCTGGTGTCGGGGGTCGCCGCGGTGCGCGCCCTGCGGAGCGCCGATCCGGCGTTGCTGCTGCGGTGAGCGCGCTCGAAGCCCGCGATCTGCACATGGGCTACACCAGCGGCAAGCTGCGCACGGAAATCCTGCGCGGGCTGTCTTTGACCATCGAGGCGGGCCGGCTGACCCTGATCGCGGGACCGTCCGGTTGCGGCAAGAGCACCCTGCTGTCGATCCTGTCCGGTTTGCAGCGGCCCGATGCGGGCAGCGTGATCGCGCTCGGCGAGGACCTGTTTCGCGGCGATCGCCGCGCACGCGACCGGTTCCGCCTGCAGCACACCGGCTTCGTGTTCCAGGGCTTCAACCTGTTTCCGGCGCTCACCGCGCTGGAGCAGGTGATGCTGCCGCTGGGCTACATGGGCGTTCCCGATCGCGCCGCCGAGGAGCGCGGACGCGCGACGCTGGACGAGGTCGGGCTTTCGGACCGCATGCACCTGCTGCCGGCGGAACTTTCCGGCGGCGAAAAGCAGCGCGTCGCAATCGCCCGCGCACTGGTGAAGCAGCCGGAACTGTTGTTCGCCGACGAACCCACCAGCTCGCTGGATGCCGCCAACGGCCAGATCGTGATCGACACCCTGCGCCGGATCGCGCACGAACATGCGACCACCGTGCTGTGCGTCAGCCACGATCCGCGCCTGGTCACCCACGCCGACCGCGTGCTGCAAATGGAGGACGGCGCGATACTTGACGACCGCAGGATCTCGAACGGCGAAGAACTTGCGGCAAAGGAGAACATCCCGTGAAACCGAGTCGCTGCGCCACGTTCGCGCTCGCCCTGTTGACGTTGATGCTGGGCGCCTGTTCCTCCGGCGGCGATCACGCGGCGGCTGCGCCTGCAGACCAGTCGCAATGGCTGGCGGTGGCGCGCGGCAAGGTCGATGTCGAGGGCGGGATGGTGCTGGTCGCCGCGCGCGCCGACGGCGTGGTCGAATCCGTCGCCGTGATGCAAGGCGACGCCGTGAAGCAGGGCCAGGTACTCGCCACGCTCGATCCGCGCGCCGCAAAGATCGCGGTGGCGACGGCCAAGGCGGGCGTCGAACAGGCCCAGGCGCAGCTCGACGAACTCAACATCGCCTTGAAGCAGGCCGGGCAGCGCGCCCCCCGCATCGCCGCCGCCGCCAAGGCCGGTGCCGCGACCGGCGAAGCCGCCGAGCAGGCCGAGGAAACCGTGGCTTCGCTGAAGGCCAGGCAGGTGGCTGCCAAGGCCGCGCTCGACGCGGCCCGGCAAAGTCTCGCGGCCGCACAGTTGAATCTCGATTCGACCACGTTGCGCGCGCCGGTCGCGGGGACTGTCGTCGCGCGGCAGGTCGCGGTCGGCCAGACCGTTTCCGCTTCGTCCGGCCAACCATTGTTCCAGTTGTTGCCCGATCGTCCGCACATCGTGCGCGCGCAACTCGACGTGGATGCGGTCGGGGCGATTCGTCCCGGCATGCACGCGCAGGTCGTGCGCGATTCGGGTGCCGGTCCGGTCTATGACGGCACGGTGTTGTGGGTGGGGCAGGTGCTGCAGCCGGCAGGTCTGACCCAGGATCCGCTGGAGCGCGCGCTCGCCAATGACGTGGATTGCACCCTTGAACTTGCACCCGCGAAGCAGGGCGAAGCGCCGCTCAGGATCGGGCAGCGGGTGCTGGTGCGGTTTCCGAGGCGGTGAGGAACGACTTTGCCTGATTGCGGTCAAACCGCTGACCCCCATTACGAGGCGTGGTCGCTTACGCGAAAATCGAGCCAGGGAGTGGTTTGGCCAGGGACGGCGGCTTTGGCCGTTCTGATGCCCAAGGCGCATGGACTCATGGACGACGCGAACGGCCGGTGATTGAGGCGATCAGGGCCGATCGCACGAGTAAGCGTTCGGAAAGCCTGTAACGCTAGAATTGTCCCACTTTGAAGCATTCCGCTGTCCAAGGATCTCCCGTGACCCGATGGAACATCCTGTGCGACTTTGACGGCACCATCGCCGTCGAGGACGTCACGGACTCCCTGCTCGACCGCTTCGCGCCGCCCGAATGGCAGGTGCTGGAGCGCCAGTGGCGTGCCGGCAAGATCGGGTCGGCCGAGTGCATGGCGGGGCAGGTGGCGCTGCTGGACGCGTCGCGCGAAGAGATCGACGAGCATCTTGCGGCGTTGCGCATCGACCCGGCTTTCCCGCAATTCGTGGAAGCGGCGCTCGCGGCGGGTTCCACCCTGCGGGTGGTCAGCGACGGCCTGGATTACGCGATCCGCGCGATCCTTTCGCGCTGCCAGCTCGATCATTTGCCGGTGTTGGCGAACCGGCTGGTGCAAGCCGGCCCGCGCAAGTGGCGGCTCGAAACACCGTTCTCCGATCCGCATTGCCGGATCGGCAGCGGTCATTGCAAGTGCGCCAGCGCGGTGCGCGAGCACAACCGGCACCACCGCGTGCTGCTGATCGGCGATGGGGCGTCGGATTACTGCGCGGCGGGCGAAGCCGATTACGTGTTCGCCAAGCACCGCCTGATCGAGCATTGCCGCCATGCGGCCATTCCCCACACCTCGATCGTGGGCTTCGCCGACGCGATCAGCCTGCTGCCCGCGCTGCTCACGGGCAAGTTGTTTACACCGCGGCGCGTGCTCGCGTCGGCATGAGCGGCTCGGAAAGCTACTGCGCTCGCCAGCTTGCGCGCCGGCGGTGCTCGGAATCCTCATGTACCGACGTGTACACTCCGGTTCCTCCGCTCCGGCGTCGCGCAACCTGTCTTCGCTCGCTACGCTTTCCAAACCGCTCAAATCATATTTCCGGAAAGCAAATCTGATGAACGCATCGATCAAAACGACCACAGAAGCGGCGCCTTCTGTGGGTGGCGCGCAACTCGCGCCCGGACTCGATACCTCGCGCAGCGCGGAGCTGTTCGAGATTGCCTGCCGGTCGATCCCGGGCGGCGTCAACAGCACCGCGCGCGCGACGTGGTCGGGCTGGACGCCGTATCCGCTGTTCGTCGAGAGTGGCGAGGGCTCGCGGCTCACCGACGTCGACGGCAACGAGTATATCGATTACCTGCTGGGCCTCGGTCCCATGCTGCTCGGGCACCGGCCGATGCGCGTGACGCAGGCGGTGGTCGATTTCATCCAGCAGCGCGGCACCGTGTTCGCGCTGCCGACCGCGGACGAAGCGAAGCTCGCCGACAAGATCATCGCCGCGGTGCCGAGCGTCGAACAGGTGCGGCTGTGCAACACCGGCACGGAAGCGGTGCTGTACGCCACGCGGCTCGCGCGCGCCTTCACCAAGCGGCCGAAACTGATCCGCTTCGAGGGCATGTACCACGGCTTCTCCGACCAGGTCTATTGGAGCAAGCACCCCGACATCGCCAAGGCGGGTCCCGACAGTCGTCCCGTTCCGGTGCCGCAGGGACCGGGCCTGCCGCACGGCCTGGACGAGAACCTCATCATCCTGCCGTGGAACGACGCAGACGCACTGGAAGATGCGATCACGCGCGAAGGCGAGCGCATCGCCGCGGTGATCACCGAGCCCGTGATGTGCAACACCGGCTGTATCCTGCCGAAGCCCGGTTACCTCGAAGCGATGCGCGAACTGACCGCGCGGCGCGGCATCGTGCTGCTGTTCGACGAAGTCATCACCGGCTTCCGCCTGGGCTTGGGCGGCGCGCAGGCGCGGCTGGGCGTGAAGCCGGATCTGTCGGTATTCGCCAAGGGCCTCGGCGGCGGTTTTCCGGTGGCGGCCTGCGGCGGACGGGCCGACATCATGGCGCTGGTCGCCAACGGCACGGTGTCGATGGCGGGCACCTACGCCGCCAACGGCATCGCGATCGCGGCGGCCAACGCGGCGCTGGACGTGCTGGCGACGCCGGGAGTGTTCGCGCAACTCGACGCGATCTCCGACGAATTGCGCCTCGGCCTCGACCGGGTTTTGCGCGACGCGGGCCTGCCAGCCTGTGTTGTGGGCGTGGGGCCGCTGATGCAGGTGTGGTTTGCACGCGAGGAAATCCACAACTACCGCGATGCCGAGCGCCATGCTGACCAGGGCATGTTCCGCAGGTGGTGGCAAGGCATGCTTGCGCGCGGCGTGTTGTTCCATCCGGGCGCATACGAAAACCTGTTCGTCTCGACCGCACACACACAGGACGACATCGCGCAGACGCTCGAGGCAGCCAAAGACGTTGCGGCGGAGCTCGCGCGCGGCGTCTGAGCATTCTTGTTTGCGTGATAACGGGTGCCGTCATCCAGTGCCATGGAAGGCAAAGACACTGGATAAACTCGCGCCATCCATGGCGCTCGCCCTTCGGGTCGCCGCAGCCTGCCCCGGCGTAGGCCGGGGGCGTTCGCGTTTGCAATCCTGCAAACGCAGTCGGCCTTCGCCGGAATGACGAAATTGAAGACGCTATGCGGTGTGCTTCACGTCCGGATCGCGAATGGCGTTGGCTTGTCCGGGTGAGGCGCCGGATCGAAGGCGGTCGCTGGTGCGACGGCGGCTTTTGTCCGGCCGGGGCGTCGCTGCGCGGCATCGCGCGTCGCGACACGTCGCAATGCACGATCCTGTCCGCGCGCGCTCGCGGCCGTGAGATGGAACGCCCGGAACCCCGCAGTCAGTGCGATACGCATGACCATCGCTTGCCCCCGCTGGCCGGATCGATGACCCGTTGATCTCGAAAACGCCCGCCCGCAACGACGGTTGACACTCCCAGTGCCGATTGTCTGGGGAACGCGCGCCGTGAATGTGTCCGGCATCGCATCTGCGTCACGTCGACCGCGCACGACGGCATCAGGGTTTTCGGGCTGGCCGGAAGCGCGGGCCGTGCGTCAGCTCGAGACGGCTGGACGTCCAAACGCTTGCGTACGGGGTCGCCGCGCCCTCAAGCTGCGTGCTCCCCAAGGAGAACCGGCATGGCAGGCAAACCCCGGCCCGCGCGCAAGATCGCGTCGGCTTCGCGGCCAAAGCGCACGAAAATCGCGGACGCGCACGAGACATCGCCCAAGCCCGACTTGGCTGCTGTGCGCGCCGAGATCGACGGCATCGACCGTCAGATCCAGGCGCTGATCGCGCGCCGCGCGCACTGGGCGCACGAAGTCGGCCGGGCCAAGGGCAAGCTCGCGGCCGCAGTGGATTACTACCGTCCGGAACGTGAGGCGCAGGTGTTGCGGCGCGTGGTCGACCGCAACGCCGGGCCGCTGGCGGACGACGTACTGGTGCGGCTGTTCCGGGAAATCATGTCGGCCTGCCTCGCCCAGCAGGAACCGCTGAAGGTCGGTTATCTGGGTCCCGAAGGCACTTTTTCGGAACAGGCGGTGTTCAAGCACTTCGGCCACTCGGCGAAGGGATTTCCGCTGGCCAGCATCGCCGAAGTGTTCGACGAGGTCGCCGAGGGCCGCGCCGACTTCGGCGTGGTGCCGGTCGAAAATTCCGGGCAAGGCACGATCCAGTCCACGCTGGACCTGTTTCTGGGTTCACCTCTGAAGATCTGCGGCGAAGTCGAGCTGCACGTGCACCAATATCTGCTTTCGCGGGGCGGCCACGCCGAAGACATCGAACGGGTGTACTCGCACGGCCAGTCGCTGGCGCAGTGCCGCGGCTGGCTGCGCCAGAACCTGCCGCGGGTCGATTTGGAAGCCGTGTCCAGCAATGCGGAAGCCGCGCGGCGCGCGCGCAAGGCCGACGATGCGGCGGCGATCGCCGGCGAGAGCGCGGCGCACGTGTATGGCTTGAAGATCGTCGCCGGCCCGATCGAAGATCGGCCGGACAACACCACCCGGTTCCTCGTGATCGGGCGCGCGCTGTTTCCGCCGTCAGGCAACGACCGTACCTCGCTGCTGGTCTTCGTGCGCGACCAGCCCGGCGCGTTGTACCACGTGCTGGAGCCACTGGCGCGGCACGGGATCAGCATGAACCGCATCGAGTCGCGCCCTGCGCATACGGGCTTGTGGCAGTACGCGTTCTTCATCGACATCGGCGGCCACGTGGACGAGTCGCCGCTGCGCGACGCTCTGGCGGAATTGGGCGACTTCGCTTCGCAGGTGACGATACTGGGCTCGTATCCCGTCGCCATCGCGTGAAACCCGGCGCGCCTCCGCAGGGTCTCAGCATCATCATCGCGAACGAGGACGTGCCATGCGCCGGATTTTTCCGATTCTGGGTTTACTGGCTTCGATGTCGGCGTGCCCGGCGCTGGCGCGCGCCAGCTCATACGCCGACACGCTGTCGCAGTGCCTGATCCATGCGACGACACCTGCCGACCAGAAGGTCGTGCTGCGCTGGGCGTTCGCAACCATGGCGCTGGATCCTGACGTGGCCTCCATGGCCAGGGTGACGACGGAGCAGCGCGCTTTGATCAATCAGCAAGCGGGTTCATTGCTGACCAGCCTCCTGGTGCAGTCGTGCAGCCGGCCGGTCCAGCAGGCATTGATGTTCGAGGGAACCCAGGGCGTTGAAACCGCTTTTGAAGCCTGGGGGCGGTGGGCGATCGCCGGCCTCGTCTCGGAGCCGCACGTAGCGCGGGGCATGGGCGCGCTGCTGCAGTACATCGATATCGGCAAGCTGATGTCACTGATGCCGCTGCAGGGACTTCCTCCTGCCAGTGGCGGTGCGCACTGAGGGCTGCGCAGGCTCGCGCTGCAGATCGACCCACGCCGGCGGTTCGGGCCAGGCCGGCTCGGCGTTGCCGGCGACCGCCCGGTGCAGGTCGGCTGCATCGATCTGCGGCGCAAGTTCACGCAGCAGGCGCAGTGCAAAATCGCGCAGCACCCTGCCGCGCGGCAACACCGCCCAGGTGATGCACTCGGGGAGTGCACCCGGTGCGGGCAATGCGTACAGATCCGCATCCGCGGCCGAGACCGCCATTTCCGCCAGGATGCCGATTCCGAGGCCGGCGCGCACGTAAGTCTTGATGAGATCCGCGTCGTGCGCGGTCATCGCCAATTGCATCGGAAGGCCGGCGGCGTCGAACGCACGGCGCAATGACGATTCCGGGCGGCGCGAGGATTCATAGCTCACCAGCGGCACCGCGGACAGTTCACGCAGGCTGATGGACCGGGTGCGCCGCGCGAGCCGATGGGCCGACGGGACCAGTACCACCCTGCGCCAGCGGAACAGGGGAATCGCGACGCCCGCATCGGGTACGGCGCCGCTGGTGCTGATGATCGCGAGTTCGTCGCCGCCACGAGCGAGGTGCGCGAGGATCTCGCTTTCCTCGGAAGGTTGCAGCCGGATACTGACCGCTGGGTATTCGCGCCGCGTCGCGGCGACCGCCCGCGGCAACACGTAGCGTGCCTGGGTATGCGTGGTGATCAGCGTGAGGCGCCCCTTGCGTTCGCCACGCTGGTTGGCCGCCAGTGCGCGGATATTGCCGGCCTCATCGAGCAGGCGGCGTGCGTGCACCAGCACGTGTTCCCCCGCTTGCGTCAGTGACGTGAGGCTGCGGCCCTTGCGGGTGAACAGCAGAAAACCGAGTTCGCCTTCCAGTTGCTTGATCTGCCGCGACAGTCCGGGTTGCGTTGCGTGGACGTGTTCGGCCGCGAGAGTGATGTTGAGGCCGGAATCGGCGATCGCGACGAGGTAGCGAAGCTGGTTGAGGGTCATCTGGACTCCCGGAAGTGACCGCGGAGGGGCAGTGTGCGCACCGCACATCGAACTTCCGGATCAGCGACCGCACATCGAGGACGGCTTCGAATTCATCGGGCATGTTCCGTCAGTGGACGTCCAAAGTACGGCATAACCGAGCAAGGCTAGCATATGGACGTCCAGACGTCCATATGTCTGATAACGCGGTGATATGAGCAGCATGGGAACGCGCATTTCCTTTTGCAACGGCGAGCGCGCAGAATGGCCGCGTGCCCGCGCATCCGCCCGTCCGTCTGCCATCGAGTTTCTGGCATCCATGGATCAATTCGTGCCGGAAGCGATGCCGAGGGAACTTCCCGCCCTCGCACGGCACAGATATAGACATCCCGCGCTTTTGATGGTCGGCGAGGTGGCGGCGCAGGCACGATCCGCCCTCAACGCCGTCGCGGCGCCCGATTCGCCACGCAGCCTGCCTGAAACATCTTTTCAACACGAGGAAACCACGATGAGTTTGCAACTGGGCCAGACCGCCCCCGATTTCACCCTCGACTCCACGCAGGGACCATTGCACTTCGACGCCTATGCTCGCGACCATTGGGTGGTGTTTTTCTCGCATCCCAAGGATTTCACGCCGATTTGCACCACCGAACTGGGCGCGTTCGCACGCCGCAAGGCCGAATTCGACCGACGCGGCGTCAAGCTGCTCGGCCTCTCGGTCGATCCGGTGGAAGAACACCGGAAGTGGTCGAAGGATGTCGCCGAGGTCGGCGGCACCGAGGTCAATTACCCGATCCTTGCCGATCCGGATCTCGAAGTGGCCAAGTTGTATGGCATGTACCATCCCGAAGCCGATCCGAAGGTCACGGTACGTTCGGTGTTCATCATCGATCCGCAGCGCAAGGTGCGCACGATCTTCACGTATCCACCCAGCGTGGGCCGCAACATCGACGAAATCCTGCGCACTGTCGATGCGCTGCAACTCACCGACAAGCAACCCGTTTCCACGCCGGTCAACTGGCAGCCGGGCGAGGATGTCGTGGTGTCGCCGAAACTTTCGGACGCCGAGGCCGACGAACGGTTCGAGGGCGTGCGCAAGGTGAAGCCATACCTGCGTTTCGCGAAGGCGCGGGCGAAGGAGCCTGCATGATCCATGCGCGCGCCGACTTCGCCGCGACCGTGGGCCGCACGCCGCTGGTCCGCCTGCGGCGTGCGTCGGAGGCGACCGGCTGCGAAATTCTCGGCAAAGCCGAGTGGCTGAATCCCGGAGGTTCGATCAAGGACCGCACCGCCTTGGGCCTGCTCGCCGATGCGGAAAGACGCGGGCTGATCCGGCCGGGCGGCATACTGGTCGAGGGAACCGCCGGCAACACGGGCATCGGGCTTGCGCTGCTGGGTTCGAGCCGCGGTTACCGCAGCATCATCGTGATGCCGGAAACGCAGAGCGCTGAAAAGATCGACGCGCTGCGGTTGACCGGCGCCGAGGTGCGCCTGGTGCCGGCGGCGAAGTTCGCAGATCCCAAGCACTACGTGCACATCGCGAGTGCGCTGGCGGAGTCGCTTAACGCGACGGACCCCGGCAGTGCGTGGTTCGCCAACCAGTTCGACAACACGGCCAACCGCGATTTCCACGTGGCGACCACCGCCGCCGAAATATGGAACGAAACAGGCGGCGCCGTGGACGGCTTCGTATGCGCGGCCGGCACGGGCGGCACGCTGGCCGGTGTCGCGCAAGGATTGAAGTCGCGCAAGCCGAACGTGCGGATCGCGCTGGCCGACCCCGCCGGCTCTGCGCTGGCGAACTTCGTGAATCGCGGCGAGCTGGTCGCGGAAGGCAACTCCATCACCGAAGGCATCGGCTCCAGCCGCATCACCGCCAACTTCCAGGACGCGCAGGTCGATACCGCGTACAGCATTCCCGATGACGAATCGGTGCCGCTGGTGCACGCGTTGCTTGCGGAAGAGGGCCTGTGCCTCGGCGGCTCGTCGGGCGTGAACCTGGCGGGTGCAATCCGCCTTGCGCGCGAACTCGGGCCCGGCCACGTGATCGTCACGGTGCTGGCCGACGGCGGGACTCGCTATGCGAAGAAACTGTTCAACCCCGCCTTCCTGCGCAGCAAGGGCATTCCCGTGCCGGCGTGGCTCGACCGCGCATTTCCGGGCGAACCCGCACCAGCAGCGCGACACGTCGCCTGATGTTTCCGCTCTCCCGAAGGGAGAGCGGAATAACGAGGCCGGAATCGCCGGTATGACGCTTACTGCGCGCGCTTCAGCGCCACCACGGCATTCAAACCGCCGAACGCAAAGGCGTTCGACAGCACCGCGTTGACCGGCATTTCGCGCGCCACGTTCGGCACGTAGTCGAGGTCGCACTCGGGATCGGGATCGAGGAAATTCGCCGTGGGCGGGATCACGCCGTCACGCAGGGCGCCGATCGCGGCGACGATCTCGAGCGCGCCGGCTGCACCGAGCGCGTGTCCGTGTACCGATTTGGTGGACGAAATCGCGACCTGTTTCGCGTGCTCGCCGAGCGCCATGTGGATCGCGCGGGTTTCGGTCGGGTCGTTGGCAGGCGTCGCGGTGCCGTGCGCGTTGATGTAGTCGATGTCGTCGGGATCGAGTTGCGCGTCGCGCAATGCAGCGCTCATCGCGCGTGACGCGCCTAAGTCCGAGGGCATCACGATATCGCCGGCGTCGGCGCTCATGCCGGCACCCGCGAACTCGGCAAGGATCTCTGCACCGCGCGCACGCGCATGATCGAAATCTTCCAGCACGACCATGCCCGCGCCTTCGCCCAGCACGAGGCCGCGGCGTTGCCTGCAGAAGGGCCGGCAGGTGTCGTCGGCGAGGACGCGCATCGCTTCCCACGCGCGCAGGACGCCGAGCACGATGCACGCTTCGGTGCCGCCCGCGATCGCGGCGTCGGCCGCGCCCGAGCGCACCAGCGAGAACGCTTGCGCGAAGGCATGATTGGCCGAGGAACACGCGCTCGACACCACGAACGACGGACCCGTGATCCCGAACTCGATCGACACCTGCGACGCCGGCGCGCTCATCATCCGGCGCACGATCGACAGCGGGTGCAGGCGCGGGTTGCCCTCGCCGTAAAGGCGGCGCGAACCTTCGTCGTTGGTTTCCTCGCCGCCGGTGCCTGTACCGACGACGCAGGCGGTGCGCTGGCGCATGTCGCCCTGCATGAAGTCGATGCCGGACTGCTTGACCGCTTCGCGCGCGGCGATCACCGCGAACTGCGACACGCGGTCCAGCAGCACGAGTTTTCTGGGTTCGAAGTGCGCGCGGGCGTCGTAGTCTGATACTTGCGCGGCGACCTTGACCCGCATGTCTTCTTTTTCGAACCCCCGGAGCGGCGCGATCGCGCTCCTGCCTTCGCGCATGCCGCGCCAGATCGTGCCCGCGTCGTTGCCCAGCGCACAGATCGCACCGACCCCGGTGATGACGACGCGGCGACTCATAAGGAAACCGGGTTATGCGGCAGGCGGATTCGATGGCGGCGGCGTGGAGGACGGAGGCGGGTTCGCCGCCTTTTCCGCCAGCAGTTTTTCAACGGTATCCACCAGGCCCTTCACCGATTCGGTATCGAAGTTCGGATCGCGGTCGGGCATCTGGATCTTGTAGTGATCCTCGATCTCGAAAATGATCTGGATGGCGTCCAGCGAAGGGATTTCCAGGTCCTTCAACGTCGAATCCAGCGTGACCTTGCTCTCGTCGATACCGGCTTCCTTGGCGATGATCGAGAAAATGGTTTTCCGGACGTTTTCTGGCGTGAAGTCGTCGCTCATGGCGGGTTCCCTTCGGCGTCGTGGCGCGGTGGCGCGGGCGGGGCGGGTTGTACGTCGCCGCCCAACAACAGGATACCAGCGACGATGATCGCCGATCCGAGGATCTTCTCCCAGCCCATCGGGTCGCCGAACACCGCCCACGACGCAACGATGACGACGACGAACGTGATGGCGCTGGTTGGAAAAGCGGAAGACAACGTGGATTTTTCCAGGATAGCCATCCAGATCCAGAACTGGCCCACGTAGCACGCCAGGCCTACCCACAGCCACGGTGTGGACACGGCCGCCAAGACAGATGGAAGATCGAGTTCGAACGCGCCGATCTCGTTGCCGGCCGTCTTGATCGCGACCTGGCCAAGCGTGTCGAGCGCGATCAGCAGCAGCCAGGCCAGCACCAGTGGCGACAACCGCGGGCGAAGATCATCGCGCGTGCTCATGCGGAATCCCGGACGGCCGCGGTTACGTCTCTGCGTTCATCCCGGGCAAAACGGTTGCAGCAAGGCGCGCGGCCCTTCCGGATCATGCTGCCGAAGGTGCCACGGCGATGCGTCCGCGCGGGAAGCGCACGGGGCTTTCGCTGAGGATCCTCGTGAAAAAATCGACCGAGCGCGAAATGACCTTGTCGCGTTCGCCGTCGACCGTGATCATGTGATAGCTGTCGTTCAGCAGCACCGTTTCGGTGGGACCGGTGACGCGCTGTTCGATCACGCGCACGTTGCGCACGCTCGCGATGTCGTCGTCCGCGGCGTGCATGATCAACGCCGGCGCGCGCACTTCCTGCAGGCGCGGGCGCACGTGCCAGACCAGCTTGTGGAACTCCGCCAGTGACGGCCACGGGTTGCCGGGCAGGCCGGCGGCCTCGCTCTGGCCTTCCAGCATCGCCCCGGCGATGCGCATGCGCACGCGTTCGTCCTTGATGCCGTAGGGAAAGCTTTCCATGAACTTGCGCCGCTTGAAAAGTCCCAGGCCGCAGACCAGCGGCAGCATGAACGAAAGCCGCGCCATGCGCGGAATCGTCCAGCCGTCATAGAAAAACGTGCTGCCGTAAAGTCCGAGACCGTCCACCCACTGCGGGCGTTCGATCGCGAGGTTAAGGGCCAGCACCGAGCCCATCGAAAGTCCCGCCACGAACAGATGATCGACCTCGCGACGCATCCGGTCGGCGCCTTCGCGCACGCTGCGCGCCCAGTCGCGCCAGCCCGTTTTCAGGAGGTCGGCTTCACTGCCGCAGTGGCCGGCGAGCTGCATGCCGTAAACGGTGAAGCCGGCGCGGTTCAGGCCTTTGCCCACGAAGCGCATCTCCGCGGGCGTGCCGGTGAGGCCATGGACGAGCAACACGCCGGCGCGTCCGCCGCGCAGCATGAAGTCCGCCTGTTTGATCATCGATTGGGTCATAGTCGTCAGGCCAACTGCGGCCCTACCAGCGCCACTCCGATCACGATCATGCCCACGCCGGCCCAGCGCCGCAGCGTTACCCGTTCACCGAGCAGCCAGCGGCTGGCCAGCACGACGCCAACGTAGCCGAGCGCCATGAATGCAAAAGCAATACTGAGTTGCGTGCGCGACAGCGCCGCGAACCAGACCACGAATTCCACCGCGTAAACGGCGACGCCCAGTGCAATCCATGGCGAATGCAGCACCTTGTGCAGAAGCGACGGCGCCTCGGCCTCGCCGGTTTCATGCCCTATGCCGCGCTTGAAACAGAGTTGTCCGGCCACCTCGCAGGCAACGGAAGCGAGCAGCAACAGCAAAGTGGCGGCGGTGGCGGTCATGTTCAAGCGGGGTCTGACACGAGAACGGGCAGGGCGACGCCTGCCCGCCATGGGTGCGCATATTGTCGCCGATTTGGCGTCGCTTGGTGGCATCGCGCCTGAACCCGGACCGCCATTGTCTCGCGGCTGCCTTTCAGCGGGGTTTCGCCGCGTCAAAGGCGGGTACTGCGGTCGGCCGGGAGCAGGGATGCGAAAACCTCCTCGACGCCCAGATCGCGCGCAAACAGCATCGCCTGGAAGCGTTCGCCCATTTCGCCCGGCAGGGTCAGCCGCTTGACCTGCTGGGCGAGCGCGTAGCGCGCGGCCTCGTCCGTCGTGGCCTCGTAGGCGGCGGTGAATGCCGCGTCCAGTCCCGATGCCATCAGGAACTCCGACTGGAACATGTACGCGGCCAATTCGAAACCTGCCCCGATCCCGGCTTCGGCCAGTGCCGTGAAATCGACCGAAGCGGTGATGTCCTGCAGCCCCGGCAGGATGAACGGATCGGCATGCGCGCGGTGGCGGTAGTGGCAAAGCAGCGTGCCGTCGCGGCGTTCGGGCAGGTAGAACTCGCGACGCACATAGCCGTAATCGACGAACAAGGCCGCGCCCCGCGTCTGTTCTCCCGCAATGGCTTCCAGCCACCAGGGAAGTTGCGGCAGCACTTCCGAGCGGTAGCCGGCCTCGAACTCACGGCCGAGGTGTCGCTGCAGGTGCCGCACCGCGCCCGCGACCAGCGGATCGGCCGGTCGGTCGGTACGCGCGAAGGCGCCGTTGGCGGTGGTTTCCACGTGCTCCTCGAATACTTCGCCGTCGCGCACGGTGAAGCGCGTGATGGGAAGCGCATCCAGCACTTCGTTCGCGAACAACACGCCCGACCACGGATGTTGCGGCGGCCGATCCAGCCACACGCAGCGTGCGAACACTTCTGCGGGAAGACTGGAACGCAGGCGCTCGCGCTGTCGTTCGCGCAGATCGGCCGATGGTTCCAGCAGCCAGTAGCGGCGCGGCAAAGCATTACGTGTCTGCAGCTCGAGCAGGCAATCGCGCGCGAACGCGCCGCTGCCGCCGCCGAGTTCGAACCAGACCGCGTCGTCCCCGCACGCGCGCAGCGCCGGCGCCGTGGCCCCGGCGACGCAGCGTGCGAACAGCGGCCCCAGTTCCGGCGCCGTGATGAAATCCCCGGCCTTGCCGAACTTCAATCGTCCCGCGCTGTAATAGCCGAGTCCCGGCGTGTACAGGCAGCGTTCCATGAAACGCGCGAAAGAAATCGGCCCGGTCGTCGCGATTTCATGGCGGATCACTTCCGCCAATTGCGCGGAATGCGCGGCTTCTTCGGCGGAGGGTTCGGGCAGGGCGGCGTTCAAGCTGGTGATTGCGTCTGAAATGGTGCACGCTTTGGATAAGGCAGGATAACCCGCGGAGCGCAGCGATGAACGAAAGCCATCCCGTCGTGCTCGTCACCGGTGCCGCCCGGCGAGTCGGTGCGGTCATCGCGCGCGTGCTGCACGGAGCGGGTTATGACCTGGCACTGCATTGCCGTCACTCGCGAGCCGAGCTGGACGCGTTGATTGGCGAACTGGAAGCGCGCCGCGCGAACTCGACGCTGGTGTTGCAGGCCGACCTCGCGGACATCGAGCGCTTGCCGGGTCTCATCGACGCCGCCCTCGCCCGTTTCGGACGGCTGGATGTGCTGGTCAACAACGCATCGACGTTTCATCCAACGCCGCTTGGCAGCATCACCGTCCAGCAATGGGAAGAACTCTTCGCGGCCAACGCCCGCGCGCCACTGCTGCTGGCGCAGGCTGCCGCCCCGCACCTGAAAAACGCGCGCGGTTCGATCGTCAACATCACCGATATTTATGCTGAACGCCCGCTGCGGGACCACGCGGTGTATTGCATGAGCAAGGCGGCGCTGCGGATGGCGACGCTCGCGCTGGCACAGGCGCTCGGCCCGGAGGTGCGGGTGAATGCGGTCGCGCCGGGCAACATGCTGCCACCCGAAGGCAATGCCGATGCGGCGCGGCAACTGGCGTTGAACGAGCAGACGGCGTTGCGGCGGCAAGGCACGCCCGAGGATATCGCGGGCGCGGTGTTGTGGTTGATCCGTGACGCGGCTTACGTCACCGGGCAAACGATCCGCGTCGACGGCGGGAGGATTCTCGGCGCGTGAGTTGTTCCTGAACACCGACTTGAATGGCCTGGGGCGCCGGCATGTTGGGAATCGCCCATCCGTACCGAGAGCGCTGATGACCGTTGCTTCGCCCGCCACGACCGGCAATCCCTCTCAGTGGATCGCGCGGCAAATCCTCGATTTCCTCACCGATGTCCCCGCCAGCCGCGAGCGCCCGCTCGAACACCCGCGTGCGCGTGCGGAGGCCATCGCGCTGGCGGCGCGGCGCAAGGCGTTTCTGGCGTCGTCGTCGCTGGCGCTTCCGCCGGGTCCTTTGGGTTGGCTGACCGTGTTGCCGGAGCTGGTCGCGATCTGGAAAGTCCAGGCGCAAATGGTGGCGGACATCGCCGCCGTGTACGGGCAGCACACCACGTTGACCCGCGAGCAGATGCTGTATTGCCTGTCGCACGCGGCGTCGCAGGCGGTACGCGATCTCGTGGTGCGCGCCGGTCAACGCTGGATCGTACACACGGCGACCACTCGGACGATCCGGCGCGTTGCGGACCGGATTGGCGTCAAGCTATCCCAGCGTGCCCTGGGCAGTTCGCTCGCGCGGGCATTGCCGCTTGCCGGCGCGCTGGGCGTGGGCGCCTACGCCTGGTACGACACGCGCCAGGTCGCGCGCACCGCCATCAGGATGTTTTCGCACGAAGTCGAATTCATCCCCGCGGACCGCAGCACAGAAGTCCCCGCACGGCGCGTGGTGCGCGACCGGGCTCAAGACGCGCGCGAAGCGGGTCTTTGAAATGCTGCATAACCTACTGCGCTACTCGCCACATCCCTGTGACTCGCCCTTCGGGCCGCCTGCGGCGTTCAGATCGGCAGTCCTGCCGATCTAGTCGGCAGCTTGCGTGCCGGCGGTGCTCGCAATGCTCACGTACTGACGTGTACGCTCCGCTTGCTGCGCTCCGGCGACCATGGAACGTTTCTGGCCATGAATGGCACTGCCTTCGCTCGCTACGGTTCTTCAGCATTTCCCGAGGCTGTCAGACGGGCCGACCGACACCATTCCAGGTTCGGCAAGATGGGCGCGAGTTGCCGCCAGCGCTCTATCAATGGCGTGTTGGTGAATGGTTCGCGCAGGTCGGGCGCCAAGTCGGCGAGCGGCGCCAGCACGTGCGCGCGCTCGAATTCCTCGCGGCTGAGGTCGGTCGTGCAGCTCTCGCCCTCGCACCACAACGCGATGTCGACGTCGAGCGTGCGATCCGCATAACGCGGCAGGGTGCGGTCGCGGCCACTCGCATCTTCCAGTTCATGCAGCCATGCGCGCAGCGCCTCGCGCGCCAAGTCGCAGTCGAACGCCGCCGCATTGTTCAGGAACGCCGCGCCCTCGAAGCCGACCGCGGCACTCCGATAGGTCGGCGACACGGCGACTTTGCCGAAGCGATCGCGCAGGGCTCGCAATGCGTCCCGCAGGTGCCGTTCGGGATCGACGTTGGAGCCGAGGCTCAGGTAAACGCGCGCCATGGCGTCACGTTCGGGTCCCGCGTTCGATCACCACGCCGACCGAATCGGCTCCCGTGACCGCGCCGGGCTTGGCCAGCCGCAGTCGCACCCACGGCGCGCCGAACTCTTCGCGGATGATCGCGGCGCAGCGCTCGGCCAGCGTTTCCACCAACTGGAAGTTCGATGCCTCGATGAATGCGATCAGGCGTTTGGAAACCGCCTTGTAGTCGACCGTGTGTTCGATCTGATCGCTCGCGGCCGGCCCGGCATTGTCGAAACCCATCTCGACGTCGAGCACGACCTTCTGGCGGATCTTCCGCTCCCAGTCGTAGATACCGATGGTGGTTTCGACCGCGAGCGCTTCGATGAAGACGATATCCATAGGAGCCGGAGTTGGGGGCGAGGGGCTGGGGGGGGGGGCTGGGGGCTTGAGGCGGCACAGGAAATTTCGGGCGTCATGCTGGTACAGCTCTTCCGAGTCCCGAGTCCCCAGTCTCAAGTCCCGCCAGGCTTTGCAGATCCCAGCGCGGCAGCACGCGGATTTCGGGTCCCGTTGTCTGCCCCGCTGCGAGCCGGATCGAGCCGGCCAGCGCGATCATTGCGCCGTTGTCGGTGCAGAAGGCGAGGCGCGGGAAGTAGGTCTGGAAACCTTCCTGCTGGCCGGCTGCGGCCAGTTGCGCGCGCAGGCGCTTGTTGGCGCCGACGCCGCCCGAAACCACCAGCCGCTTGTAGCCGGTCCGGGCCAGCGCGCGCCGGCACTTGATGGCCAGGGTCTCGACGATGGCTTCCTCGAAGCCGCGCGCGATGTTGGCCTTGGTGGATTCGGCGTGGTCGCTGTCGCGCCATGCCAGCAGCACTTGGGTCTTCAGACCCGAGAAACTGAAGTCGAGCCCCGGCCGGTCCGTCATCGGCCGCGAAAACCGGAACGCCTTCGGGTTGCCCGTCTCGGCAATCCGCGCCAGCGCCGGCCCGCCCGGATACGGCAGACCCATCAGCTTGGCGGTCTTGTCGAAAGCCTCGCCGGCGGCATCGTCCAGCGTGTCGCCCAGGATCGCGTAGCTGCCGATCTTGTCGACCGCGACCAGCATCGAATGGCCGCCCGAGACCAGCAGCGCCACGAATGGCGGCGCCAGCGGTTCGGTCCCCGGAGCGGGCTCTTCCAGGAGCGGCGCCAGCAGATGCCCTTCCATGTGGTGGATGGCGATCGCCGGCACTTCCAGCGCCCACGCCAGCGAGCGGGCCACCGAGGCCCCGACCAGCAGCGCGCCGATCAGGCCGGGGCCTGCGGTGTAGGCCACCGCCGCGAGGTCCGAAACCTTCAGTTCCGCGTCTGCAAGTGTCTGGCGCAAAAGGGGAAGCAGCTTGCGCACGTGGTCGCGGCTGGCGAGTTCCGGCACCACGCCACCGTATTCCGCGTGCAGGGCGATCTGCGAATACAAGGCGTGCGCCAGCAGGCCGCGACCGGGTTCGTAAACGGCCACGCCGGTTTCATCGCAGGAACTCTCGATGCCCAGCACCGGACCTGGTGCCGGGGTCTTTGAATCGGTCATGAAAATCACGTTATAATTCGCGGCTCACCCGCTCACCAGCGGGCCAGTTTACCAAGTGGAGCGTCCATGCCCAGCGTCAAAGTCCGCGAGAACGAGCCGTTCGAGATCGCCCTGCGCCGCTTCAAGCGCACCTGCGAGAAGGCCGGCGTGCTCGCCGAAACGCGCAAGCGCGAGTTTTACGAGAAACCGACCCAGGAACGCAAGCGCAAGCGCGCTGCGGCGGTCAAGCGCCACCTGCGTCGCGTCTCGCGCGAAGTCACGCGCCGCAAGCGCCTGTACTGATACAGGTCGCGTCCCTTGCGAGAATCAGCCGGTGCTGCCCTGCGGCACCGGCTTTTTGCGTTTGCAACGCTGAAACCTGAGGTGGATTTCGTGTTCTTGCCCTCTTGAGTCAAGGGGGCGGCGCAAGACAGCCGTCTTGCGCGGGGGTTGTGGAAGAATGAGCAAGCTTGATCGAAGCGATCGCTGCAGAACTGGCCGGGATTTTCCATGAGCGAACTCAAAGCGCGCATCACCGAGGACATGAAAACCGCGATGAAGGGCGGCGACAAGCCGCGCCTCGGCACGATCCGGTTGATCCTCGCCGCGCTCAAGCAACGTGAGGTCGACGAGCGCATCACGCTGGATGACGCGCAGGTACTGCACGTGCTGGAGAAGATGCTGAAGCAGCGCCGTGATTCCGTCGCACAGTACGAGGCCGCGAAACGCGAAGATCTCGCCGACCAGGAACGTTACGAAATCGGCGTGATCGAGGGCTACCTCCCGGCGCAATTGACCGATGCGGAACTCGATGCGCTGATCGCGCAGTGCATTACCGGCGCGGGCGCGACGTCGCCACGCGACATGGGCAAGGTGATGGCGCTCCTGAAGGAACGCGCCGCGGGCCGTGCCGACATGGGCGCGCTGTCGCAGCGCGTGAAGGCGCGGCTGGCCGGTTGATCCACCGCATCCCCTGATGCGGCTGCCTTTGACAGCCACGTAGAACCCCATCCTTATGGGCGCGCTGTCGCAGCGCGTGAAGGCGCGGCTGGCCGGTTGATCCACCGCATCCCCCTGATGCGGCTGCCTGTGACAGCCACATAGACCCCCATCCTTCGGAAGGGGGTGAACGCGTTACGCTTTTCCCTAGTCCCTAGTCCCTAGTCCCTAGTCCCTGGTCCCTGGTCCCTGGTCCCTGGTCCCTGGTCCCTGGTCCCTGGTCCCTGGTCCCTAGTCCCGCGCTACTTCGTCTTCCCAAAGTTGTAGACGAGATTGGTGGTGAACAGGCTGTCGAGGTGCTTGGTGCCCGGCACGATGTTGGAGTTGTAGCGGTTCTCGTACGCCACCTTCAGCGCCAGCGTCCTGGTCATCGCGACCGCGACGCCAATGTCGTTCTGGTAGTACTTGTTCTGGCTGCCGACCTCGGCCAGGAACGTCTCCTGCAGGCTGGCGCTGTCGGTGAGGGCGAGCTTGTAGTTCACGAGTCCGCGGCCGATCGCTTCGTCCTGCACCGGCGGTGTGACCGACGTGGTAACCGGCGGCGTTACCGTCGTGTCGACGACCGTGTAGGTTTGCGGCTGGTAGCGCTTGTAACCGGGGCCTGCCTCGACCGACAGTTCGGCGCGGGCATCCTTGAACAGGATGTAGCCGAGCCCGATCGACGCCACCGCCTGCCAGCGGTTCGGCGCGAAATCGTCGTGGTCGTAACGCGCGGCGCCGATCAGGTAGGAGCGCGGATTGAATTTGTAACCGACCGAACCGCCGAGGTCGTAATGGTTGGCGGTGGTTTCGTAGTTTTCGGTCTCGCCGGTCACGGTCCCGTTGACCAACACGGGAACCTTGACGCTGCTCTTGGCGCGGTTGGCGTCGAGGAAAAACGCGTCCTTCCAGGTGTCGTCCTCGTAGCCGAGCTTGAACTTCGCGTCCATGTTGAGCGACTTGGTATTGCCGGTGGAATTGGCGAGGCCGAATTCGCCGCTGCCGCTCCAATTCGTGTTCGTGCTGTCGGCAAGCGCGAGAGCAGGCAGACAGATTGCAAAGGCCGCCGCCAGCGCGGTAAGACGTGAAACTCTCATGCAAAAACTCCTTGACGTGTTCAACGCGAACCCGTGAGGCTGGAGTCCAGGCGCTGAACTGCTGTTAAATTTGTGTGACGAGTTGGGGTCGCGGCTGGGTCTTTCAACCGCGCCGAGGCGGAAAGAACGCCGCCACCGCGTGTCGCGCTTCGGCGAAGAACAGCCAGCGTTCGACAAACAACCCTGCGACGGCGGCAATCGCCGTCAAGGGCGCGATCCACATCGCGCCGCTGGGCAGGGCGATCACGATGCCAAGCGCCGGCAGCGCCGCGAACAACGCGACAGCGATCCGGCGCAGGCGCGTCGAGTGCTTGCGTGCCAACACGAACGCCATCTCCCGGGTCAGGTAGCTTTGCCCGGTGACCGGACCTTCGAAGGCACGCACCTTGCCCAGCATTTCCAGCCCTGTCGCATGGCCTGCGGAATTCGAAGGCAGGCCGTCGATGCGCCGCCAGTAGTCGTATTTGACGATCGCCGCGACCACGGCAAGCGCCAGCAGCGCGAGCGGAAAGGCAACGCCTATCGTGAAGCCGGAAGCGAGCGCAAGCCACGCCCACAGCCACAGGCCGCCCGAGAGCAGCGCGAACGCGAAATACAGCGGCAATACCTGCGGTGTGCGCCACGCACCGATGGTCTTGAGCGAACGGTAGATGTTGGCCGTGCACAGGATGGTGGCGAGCGCGCACAGCGCGAGCAACGCACCCGCGATTCGTGGTCCAGGACCGTAGCGGTTTGCAAATACCAGCGACGCCAACGCGAGCATCGGCAGATAAGTGATCAGCGACGCGATGCCTTCGCGCGACAGCCACGATGAACTCCACTGGCTGAGCGCGCGCCACGCGCGTTCGGGCCGGCCGAGGTGCGCGGTCGAGGCAAGCAATCCCACCGTCACCAGCACGAACCCGAACAGGAGCGGCACCAGCACGTCGATCTTCGAGAGCGGATAGATCCCCGCAGCGATCGCGGCGCCGAGCAGGCACCACACGCCATAGCCCGCGCCGCTCAACACCGTGAAAAAGATCACCGTGAGCGCGGGCTTCATCGCGACAGGGCCTTGTCCAGCCAGCGCAGCAGCGGCGGCAGTTGTGCCGTGTCGAGCATCTCCCCGGTGGCTTTGTCGACCACGGTGGATGCAGTCGAACCGTTGCGGCGCGGTCGTGGCGGCAGATAACGGTTCACCGGGCGATAGCCGAATTCCGGCATCAAGGCGTAACCGCCGCGGTCGGCCACGACCTTCGACACGTCGGAATCCGGATCGCCCAAGTCACCGAACATCCGCGCGCGCGTGGGACACGCCATCACGCACGCCGGCTGGCGATCGCGCTCATCCAGCGTTTCGTTGTAGATCCGGTCCACGCACAACGTGCATTTCTGCATCGTGCCGCGCTTGGAGTCCTTGCGTCCTGCGTCCGACGTGCTTGTCTTCGGATGCGGCAGCGCGATCTCGCGCGCACCGTACGGACACGCCCACGCGCACAACTGGCAACCGATGCACTTGTCCTCGTCGACCAGCACGATGCCGTCGTCCGCGCGCTTGTAACTCGCGCCGGTCGGACACACCGTCACGCAATCCGGCGTCTCGCAGTGCAGGCACGAGCGCGGGAAGTGGACCATCTGCGGGACTGGGGGTTGGGGGCTGGGGGTTGGGGAATCTCCAGTCGCGTTCGCTTTTGCCGGTCCCCAGTCCCCAGTCCCCAGCCCCGCGATTTCGTAGCTATGCACCCGATTGAACCACACGCCGTGCGGATCTTCGCCGTAAGGCTCATCGTCGGGCAGCGGCCCGAAATCGCCGCCGTCGTTCCATTCGTTGCACGCGACCGCGCAGGCGTGGCACCCGACGCAGATGTCGAGGTCGATCACCAAACCGAGCTTCTTTTTCGCTGGTGCGGGCAGGGCGGTCATGCCGTCACCGGCCGACACACGCCGCGTGCGTGCAGAGGCAGACCGACATCCCTGTCTCTTTTCGCGCGCCTCCGGTGCGCGCGGGTGACTTCTCTTTGCTTGGCCAAAGAGAAGTCACCAAGAGAAAGGCCACCCCGCGAACACGTCCTCCGCACATCCCTGTGCTCCGGATTCGCTCGCGGGCGCCGGGGTTCGCCGACGGCACTCCCCTGTGCCTGCGGCGAACTGGCGCACATCGTGTGCGCCATCCTGCGGACTGATCCGTCGTCCGCTCGCCGTGTTCGAGGGGCCCCGTTTGGCGCGCATCCATGCGCGCCTGAGGGGACGGAGCATGCGGTTTGATCTCGCTCCGAACGAGGCCACGGATGGCCGTCATCAGAGTGGAGCTTTTGCCGCGCCTTTGCACGACGCCGAGCATCGCAGCGCCAAGCGGGAGCAAGGCGCGCCTGTCCGAGCACAGGGACGTGCGAGTTCGCGCCGGCCCGCTTGGCGCGAGAAGCGCAGGGA
>JAJPJT010000103.1 GCA_021324095.1 Gammaproteobacteria bacterium
AGAAGGATCCGTACTCAGGCTTGTCCTGGATGCCGAGCGTGCGGCTGTCGTACAAACCGACCGACGACACGCTGCTGTGGGCGGCGGCATCGCGCGCGGTGCGCACCCCGACGGCATTCGACGAAAGCGTGGTCGAGATATTGAATACGCCCAGCGGGCACGTCAATTACGTCGACGGAAACCCGGATTACCGCCGGGAAAAACTCACCGCCTACGAAGCGGGGCTGCGCACCCAGTGGGCGACCCGCGCCACGCTGTCGGTGTCGTTCTACTACAACGACTACGACGACCTGCGCACGATCGAGTTCTCGCCCGTCACCGTATTCCCGCTGCTGTGGGGCAACGGCATGCAAGGGCACACCTACGGCGTGGACGTCTGGGGCGGCTATTCCGTCACGGATTGGTGGAAGCTGAGCGCCGGCCTTTCGGAGGAGCGCGAGTTCTTCCGTTTCAAGCCGGGGTCCGCCGGCCTCCTCGGCGCGGCCGAAGCCGGCGACGACCCCGCGCACAGGGCTTTCCTGCGTTCCTCGATGAATCTCGGGGAGCACTGGCAGTTCGACGCCGACCTGCGAGACGTCGGTGAATTGCCGAATCCGCACGTGCCCGCCTACACCGAGCTCAATGTCCGGCTGGGCTGGGTTCCGAATGACCGCTGGGAGATCTCGCTCTCCGGCATGAACCTGCTGCATCCGTGGCACCAGGAATACGTCCTTGCCAGCGCCGACCGGATCCCGCGCACCTTCTTCCTCGATGCGCGCGTGAAGTTCTGAAGGAACGGCCGACCCCATGACCATGTCGCAGCGACCAGGAGCGAACTTGCCGCGCGCGGCGGATACGGCCTTGCCTCGGCCCCGCGCGCGCATGGCAAAATGCGCGGTGGCACTGGTGCTGATGCTGCCAATTGCCAGCCTGTTCGCGCAAGTGCGGCAGCCGGAGATTTCGCTCGAATATGCGGTGAAGGCCACCTACCTCTACAAGCTGGCCCCGTTCGTGAACTGGCCTCCCCGCACGTTCGCGTCCCCCGATGCACCTTTCGACATCTGCGTGGTCGGTCAGGACCCGTTCAACGACTTCCTCGAAAAATCCGTCGCTGGCCGCAAGCTTGGCACGCACCCGATCGAAGTCCGCCGGCTGGGTGCCGTCACGCCCGGCGCCGATTGCCAGATCGCCTACATCGGTTCCACGCGTCCGGAAAAGGTGCGCGAGGCGCTGCAGGCATTCAACGGCAGGCCGGTGCTGACGGTCACGGACTCGAACGATCCGGACAGCTCGGGAAGCATCGTGCAGTTCGTCATCGATCGAGGGCATGTACGTTTCGAAATCGACAATTCTGCGGCAATCCGCAATCACCTGGTGATCAGTTCCAAGCTGCTCAACCTCGCGTTGGCGGTGAAAGGAGCCGGTTGACCATGGACAGCCTGTCGCGCACGCAACGCTTCCTGCTCAAGCCGGTCACGACCATCCTGGCCGCGGCGCTGCTGTTGCTCGTCGGCATCTTCGCGATGGTGTACCAGTTCCGCTCGGTCCACGGGGAACGATTGCGCCAGGTCACGGCGCAGGCCAATACGCTGGCCGCTTCGGTCACCGCGGCCATCGCCTTCAACGACCATGCTGCCGCGCGCGAGTACGTGCACGCATTGATGCTCGACCCCCGCGTGGACGCGGCTGCGGTGTACGACGATGCGGGCCGCCTCGTCGCCGGCGACAGCCGCCCGGGCGGACGGCCGGTCCCTCCGGCCAGCCGCAGCGGCAATCAGAGTGCCAACGCGCTGCTGGTGGAAGTGCCCGCTCGCCAAGGCTCGACGGTGGTGGGCAGCGTCTGGGTGAGGGCGGCGCCGACGCCCTGGACCATGCAACTGGCGCGCGTGAGCGGCGTCGCGTTGCTCACGGTGATGGCGGTGGTGATGCTCTCCGTCCTCGCACTCGCGCAGCGCATGTTGACTCGCGCCAATGCGGGCATGCACCGGCGCGCGCGCGAACTGGCCGATGCGAACGTGAAGCTGCAGATGGAGATGGAACGCCGGTCGCGCACCGAGGAAGCCTTGCGCCAGAGCCAGAAGATGGAAGCCGTGGGGCAGCTTTCCGGCGGGATCGCGCACGATTTCAACAACGTGCTGATGACCGTCAAGGCCGCGCTCACGCTGCTGGAAAGCCGCCTGGGTCAGAGCGTCTCCGCGGTCGAACGTTTCGCCGCCGCGGCGCAGGGCCGGATCGACGCGGGACAACGGCAGGATGCATCCGAATCGCTGCAGGTCCTGAAGGACGGCCTGGCGCTGGTGGCCGAGGGACGCTCGCGGCGCCAACAGATCAAGCACTACCTGGAAACGGCCAACCATGGCATCGACAAGGCGGCGGACCTCACCAAGCGCCTGCTCGCCTTCGCGCGAAGGCAGCCGCTGTCGCCCAAATCGGTGCAGCTCGATGTGCTGATACGCGGAATTGAGTCACTTCTTGAGCATTCCGTCGGCTCCAATATCCGTTTCCAGTACCAATTGAACTCCCGTTGGCACGTTTTGTGCGACGCCAACCAGATGGAGAATGCGATCCTCAACCTCGTCATCAACGCCCGCGACGCCATGCCGTCGGGTGGCCAGATCACCATCAGCACGGCGGATGTGCAGGCCGACGCCGATCAACAGACCGGCCAACCCGGCGAACGCGTGCGGTTGCGCGTGTCCGACACCGGCACGGGCATGAGCGAGGAAGTACGCAGCAGGGCGCTGGATCCCTTCTTCACCACCAAGCCGGTCGGCAAGGGCACCGGGCTGGGGTTGAGCACGATCCTGGGTTATGTCCTGCAATCCAATGGAGAACTTCGCATCGACAGTGAATTGGGAGCGGGTACGACCGTAAGCATCGAATTGCCGCGAGAGCTCAGCAGCGTTTCGAGGGAGGTCGCGTGAGCCCCTCCACGAACCGCAATCCGGTGCACATCCTGCTCGTGGAAGACGAGACGTTCCTGCGCGAGGTCGTCGCCGAATATTTGCAGGAATCCGGCTACGAGGTTCAGGCCGTCGGCGATGGCGATGCCGGCCTCGACATGTTGCGATCGGATGCGCCCGTCGACGTGCTGGTCAGCGACATCCGGCTGCCGGGCTTGAGCGGTTATGAATTGGCGTCGGCCGGGAAGGCGTTGCGGCCGGACCTGAAGCTGATCTTGATGACCGGCTACGCGCCGAGCCTGCCTGCGGAACTGGAGCCGGTGGTGTTTCGCGTGTTGCAGAAGCCGTTCCCGATCGCCTCCCTGTCGAGCTTGGTCGCCGCGGCCCTCGATGGTGCGGAAGGCGCGCCGGCGTAATAGCTGCTTCCATGGTCTTTGGAGTCTCGTCATTCCGGCCAATCCATGGCCGGAATGACGACAAGAGGGTTGAAGCTCCGGCGCTGTCCGGGCTTCAACCAGGCTACTGCGGCTCCAGCCCGCGATCCTTTTTCATTGCATCGATGTTGGGCGCGCGACCGCGCCACGCCTTGTACATGTCCGCGAGATCCTCGGTATTGCCGCGCGAGAGGATCATCTTGCGGAAACGGTCGCCGTTGGCGCGGGTGAGCCCGCCGTGTTCCTCGAACCACGCGTACGCGTCGTCCGCCAGCATCTGGGTCCACAGGTAGGCGTAATAACCGGCAGCGTAGCCGTTGCCCCAGATGTGCAGGAAATAGGTCGAACGATAACGTGGCGGCACGTACGAAATGAAGATGTTGTCCTTCTCGAGCGCGTTCTGCTCGAACGCATCGACGTTGCTCACCCTGGGCGCGCTCGGCGACAGCGTATGCCAGGACATGTCGAGCAGCGCCGCCTCGAGCAGCTCGGTCATGTCGTAGCCCTTGTTGAACAGCCGCGACTTCTGGAGCTTGGCGGCAAGCTCCTTCGGCATAGGCGCGCCGGTCTTGTAGTTCTTCGCGTAGTGGTCGAACACTTCGGGATAGGTCGCCCAGTGCTCGTTGAACTGCGACGGGAATTCCACCCAGTCGCGCGCGGTGTCGGTGCCGGACAGGCTCGGGTACTTCGTGTCGGCGAAGAACGCATTCAGCGCGTGGCCGAACTCATGAAACATCGTGATCACGTCGTCCATCGACAGCAGCGCGGGCTGGCCCGGCGCGGGTTTGGTGAAGTTGGCGACGTTGTAGATCACCGGCGACTGGTCGAGCAGCGTGTTCGGATGGACCAGGCTGTCCATCCATGCGCCGCCCGCCTTGTTGTCGCGCTTGAAGTAGTCGGCGTAGAACAGGCCCAGCGGCTTGCCATTGGAGTCGTACACCTCGTACACCAGCACGTCCGGATTCCAGGTCGGCAGATCCTTGCGCTGCTTGAAGCTGATGCCGTACAACTGGTGCGCGGCATAGAACACGCCGTTCACCAGCACGTTGTGCAGTTCGAAGTACGGTTTGACCTGTGATTCGTCGATGTCGTACTTGGCCTTCTGCACCTGCTGGCCGTAGTACTCCCAGTCCCACGGCTCCAGCTTGAACGAAGGCTTGCCGAGCGCTGATCGGTCCTTGTCGATCATCTGCTGGCGGGCGCCGGCTTCGGCCGCGGCGCGCGCCTTCGCGGGCGGCACCAGTTGATCGAGGAAGTTCATCACGGTGGCCGGAGTCTTGGCCATCTGGTCCTTGAGCTTCCACGCCGCGAAGTCGGGGTAGCCGAGCAGCTTCGCCTTCTGCGCGCGCAGGTAGGCGATTTCGGTGATGGTCGCGCGGGTGTCGTTGGCGTCGCCCTTCTCCGCACGGTTCCACGAGTGCTCGAACAGCTCGTGGCGGATGTTGCGGTTGGACAGGAACGCGAGATCGGGCTGCTGGGTCGTGTTCTGCAGCGGGATCACCCATTTGCCTTCCAGCCCGCGTGCCTTGGCGGCCTGCGCGGCGGCGTCGATCTGCTGCGGCGAAAGGCCCGCAAGGTCGGCCTTGTTGTCGACCACCAGCGCGCCGGCCTTGGCGGCGGCGATCAGCTTGTTGGAAAACTGCGTGGTGAGGGTCGAAATGCGTTCGTTGTAGTGCTTGAGCCTGGCCTGATCGGCCCTGGACAGCTTGGCGCCATTGAGCACGAACGCCTGGTACTCGACCTGGAGCAGACGCGCGGATTCGGGATCGAGTTTCAGTTTCGCGCGCCGGTCGTAGAGCTTCTGGATGCGGTCGAACAGCCTGGCGTTGAGATAGATCGCGTCCTGGTGCGCTGCGAGCCTGGGCGCCTCTTCCTCGGAAATCTTCTGCAGTGTCGGGTTGGTGTCGGCGCCGGTCAGCAGGTTGAATACCGCCATCACCCGGTGCAGTTCCGCGCCGGTCTTTTCCATGGCGACCAGGGTGTTCTCGAAGGTCGGCGCTTCCGGATTGTTGGCGATCTGGTCGATCTCCTGCATCTGCTGCTTCATGCCTTGTTCCATCGCAGGCACGAAATCCGAATCCTTGATCTTGCTGAAATCCGGCGTGCCGAACGGCAGCGTCGACGGACTTTCGAACGGATTGGCCGTCGCGTCGGCGCTGGTGGACGCCGCGCTTTGCGCGGCCGGGGTGGCGGCCGCTGCATTCAAGCCGGCAGCGCCGGCGACGACGGCGCAACAAGCAAGCACCAGGATCTTTTCAGATAAACCGGACATGGAGAACTCCTTCCACCGCTAACAAGGGAACCTTGGATTGCCACTGCCTTTCGGGCCTCAGCCCCCTTGAGCCAAGGGGGCGAACCCTTGCGCAGCAAGGGTTGGGGGTTGTGGGTGCATGGCGGCGCGGCGCCTGTGTGATGGTACTTGGAAGGGTTCCAGCCTCTTCCGCAGGCGCGTGATCAGACAGCCGCGACGTCGTGCAATTGCCAATGCGGGCCGACCAGCATGAACAGGCGGTGGCGCAACACGAAGTGGGTCAGCGTGGTGACGACTTCCACGTCGACGTGCAGGTCATTCAATTCGGCCGTGACCGTCGCGTTCGGGTCAATCGGGGCCAGCGACGGATCGACGTCGTCGGGGTCGGGCTGCTTGGCCTTCCAGCGATCGAACAGGATTGGCTTCCGCAAGGCTTCCTGCAGTGCGACCGCGAAACTTTGCGGGGACGAACCGTGGAACGACAGGTCGGCGTCGGGGCCGCGCGCGGTGGCCAGGTTGGCGATCGTCAGGTAATACCGCTGGGCTTGGCTCAAGGGAAACTCCGGGTGTGAGGAGGGGTGCCGGGTCCGCGTGCTGCCGGCCCGGACGATCGGCTCACCATAATGCCGGGATTGCCGCCAAGGTTCCATCCGCCTCAAGTCACCCCTGCAGCGCTTCGCCCGATGGCACGCGGGCAGCAAACCCGGTATACAGGGCCGTTCATGCACGCACGAGGGCCGCAGCATGTCATCCGCGATTCGCAAGTCCATCCTGGCTGGCTGCACGCTCGCGGGGATCGCCGCGGGTTTGGCGGCCTGCTCGCAATCCTCGCCGCCTCCCGCTGAAACCGGCAGTTCCGCGCAGCCTGCATCCGCGAACGCGGCGCTGGCGGCCCCGCCGGCACCGGCAGCAACCAGCACCGCGGCGCCGGCCGGAACGAAGCTCGAAGCCACGCGTCTGCTGCGCTTTCCCGATGTCTGCGGTGATCGCGTGGTATTCACCTACGCGGGCGACCTCTGGACCGCGTCGACGCAGGGCGGCACCGCGACGCGCCTGACCGCAGGGCCCGGGCTGGAAATGTCCGCGCGTTTCTCGCCCGATTGCAGGCAAATCGCCTTCACCGGCCAGTACGGCGGCGATAGCCAGGTCTACGTCGTCTCCGCCGCCGGCGGCGAGCCGAAGCAGCTGACGTTCTATCCGGCCATGGGCCCGCTGCCGCAACGCTGGGGATTCGACAACCAGGTGTACGGCTGGACGCCGGACGGAAAATCCGTGCTGTTCCGGTCGTGGCGCGACTCGCGCAACATTTCCGATCCGCGCGTGTTCACGGTGGCCGCTACAGGAGGATTGCCGACGGCGCTGCCGATGCCGCAATCGGGCGTTGCGCGCTTCTCGCCCGACGGAAAGCAGATCGTCTACTCGCCCAAGTTCCGCGATTTCCGCGACTGGGACCGCTACAAGGGCGGCTGGGCGCAGGATCTCTACATCTACGATTTTGCCTCGAAGTCGGCGAAAAACATCACCAACGACCCCAACACCGACCGTGACCCGGTGTGGATCGGCAAGGACATCTATTTCCTGTCCGACCGCGGCCCGCACCTGAACCTGTACCGCTACGACACCGGCGACGGCAAGACGACGCAACTCACCGATTACGAGAGCGACGACGCGCGCTGGGCCAGCGGCGACCAGTCCGGACAGATCGTGTACGAGGTCACGGGCGCGCTGCACATCTACGACACGCGCGACAACAAGGATCGCGCGCTGGAGATCCAGGTGCCCAGCGATCTCGTGGCATCGCGCGCTTCCGAGCGCAGCGTGAAGGATTACATCGAGGATTTCGCGCTCAGCGCCAACGGCAAGCGAGCCGTGTTTACCGCGCGCGGCGACATCTTCAGCGTGCCGCTGGAACACGGCATCACGCTGGACCTCACCCACACGCCCGGCGTGCACGAGCGCGAAGTGTCATGGTCGCCGGACGGCAGGCGTGTCGCCTACATTTCCGATGAAAGCGGCGAGGAAGAGGTGTGGGTGCGCAACGCCGACGGCACCAACCCGGTGATGCTGACCAAGGGCGTGATCGGACGCTTGTACAACCCGCGGTGGTCGCCGGACGGCAGGCACCTCGCGTTCGTGGACTCGAGCAACCGCATCCACGTGGTCGGCACGTCGGCCAATGCGGCCGACCAGGTGATCGCGCAGGATTCCGGGGTGTCGAACCGCGACTATGCGTGGTCGCCGGGCGGCCATTACCTCGCCTATTCGCTGACCGACAAGGACACCTTGCAACCCCGGTTGTACGTGTACGACCTGGCTGCGGGCAAGGCCACGGAACTGGGGCGCGAATACTTCGACGCCGACAGCCCGGCGTTCTCGCCCGACGGCAAATGCCTCTACTTCCTTGCCGATCGCGAATGGTCGCCGCAGATGTCCGGCGTGGAACTCGATTACGCGACCAACCGCAGCGCCGAAATCCTGGCGTACGCGTTGCGCAAGGACGTCAAGAACCCCTTCGCCCCGCGCAACGACAGCGCGTCATCCGAAGGCGCGCAGGCAGACCAGGCTGACGGCGCGCAGGAACACAAGGGACAGGGCAAGGGCAAGGCGGGCGCCAAACCGAAACCCGCTTCGCAGATCGACGACCGCATCGACTTCGACGGCGTCGAACAACGCGTGATGCTGGCGCCGATCAAGCCCGACAACTTCCGGTGGATGGCGGTCACGTCCAAGGCAATCCTGTACGCCACCGGTGACGCGCAATACCTCGGTCGCGAGGATGCCATCCCGATGAAGGTGCAGGCGTGGTCGTTCAAGGACCGCAAGTCCAGCGACATCTACACGTACAAGCCTCAGGACGGAGGCGGCGAGGGCGGCGGCGGGGCGGGGCCGCTCGCGCTTTCGGCCGATGGCTCGACCCTGCTGGTGCACGACGGCAAGGATTACAAGGCGATCGACCTCGATGCGCCGAAACCCGCACCGAAAGACGTGAACCTCGACGGGCTGTTCATGCGCGTCGACCCCAGGGCCGAATACACGGAAATCTTCAACGACGTGTGGCGGCGCTACCGCGATTACTTCTACGTCACCAACATGAACGGTTACGACTGGAACGCGATCCGCGCCAAGTACCAGCCGTTGCTGAAGTACGTCGGCGACCGCACCGACCTCAACTACGTGCTGGGCGAGATGATCGCCGAGCTGTCCAACTCGCATACGTATGTCGGCGGCGGCGACCTGGGCCTGCCCGAAAAGCCGCATGTCGGATTGCTGGGTGCGGATTTCGAACTCGATGCCGCGAGCGGACGCTATCGGGTCGCCGACATCTTCCCGGGCGAGAACGACGAGGCGCGTTATCGTTCGCCGCTGACCGAAGTCGGCGTGGACGTGAAACCGGGCGACTACGTCCTCGCGATCAACGGGGCGCCGCTGACGAAGGACGAAAATCCGTATCGGCTGCTCCGGATCGCGCCCGGACAGATGGTGCAACTCGTCGTCAATTCACGCCCGAGCATGGACGGTGCGCGCACCGTGCTGGTCAAGCCGATCGCGAGCGAGATGGGCCTGCATTACTACGACTGGGTGCAGGCCAATCGCGAATACGTCGCGAAGGCCAGCAACGGCCAGATCGGCTATCTGCACATCCCGGACATGGGTGCGGACGGCGCGCGCGAATTCATCAAGTGGTACTACCCGCAACTGCGCAAACCGGGCCTGATCATCGATGTGCGCGACAACGGCGGCGGCTTCATGTCACAGACCATGATCGAACGGCTGTCGCGCAAGCTGCTGGCGTACAACTATTTTCGCGGAACGTCGATCACCGGTACCTATCCCGGCGCGACCTACCTCGGCCATCTCGCGGCGCTCAGCAACGGCACCACCGCGTCGGACGGCGACATCTTCTCGTACATGTTCAAGCAGGCGAAGCTGGGCCCGCTGATCGGCACGCGCACCTGGGGCGGCGTGGTCGGCATCACCAGTTGGGGTCCGCTGATCGACGGCGGGACGGTGAACGTGCCGCAGTTCGCGGGCATCGTCGCCCTGGACGGCAAATATGTCGTCGAGGGCCAGGGTGTCGAACCCGATATCGTGGTGAACGAAGACGTGTCGCAGCAATTGGCCGGAAAGGACCCGCAACTCGACAAGGCGATCGAGGTGCTGGAGCAGGCAATCAAGGCGCATCCCCTGAAACTGCCGCCGCAACCCGCGGGACTGGACAAGGCACCGCTGAACATGCGGCCGAAGCCGGCGGCGACTGCGGCGCCGGCGGGTTGATTGCAGCCAAACGCCGCCACAGCCGGCGCTGGAAAGGTCTTATTGCTCGTCAGTCCGCTTTCGCGGGATTGACGGGAATGCAGATTCGTCAGAGATACCCTGGCGTCACCGCGACGGCGGGCTCTCGGATTGCCGCTCGCGCAGTTGCTGCGTCAAAGTTTCTGCATCGCGCCACGTCAGCGGCGCCCGCTTGCCGGCCAACCGCAGCAACAGCCGCGCGCGGCGGCCGTTCCTGACGATCCGCAGCCAGCGCGGATCGAACGGTTCCGCCGTGATCGCGTGCAGCATGCGTCCGTCGCTGGTGAAGTGCCGGCCCAGCTTGCCTGCCGCGGTTTCGAGGCTGGACGCGGTGAAGAAGCCCACGTGCTGACCGGCCTCCGGCGCGTAGTAATGCCATTCGCCGGGCCGGTTGTCGCGTTCCGGGAGCAGTTCAGTCGAGAAAATCAGGACCGGCGCGCGAGCGGCCAGTTGCCCGAACACGGCCATCGGATCGGTGAGGTGTTCGATCACCTCGAAGCAGGTCACGATATCGAAAGACGCGTGCTCGTCCGCCTCGAATCCCGATGCGAACAGGTTGTCGCAGTGCGGATCGCTCCACCGGAAATCATGGCCGCGATCGCGCATCAGCCGCACGAACAGGCCTGTGCCGCCACCGTAGTCCAGTCCCGTCCGCGCTTTCCTAAATCGCCAGCGCAACAGCGCATCGACTGCGTCCGCAAACCACAGGTTGCGCATCACGACGCCGGTGTCGAGCGCCGCGATCGCGCGGTCGGCGTAGGCTTCGGTGAGCCAGTACGGATCCTCGACCGCGACGTAGCCGCACGCACTGCAACGCTGGTACCGCGCGCGATGGCGGCCCAACACCAACAACTCGCCGAACGGTGCGGTGATACCCCCACACACCTTGCACGTCATGGTCCGAGGCTGCCCACGGCGTCCGCGGCTTCGCGCAGCGAGGCCGCCGCGGATACCGGCGCTACGCCATGCGCGATGACCCCGAGGCAGGGGACCCCCAGCGCGCGATTCAGGGTCACCAGGTTTTCCTTGGGACGAAGCATGTCGGGGTCGATCCGGTTGCCTATCCAGCCCAGCAGTTCGCAGCCGTCGGCATGGATCGCGCGCGCGGTGAGCTGGGCATGATTCAGGCAACCGAGTTTCAGCCCGACCACCAGGATCACCGGCAATTGCAGTTGGCGCGGAATGGCGTTGGCGCGCAGCGAATCCGAAATGGGCGCCAGCCAGCCGCCCACGCCTTCCACCACGATCGCGTTGCCGCGCATCAGCGCGATCCGGTCGTAGGCGTCCTCGATCGGCGGCAGCGTGACTTCCTGCTCCGTCTCCGCCGCCGCGATGTGCGGCGAAACCGGCTCGGCAAAGGCGAACGGATTGCAGTCCTCGTAGTGCTCGGGCCTGGGATCGCTGGCCGCGATCAGCGCCAGGGCATCGGCGTTGCGCAGGCCGTCCGGCGTCGCTTCGCAGCCGCTCGCGACCGGCTTCATCCCCGTCGCACGCAGGTTCGCGGCGCGCAGCGCGTGCAGCAGCGAACACGCCGCATGGGTCTTGCCGATGCCGGTGTCGGTGCCGGCGATGAACACGCCTTTGGGTTTCATGCTGGCAATGCACCTTCGAGAAGTTTGCGGTAGCGACGCATCAACGTGCCGGAAAATCCGAGCAGCCCGTAGATGAAACCGGAAACGGGAATGAGGCCGCCGATCTGTGTCGCCGCCGCGAACAGAGCCGCGATGGTCGACAACAATCCTGTCGCCGCACAAGCAGACCACAACAGCAGGTTGACCCGGGCGAGAATGGCATCCTCACGTGACAACCTTGCCTTGCGAACCCCATGGCGGAACAGCAGTGCCAGGGTGCCGGCCATGCAGGTGTAGGACAGACCGAAGCACACGAACAGCGCCGCGATGCCGCGCACGCTGGGAGCTTCAGCGGCAAAATCCGGCGACAGCGCGCCGCCGCTGATGCTGCTCAAGAATCCGCCGTATGCCATGTTCAGCGGGAACACGAAGATGAGTGCGAAGAACACCAGCAGCAAGGATAGCCTCAAGCTGGGGCCGTCCGTCAGCCGCACCACGTCGCGCCAGCGCACGTGTCCGTGCCAGAACAGCGCCAGCTGGGCGAAACAGGCGGCGAACGCGGGAATGCCCCGCAGCGCATGTTCGAGCGCCGCGACGTTCCTGGGCAGGCTGGCACCGCTGATCACGAGCAACGTGATCGCAAACGCGAAAGCACCATCCACGAAATTGTCGAGGCGCGCGCTCTCGGTGCGTTCATGGCGCACTTCGATCCCGGTTGGCACGCTGGACTCCCGCATCGCGCGATAATAGCCCTTGACCCTGCGTTTCGTTCAAGCGCACGCGCAAGAATCGCGCGCCGCTTGACTCAAAGCCGCCTCGCGGGAGGTTACATGTTTGAAGCCGCCCCCATCACCGCCACCGACAAGCCGACGCTTTACGCGGAGCTGGCGCAACAGGCGCGCGGCCTGCTGCACGGCGAGACCAATCTCGTGGCCAACGCCGCCAATTTCGCGGCACTGGTATACCACGCGCTCCCCGACATCAACTGGTGCGGATTTTATTTCCCTGATGGCGATGGACTGGTCGTCGGGCCGTTCCAGGGCAAGCCCGCCTGCGTGCGCATCGCGCACGGTCGCGGCGTGTGCGGCGCCGCGGCGGTGTCACGGCAGACCCAGGTCGTGCCGGATGTCTACGCATTTCCAGACCACATCTTCTGCGACGGCGCCTCGCGCTCGGAAATCGTGGTGCCGCTGGTGCGCGCCGACGGTTCGCTGCTGGGCGTGTGGGACGTGGACAGCCCGAATCTCGCGCGTTTCGATGACGACGACCGCGCCGGCATGGAAGCGTTGTGCGCGGAGTTCATGCGGGCAGCCGCGCAATAGCCGGTTGTTATTGCGACATCTTGTGACTCGGCCGTCTGGCCGGCTTCGACGTTCAGATTCAGATCGGCGACCCCGCCGACCTGGTTCCCGCCATGCAAATCGTATTGCTCGCCACGGTTCACCAGTGACGGCCACAGCTGAACAAACTTTCTGACTCGACCGTGAAGCGACGGGCGCGGATAACCCCACCGTCACGTCCGTGGGCGCATGCTGCGCGTGCTCCATCTTCCGGAGGACGTGCCATGCCCAAAACCCCTTCCGCACAGACGACACCGCGCCGACATCTGCCCGCCACGTTGCGCTATCTCGGTGCGTGCGCGCCGGACGAGCCGCTCGACGTGACCCTGGTGTTGCGCCGGCGGCAGCCGCTGAAAGTACCGGTTCCGCGCGTGCAGCGCGCCGATTTCGCGGCGCAGTACGGCGCCGACCCGGCCGAAGTGGAACGCGTGCGTGCGTTCGGCGAACAGCACGGCTTGCAGGAACTGGGCTGCGACCTGGCCTGCCGCACCCTGCGGTGGGGCGGCACCGCGACGTCGATGCAGCAGGCGTTCGGCGTCAAGCTGGGACGCTACTGCATGTTGCCGGGGGGCCGCACTTTCCTCGCCAGCACACAGCCGCCCGCGGTGCCGGATCCGGCGGTGATCGCGGTGTTGGGACTGGACCGGCGCCCAATCGCACATCCGCATTTCCGCATCGCGCAGGCGCAGCCGACTGTCTCGTACACGCCGCTGCAGATCGGGCAGCTTTACGCCTTCCCTGCTGGGGATGGCACGGGACAGACCGTCGCGATCATCGAACTGGGCGGCGGTTATCAGCAGACGGACCTCGACGACTATTTCAGTGGGCTGGGCCTTTCCACGCCGTCGATCAGCGCGGTGTCGGTTGATGGCGGTGCGAATCAGCCCGGCTCGGACGCCGATGCGGAAGTGATGCTGGACATCGAAGTCGCGGGTGCGCTGGCGCCCAAGGCAACGTTCGCGGTGTATTTCGCGCCGAACACGGACCAGGGCTTTTACGACGCCATTTCCCAGGCGGCGCACAGCAGCAGTCCGGCGGCCACGGTGATGTCGATCAGTTGGGGCGGACCGGAAGACAGTTGGAGCACCTCGTCGCGCGCCGCGATGGAAACAGCACTCGAAGACGCCGCAGCGCTCGGCGTCACGGTCTGCGTGGCTGCCGGCGACAGCGGTTCCAGCGACGGCGAGAGCGGCAACCACGTTGACTATCCGGCGTCCAGCGCGTCGGCGCTGGGCTGCGGCGGCACCAAATTGTTATCCAGCGGCACCACGATCAGCAGCGAAGTCGTGTGGAACGAAACCGCGGGGGGCGAGGGCGCCACAGGCGGCGGCGTCAGCGCCGTGTTCGCGTTGCCGACGTGGCAGTCCGGCGCGAATGTGCCAAAGGGATCCGGCGGGTTCGTCGGGCGCGGCGTGCCGGACGTCGCCGGCAACGCCGATCCGCTGAACGGTTACAACGTGCTGGTCGATGGACAGACCGAAGTGGTCGGCGGCACCAGCGCCGTCGCGCCACTGTGGGCCGCGCTCGTCGCGCGTTTGAATCAGCAGCTTGGAAAATCAGTGGGCGCCGTGAACGCCGCGCTGTACGGGGCGGATGGAAACGGCTTTCACGACATCACGAGCGGCAACAACGGCGCGTACAAGGCCGGGCCGGGATGGGATGCGTGCACCGGTTGGGGCAGCCCGAACGGCCAGGCGCTGCTGACGGCACTCTCGGGCGCGGGTGGTGGAACTACACCCAAACCGAAGCGACCGCCGAAGCCCGAACCCAAGCCGGGCAAACCTACGAAACCCGGATCGCCGACGAAATCGAAGAAGCCAACGCCGAAGCCGACAACCAAGAAGGCGAAGACCTCCGTACCGGGAGGAGCGCGTCAACGACGCCGGTAGCTTGTCCCCTCTCCCTCCGGGAGAGGGTGCCCGACCACTCACGTCACAACGCGCTGCCCCACTGATGAGAATGATCGGTGCGTGAGTGGTCGGGCGGGTGAGGGTCCGGTGTCACGCAGCGCGGGCTTGGACAAAATCACTCCGCAAGCTGTGTACCCTCACCCCAGCCCCTCTCCCGGAGCCGTGGTCCTCAGCCAGCGCTTCTGCCGTCTGGTTCGCGATAGCTGTTGCTAAGCTCGCGCGTCCTGCGCTCGCCAAGCAACCCGGCCCTCGGCATCGTGCCTCGGGCGTTCGGACGTGCGCGAGTTGCCACTGGCAACTCGCAAACGCACGTCCTCACCCACCCGTTGCGAAACCGGGATACAGCGTCATCCCACCGTCTACGTAGATCGACGCGCCGCAGATGTAGTCGGCCTGGTCGGACGCGAGCCATGCGACGACGCGCGCGATGTCGGCGGGCATGCCGACGCGCCCGATCGGGATCAGTTTTTCCAGCGCCTTCTCGGCTTGCGGCGTCGCCCAGGCGGCGTGGTTGATCGGGGTCTTGATCGCGCCGGGACAGGTCGAATTGACGCGGATTTTCTGCGGCGCCAGTTCCTGCGCGATCGATTCCATCAACTGCATGATGCCGCCCTTGGTGGTGGCGTAATTGCAATGCCCCGCCCACGGGATTTCCTGGTGCACGGAACTGGTGAAGATGATCTTGCCGAGCGCGCATGACACGTCGCGCATGCCGCGCCGGGTGAATTCGCGCGCGGCCTCGCGTGCGCACAGGAACGCGCCGGTAAGGTTGACGCCGATCACCTGGTCCCACTGATCGAGCGTCATGTCCACCAGCCTCGAATCGCGCTGGATGCCGGCGTTGGAACACACGATGTCCAGCGTGCCGAACTGCTTGATGGCTTCGGCGAACATCGCGTGCACCTGGTCCTCCTTGCTGACATCGGCCTGGATCGCGATCGCCTTGCCGCCGCCCTGTTTATTGATGTCTTCGCAAATGGCCTGCGCGGCTTCCGGATGCACCACGTAGTTGACCGCGACATTGGCGCCGCACGCGGCCAGCTCGCGCGCAATGCCTTCGCCGATGCCGGAATTGGCGCCGGTGACGAGCGCGTTCTGGCCTTCGAGCAGTTTGGGGATGGATTGGATTTCCGCGTTCATGACAGCTCCTTGTTTGCCGAACAGGTTGGGTGCTGCGCATCACGATCGATGTGTATCGCCCAGCGGTGCGCCAAGCCATTCGCCCGAGAATCCGGCGCGCTGCAGGCCGAGTTTGAGCGGCGCGCATTCGCGCATCAGGTTCCACACCATGCGGCTGCGGTAGTTCTCGATCATCAGCACGATCGGTCCCTGGTTCAGCGCAAAGTGCCACGGCGACACCCACGCGCAGACCTTCTTGCCATCGACCATGTTGCACACGACGCCGTTGGAACTTTCCTCGCTCCACGAGAGGTTGAACGACGCATGGAAGCCGTAACCGGCCGGGCTGTGTCCGATCAGGCTTTCGAGGTGGCGGATTTCGTCCAGCACGATTTCGGGCGCGAACGGCAGCGAGGCGATTGCCGCCCAGGGCGAAATGGTGCCGTCGTCGGGACCGAACGGCGCGCCGCGCGCGATGTAGTCGTAGAACTTGTGCTTGCGCCCGCGGAACCTCGCGACGCCGTCCGCGGGGCCGTCGCTTGCGGTGAAACCCCAGCAGTTTTTTTCGTAGCCGACGAACTTGTGCGGATTGCGGATCGCGTATTGCCGATGGATGTGCGTGGCGATGCGGCTGTTCTCGAAATAATCGGTCTTGCGCATCTTCATGAAGGCGTCCTGCAGGCCGCGCAGATCCAGCCAGATGTGCGAAAACTGGTGGATGAACAGAGGACCGGCGTACAGCACCTCGTGACCGTAGAGGCGCCGCCACCGGAAGGTCGAGGTCCACGCGTGGTAGGCCTCGGGAGTCACCGGAAATTCCGGCGCGCCCAGTGCCAGCACGTACAGGATCATCGCTTCGTTGTAGCCCAGCCAGCGATAAGGATTGAACCCCTGTTCCGGCGTCCAGCCTTGCGCGATCGCGTCGCCGCCGTTCTGCGCCCAGCGCCAATCCACGCGCGCATAAATCGATTGGGTACGCTCGCGCACTTCGCGTTCCCCGGCGGCGTCGCCCGAAAAAAATTGCGCCGCGCTCAGCATGCCCGCGAGCAGCAGGGTGGTATCAATGGTGGAAAGCTCGCAGTTCCATGCGCGCGTGCCCGTGTCGGGCTTCAGGAAGTGGTAGAAGAATCCCTTGTAGCCAACGCCGTCCTTCGCACCGGACTGGTCGGCGTTGTCGAAGAAGCGCAGCGTCGCCAACGTCCAGGCGAGTGCCTTGGTGCGCGGCATCCAGCCGCGTTCCACCGCAATCGGGTAGCAGGAAAGCGCGAACCCCACGGCGGCGATGCTGGCCGGTTGGCCCGGCTGCGTCGAATCCAGCACCAGTCCCGTCTTCGGATCGGTGTGGCGCTCGAAAAACCGGAACGCCTTGCGCTGCAGGTCATCCAGCATCGCATCGTCATCGGCGGTGATCCGTCCCTCGATGTGTGGTCGTGCTGCCATGCCGCTCTCCTACGCGAGGTCCACGCGCACGGCGGCGATCGCGTGCGGCGGCAGGTTGAGCGTGATGTCGAAGCTGCCGCGGTGGGCCTGGATCGCCAGCGGTTCTGCGCCGAGTTGCGAAGCCTCGTCGAGTTCGGCGACCTGTTTTGAGTCGATGTAATCGGGCGAACCCATGTCCAGCCACGCCTGCCGGCTGTTGCAATGGGTCTCGTCCACGCGCTGCACCATCGCGGTATTCGGCTTGCGCTTGCTGTCCACGTGGAAGGTGACGGTTGCGGACTTGATGTCGTGGTGCGGGAAAGCGTGATTGGTCAGCAGCAGGTCCACGGTATTCGCATTGGCGCGGACCGCCCATGCATCGACCGTCGGATGGCTGCCGTTGACCGCGAGGCGTTCGGTGCCGAGCCCGTTCAGCAACTGCATCGCGCGGTAGGCCGGCTTGGCGACGCCGTGGATGGTCTGCAGGCCGAAGCTGCCGTGGAACGGCGCGGATGAAAAATAGTTTTCGTTGAAGATGTCCGAGAACGTCCACCAGCTGTAACCCTTCACCATATCCGCCACGTCCAGCATGTTCTTGAACAGGAACGCCGCGGCGTAAGGTTCGTCGTGGAACGGAAAAAACGGGTTGGACGAACTGCTCCATTCGGTGTAGTAGACCGGCTTGTCGCCCGCGTCGGCGCAGACCTTTTTCACGCGCTGGATCAGCACGTCGCGCGGCGCATCGGAAAGCTGTGTTTCGGTGTCGTCGCCGGGCTTGCCCAGCGCGTCGGTGGGATAGTGGTGGGTGGAAACGAAATCCGCGGGCAACTGGTTCTTCTGGCAGAAGTCGAGGAATTCCGGAACCCATTCGTCGTTCGCGGTGGCGGGCCCGCCCACCCGCAGTTGCGCGTCCACGTCGCGGATCGCGTTGGCGGTGTACTGGTAGAGCTTGAAGTAGTCGGCCTGCTTGCCCTTCCAGAACGCGTCGAGGTTGGGTTCGTTCCACACTTCGAAAAACCACTGCCGCACTTCGGTTGCACCGTAGCGCTCCACCCAGTGCGATACCAGCCGCCTGATCACGTCCGCCCACTTGGAGTAATCGCGCGGCGGCGTGACGTTGCCCCGGTAAAAAAACACGATGTCGCCGCCCGACGACAGGGCGCTCGGCATGAAAGAGAGTTCCACGAAAGGCCGCATGCCGATGCTGACCAGGAAATCGAAAATCTGGTCCGCATTGAAGAACGAGTACAGGTCCTTGTCGCATTCGATCAGGTACGTTCCCATCTCGTCGTCGAGGATGCCGTGGAAGCGCACGTGGCGTATGCCGAGTTCGGCATGGCTCTTGCGCATCTGCGCCTGCCAGTCGGCCCGCAGCGCCAGCGCGGCGTGGCCACTGCCGACGGTATGGCTCCAGACGTGGTCGAGCTTGCTGCCGGCCGCGTCGAGGTCGCTGGTGAAGGTGGTTGCCATCGATCGCTCCCGGTGACGAGGCAAAAATTTTTCCGGGGCCGGCGTGAGCGTGGCGTCAACGTGCTCTGATCAACCTGACCTGATCAACCTGCCCTGATCAACGCGTTCTCGTCAGCGCGTTTTCCCGACTGGCCGGGCCGCCGTTGTCGTTGGCGGGCGTGTTCGACGAAACGGCGGACGCACCGAATCGCACCAGCACCTGGTGATCGTTGCCATCGTCGACGAGCTCGATCGTGCACCCCGGCTGCAACATGCCGTCGACGCTGACGTCGGCGACGCCAAGGTCACCGGGCCTGCGCACGAATTCGAGGTGGTAGTGCGTGCCACCGTGGCGCCAATCGGCAGACCAGCGTTCCCATTGGTCGGGCACGCGCGGCTCGAAATGCAACCGATTGCCTTCGCGGCGCAGGCCCAGCAGCGATTCGGTGAGGAGGCGATACATCCAGCCCGCCGAGCCCGTGTACCAGCTCCAGCCACCGCGTCCGACGTGCGCTTCGGCGGCATACACGTCGGCGGCGACGGCGTAGGGTTCCAGGCGATAGCGCTGCGCGGTGCCGGGTTCGCTGCTATGGCGGATCGGGTTCAACATGCGCGCGATCTTCCAGGCGTCGTCGATGCGCCCCAGCTTGGCGAGCGCCATCGCGACCCACACGGCGGCGTGGGTGTATTGGCCGCCGTTCTCGCGGACGCCGGGCACGTAGCCCTTGATGTAACCGGGATCCAGCGGCGCCTTGTCGAACGACGGCGTGAACAGTTTCACCAGCTCCGCGTTCTGATCGACGAGCTGCGCAAGCACGGCATCGAGCGCGCGTTCGCTCCGCTCGACATCGCCCAGGTTGGCCAGCACCGACCAGCTTTGCGGGATCGAGTCGATGCGGCATTCCTCGCTGTGCACGGAACCGATCGCGATGCCGTCGTCGTTCCACGCGCGCAGATACCAGTCGCCATCCCAGGCATGGCGTTCGATCATCGTCTTGAGTTGCGCAGCGGCGGAGGCCAGTTCCGCCGCGGTCATGGCATCGCCGCGCGCGCGGGCCAGCGGTGCGAAACGTTCCAGCACGTCGCACAGGAACATGCCCAGCCATACGCTCTCGCCGCGGCCGTGGATGCCCAGCCGGTTCATGCCGTCGTTCCAGTCGCCGCCGCCGATCAGCGGCAGGCCGTGCGCACCGAAGCGCAGGCTGTGGCGGATCGCACGCAGGCAGTGTTCGTACAGGCTGGCGGTCTCGCTGCTGACGTGCATGTCTTCGTACACCGATTCCTCGTCGGCGGCGAGTCCGCGTCCTTCGATGAAGGGCGCCGATTCGTCCAGCACGGCGGCGTCGCCGGTGACTCGCACGTATTCGGTGGTGCACCACGGCAGCCACAACAGGTCGTCGGTGATCCGCGTGCGCACGCCCTTGCCCGTCGGAGGATGCCACCAGTGCTGCACGTCGCCTTCGCGGAACTGGTGGCGCGCCGAACGCAGCAACTGCGCGCGCGCGAATTCCGGACGCGCATTCATGATCGCCATCGCGTCCTGCAACTGGTCGCGGAAACCCCAGGCGCCGCCCGACTGGTAGTAACCGCTGCGCGCCAGCATCCGCGAGGCCAGCACTTGGTAAGGGAGCCAGCCGTTCACCAGCAGATTGGTGGCAGTGTCCGGCGTACGCACATGCAGTTGCGACAGCGTGTGATGCCAGTCGCCGCGCACGCGCTGGAGCTCCGCGTGCGCTTCGTCGATGTCGCCCAGGGTCCGGACCAGTGCGCGTGCTTCCGCCGCGCCCGCCGCGGCGCCGAGCACGATCACCATTTCGACTTCCTCGCCGGGTGCGAGTTCGAAGACCGCGCGCTGCGCCGAACATGGATCGAGCCCCGCGCCGGCGTTTCCATCGAGCTTCACGAGACGCATGCCGAGCGGCGCGCCCGCGGCGCGGTTGCGCCCGAGGAACGCGCGGCGATCGCAGGTGAACTCGGTGCGCGGCGCGCACAGCCGGTGGAACGCCACGCGCCCGGAGAACGTATCGTGGTATGGATTGTGCGCGAACACGGCGCCGCAGGCGGCATCGAACAGCGTGCGCACGTGGCGGCCGCTGCGTTCGCGGTGTTCGCCCAACACCCATTCCACGTAACTGGTCAGCGACACCTGCCGCGTGCGCTCGCTCTTGTTCGCGAGCTTCAGCAGCGTCACTTTCGCGGGCGCTTCGCGCGCGACGTACACGCTCGCCTCGCTGTAGATGTCCGCGTGGGCGTGTTCGTAGCGCGTGCAGCCGAAACCGTGGCAGGTGCGGTATGGATCGCCGCTGGGCGTGGGCTGCGCCGTCGCCGACCAGTATTCCCCGGTCGCTTCGTCGCGCAGCCACAACGCTTCGCCGCGCGTGTCGCGCAGCGGGTCGTTGTACCAGGGCGTCAGCCGGAACTCGTGGGCGTTCTCGGCGAACGTGTAGGCGCCTCCGGACTCGCTGACCACGCTGCCGAACGCAGCGTTGGCGAGCACGTTGCACCACGGTCCCGGCGTGGGGCGGTTGCCGGTCAGCCAGATCGTGTATTCGCCGCCGTCATTGCGGAATCCGCCGAAACCATTGTTCGCGCGCAGGTCCTCTGAAAGGGGTTGCAACCCGTAGTTGCCGGGTTGCGGCTTGCGCAGCGGCAGGCGGGCGGGGACGGTCGTTTCTGCATCGGCCGCGCGCATCCGTGCGATCTGGTCGCGCAGTCGCCCCTCGTCGCCCGAGAACACGCAGCGCGCGGCGGCCAGCATCAGCGCGCGGTCGGGCGCGGACAGGTGCTCGATCCGCCACGCGAACATGCGGCCGCGGCCCTGGCCCCCGCGCGCCTCGGAGCCGGATTCGATCAAATAGAGGATGTGTTCCTGCAACTCCTGACGGTATCCGGAGAGTTCCTCGTTCCAGATCAGCAGGTCGGCGTCGAGTCCGCTCATCTGCCAGAACCCGTGCGCCTGGATCAAATGCCGCACCAGATCGATCTGGCTGGCGTTGGCGATGCGCGCCAGCACGATGGGCAGGTCGCCGGAAATGCCGTGTTTCCACAGTGCCGACTGCGCCGGCAGGGCGGTGTCGGAAACGTTGCGGCCTGCGATCGGGCCGTACAGCAAGGTACTGGCGACGTAGTCGTAGCGCTGCGCTTCGACGGCGCTCATGTTGAGTTGCTGCAGCGCCACCTGTTCGTGGGTCCAGGCCAACTGGAACACACGCTGGTGCAGGTGCCGTTCGCGGTATTTCCGCGCGAGCGCCAAGGCCGCGTTGCGGTCCGGCGCGACGCCGGTGATGATGTCGATCCCGGCGGTGTGGCCGGGCAGGATGCGGATGCGCCTCCTCAGCGACACGATGGGGTCGAGCACGGCGCCGGTGTGGCCCGTGACCGGGACATCGGCGTCGAGCACGCGCGGTGACGCCGGACTGCCGAGCCGGCCGAGGAACGCCTCGCGGTCGGTTTCGTAGGTGCCGACGCCGATGATCCCGCCGCGCGTCGTCATCTGGTGCAGCAACCAGGGGTGGCGTTCGTCCGGCGCGCGCGGCCGCCGCGACACGAGCAACGCGTCAAGTTCGGGAACCGACTCGGTCTCGAGGAACAGTTTGCTGAACACCGGATGCGAGATATCGGCCTGCGGCGGCGCGAGCACCGGCTCGGCGTAGCTGATGACGTCGAGGGTGCGCGTCTTGCCGGTATGGTTGGTCAGCCGCACCCGGCGCAATTCGATGTCGTCCTCGGCCGAGACCGCGATCAGCACTTCCGTTCCGATGCCGTGGTCGTCGCGGTGGAACTCGACGCGCGCCTGCGAGAACGTCGCGCGGCAGGTGCCGTCGGGATCGCCCATCGGCTGGTACGTGGTGGACCAGGTCCGGCCCGAGTCTGCGTCGCGCAGGTAGATGAAGGTCCCTTCGTCGTCGCGGGTCGCGTCGCCGCGCCAGCGGGTGACTGCAAGATCGCGCCAGCGGCTGTAGCCGGCGCCGGTCTGGGTCAGCATCACGTGGTAGTTGCCGTTGGACAACAGGTGCGCTTCGGGCAGCGGCGTATCCATCCGGGCGATTTCGCGGGTCTGTGCGTGGATACGCGCGCGGGTCTGCGAAGGTTGCTCGACGTCGAGGGCAGCCGGATGGCGCGGACGCGTTTCGGGCACCCGTTCGCGCAATAGCAATTCATAGGCGTTGAACATGGGTTCGCGCATGAAGCGGCGCTGCATCGGTTCGCGGTTCAGGAGCGAAGACAGCGCGAGGAAACTCATTCCGTGGTGGTGCACCATCCAGCTCTTCACCAACGCGAAATCCGCGCCTTCAGTGACGCGTCCGGCGGTGAAGTCGAGCGCCTCGTAGAAGCCGTAGCGCGTCAGCGCACCCATGCGCGCCAGCCGCTCCAGGTTGTCGCAGGCCGCGGCGGGTTCGATCATCAGGGCCATCGCCGTCGCGTAGGGCGCGATCACCAGGTCCTCGCCGAGGCCGCGCTTCAGGCCCAGGCCCGGAACGCCGAACGCACGGTACTGGTAGACGAGGTGCAAGTCGGTCGCGTTGTAGGCGGACTCGGAAACACCCCATGGCACCTGTTGCTGCGCGCCATAGCGGATCTGGCGCGTGACCGCGGCGCCGCAGGTGTCGCTGAGCAGGGTGCCCTTGTACGCGGGCATCAGCAGGTTCGGCATCAGGTACTCGAACATCGACCCGCTCCACGACACCAGCGCCGGGCGTCCGGCCGCGATCGTGAGGAGCCGGCCCAGCTTGAACCAGTGCGAGGGCGGCACCTGCCCCTGCGCGATCGCGACATAGGAGAGGATGCGTGCTTCGGACGCGAGCAGGTCGTAGCGCGCGGCGTCGCGCTTGTCGCGCTCGACGTCGTAGCCGATCGCGAACTGTTCGCGTTGCTCGTCGAACAGGAAGGACAGGTCCATCGCGGCACGCTCGCGGCAGGCTGCCGCCAGTGCCCGCGCGTCGTCGCGCCGGCGATTCAAGGTGGCGCCGCCCTCGCGCAGCGCCGCGCACAGGTCCGGCGCGTTTTCCCGGCTGCCCTCCAGCCGCGCCACGATCTGGCCGGCCAGAACGCGGGCGCGGAATTGAGGCGGGTTGTTTTCGAGTTCGACGAGCAGGCGGCGGACGACTTCATCGTCGCTGCCGGAATCGCCCAGCGCGAGCCACGGCGCCAGTTCGTCGAGTTCATCGCAGGCGGCTGCCGCCTGGCGCACCAGCGAATCCGTCCACGTCGCGAATTCGCCCGAGATCCCGTTTTCGCGATTGAGCTGCGCGAGGCGGCCCGCTTCGGCATCGATGCGCGCGAGCAGCCCGTGCAACACCGGCAAGGTGTCGGCGTTGCCGACGGCATCGGCCACCAGCATGTCGATTTCGTCCATGGTCGCCGCGAGCGCGAGGTTGGCGTGGGGAGCGGCGGCGTCCACGCTCGGCCATTGCTCGCGCAGCACCTGCGCGGTGTCGCGCAGGCCGCTGGCGAGCATGCGCGGCACCAGCGGTTCGCCGTCGCTGTGTTCGAGCGCGTTCGCCAGCACCAGCAGGCAGCCCATCAGGTTGCCGCTGTCGACGCTGGACACGTAGCGCGGCGGCAGCGGTTGCAGCGTCTGCGTGTCGTACCAGTTGTAGAGGTGACCGCGATGGCGCGTAAGGTTCTGCACCGTTTCCAGCGTCGCCGCGGTCCGCTCGATCAGGCTGGCCCAGGTGATGTAACCGAAATCGCAGGCGGTGAGGTTCGCGAGCAGCGCCATGCCGATGTTGGTAGGCGAGGTGCGGTGTGCGACTTGCTCGACCGGGAAAATCTGGCAGTTGTCGGGCGGCAGCCAGTGTTCGTCGGCGTTGACGAAAGTCTCGAACCAGAGCCAGGTGCGGCGGGCCACGCCGTGCAGGAAAGCCCGTTGCATCGTGTCCAGCGGCAGCGCCGGGAGCGGCGGTGTACGGCTGATCGCCCAGGCGATGCCGGGCGCGGCGAACCACAGCACCAGGAAAGGCACGGCCGCGGCGAGCGAGAGGGGCGCGCCGAGGCCGACCGCGATGCCGACGACGATCGCCACCGCGGGCGCCACCCACATCAGGCGTAGATAGCCGGGAAGACTGTTCGCGGCGCCGCGCATGGCGTCCGTCATCGGGGTCCACTCGAGCAGGTGCTTGCGGGTGAACAGCAGGCGCCCTGCACTGCGTCCGATCGCATCGAGGTTGAGCATCGCCTCGAACGGCAGCGTGGCGATCGCGAAGAGCTCGCGCAGCAGCACGTCGCGGATGCTGCGCCAGGTGCTGCGCCAGCGGCGCGGCGGCACCTTGGCCCAGGCATTGCGCAGGATCTGGGCGAGTGCGGTCAACAGCGAGGGACCGAGCAGGAAGAGGACCAGCACCACCGTCCAGTAGGCGGGCGCGTCGGTGAGCACCCAACTGCGCACCAGCAGCGTCAGCATCGCGACCGGCACCAGCCCGCGCCGCAGGTTGTCGAGGATCTTCCAGCGGTGGTGCGCCTTCAGCGTGTTGCGCAGGCCGCGCCGGCGCGGCCCGGGAACGATCGGCAGCAACCATTGCACGATCTGCCAGTCGCCGCGGGTCCAGCGGTGGCGGCGGCGTACCTCGACGCTGTAGCGGTCGGGCTGGTGCTCGATCAGTTCGATGTCGCTGACCAGCCCGCTGCGCGCGTAGGAACCTTCCAGGAGATCGTGCGACAGGATCAGGTCATTCGGAAAGCGCGTACCGACCGAGCGGCTGAACGCGTCGATGTCGTAGATGCCCTTGCCGACGAACGAGGCTTCGCCGAACAGGTCCTGGTAGACATCGGAGATGGCGCGCGTGTACGGGTCGAGTCCGGTCGCATCGCTGTACAGGCGTGCGAACCGGCTCGGGCGCGTGCTCCCGTAGGTCACCGAGATCCTGGGCTGCAACAGCCCGTAGCCGGCCGTCACGCGGCGGGAACCCTTGTTGAACCACGGGCGGTTCAACGGGTGGGCCATCGTTTCGACCAGCTTGCGCGCGGCCTCGGGCGGCAGCTGCGTGTCGGCGTCCAGCGTGATCACGTAGCGCGCCGTCTGCAGCGCGTCGAGGTCGCCGACGACGACGCTGAAGGCGCGCTCCGGGCGCGCCCCGCGCAGCACCCGGTTGAGATCGCCCAGTTTGCCGCGCTTGCGCTCGAACCCCATCCAGACCGACTGACGGGGATTCCATTCGCGCGGGCGGTGGAACAGGTGGAAACGCGTGCTGCCGGGCAACGGGTATTTTGCGTTGAGCCGGTCTATCCCCGCGGTCGCGGCCTTCAGCAGCGCTGCATCGCCGGGGACTTCGCGCTCGGGCGCGTCCGGGAAATCCGTGAGCAGCGCGAAGTGCAGGTTGGGATCGCGATTGCCGAGATAGCGGACCTCCAGCGCGTCCAGTTGCTCGGACAGCCCCGTGGGACTTCCGAGCAACCACGGAACCACCACCAGCGTGCGGCACTCGTCGGGGATGCCGCCCGAGAACGACATCCGCGGCAACACGCGCGCGGGCACCAGCATGCCCAGCAGCCAGTTCACCACCGCGACGGCGGGTTGGCTCGCCGCGATGAACACGGCGATCAGCAGCACGATGTCCAGCGCCGGCGGCAACCCGACGAAGTACCAGTGGCGCACGCCGGCCACCAGTACGGTGACGATCAGAGTGGCCAGGAAAATGCTGCCGAGATAGGTCACCGAAGGCCAGTGCCGGAGGCGCTTCGCGATCCGGTACTCCGCGGGCGGGCGGGCGCGCAGCTCGCGGGCGAAGTTCGGAAGTCCCTGTCCGATCAGGAAGTAGCCGACGTGGCGACGGCGCGGATCGGTGCCCGGCGTGCAATCGAGCCGCGCGAGCTCGATGGCGCGACGGGCGACCTCGACTTCGCTGCGGCCGCTGCGCTGGGCCAGCAATTCCACCGCATGGCGATAGCGGCCGCGCGTCGCGAAATCCATGTCCGCGTAGGCGCCGGCCGGGTCTTCCCCCAAGGTGCGATCGACCGCGCCCACCCGTTCGAGCAGTTCGGACCAGTTGTATTCGCCGAGCCGGCGCAGGCTGTTGATGCGGTTCGCGATCGACACCTGGTCCGCGGCCTGCGCGCGGCTTTCCTCGTCGATCACCCGCGCCACGCTGGTGCCGCGCTGCTCGAGTTGCTGCTCGGCGAAGGTCAGCGCGAGCTTGAGCGAAGGGTGCTTGCCTTCCAGCAGACGGTAGAACTCCGCCGCAAACGCCGGCGAGGCAAATACGTCCGTGCCCGCCATTTCGGCGACGCTGACCAGCATGTCGTTGGGCGCGCGCGTCGCCACGCCGATGAGGAGTTCCGCCCAGTATTCGGCACCCGCGTAGGCCTGCATGCGTCGCGTGATCGCGACCGCGTCGCTCGCGAGCCCCTCGATCAGCGCCACGCGCACCAGCACGGGCAACGTCCACAGCTCGATGAGATCGAACGTCGCGTGCCGCTGATAGGCCTCGAGGTACTGCTCCACCGCGCGGGGTTCGACGTTGCCGTCGAGTTGCGCGATGCAGGCCCGCAGCGCGCGCAGGATGCGGGGCACCGCCTCGCCGTCGAAATCGTTGCAGGGCAGGCGCCTCCAGACGCTCGCGGGCAGCGTTTCGCGAACCTTGCGGATTTCGTTGCGGATCAGATAGACGTTGTCGATCAGCCACTCGGCAGCCGGCTCGACGCGGCGGTTGTCGATGGCAGCGGTCCGCGCGGCTGCATAGGCGTGCTGCAGGGTGTGGTCGTGCGCGGCCAACGCCTTGTCGAGGTCGAACGGGCCGGCTTGCGAAAGCCGCTCATGTTCTCGCGCCAGCACGGCGGGGGCGATCGCCTTGGCCGCGGTGACATGAACCTCGCGTGGCGGGGGGTGGGCGCTGACATGCGCGACCCGGCGCGCGGCGCGCCGCATCCTCAATCGGCGAATCCATGCTTGCGGACGGTGGTTGCGCGTCACCTCGTGGCGTCTCTCGCGAAGGTCGAGTTTTCGATGGTACCGAAATCGATGTACACACGATGTTCCCGGTGGCATTCGGCCACACTGTCGCACGCCGCGATTCCGCACGCGTACATCACGCTGAACGCGTTCGCCGTCACCAAGCCAAAAAGCCATCGCGCGATCGCGCGTTGCGTCGGACGCGCGGTCGAGCGCGAGCCGTTCTTCACCGTCACTTCACTTGCATCCGGGCACCATCGCAAGCCTCGCGGCAGGACGAGGTTCGTGCACGAACCCTCGTGGCCGCGATGAGCCGGCGATTTCTCACGGCTCTGACGCTCAGATGGACCTGGATGCGAAGGCTACGGCGCGGCTCATGTTTACTCCTTTGTCTGCGATAGTTCCCGAAGCGGGGGGAGGCGCCGGCGTTCGCGGCGAGCCTGCGGGGGCACTGCACGTCGGACAGCGGCGTTGCGCGTCGTCGGCCCGGGCGTACGGCGCTGGATAGTGAATACGCAGCCGCGACATCGCCCCGCGACGGCGGCAGACCGATCGTGCCCGCGCCGGTGGGTCGGCGCGCGATTCGCCTGGACTGTCTCGCTGGCCCGCTGCATCGCGCTGGCCGTCCTGGTGCTGATGCTCGGTTCCTGCGTCGGCAACGAGCACATGAGTTTTCTCGATCCGCAGGGTCCGGTGGCGCATGCGGAAGCCGTGCACTTCTACTGGATCGTCGGGATCATGGCGGTGTTCGTAGCCGGCCCGATTTTCCTGGCGTTGCCGTTTTTCCTGTGGCGCTATCGGTACGGCAACGCGCGCGCCAAGTACGCGCCGAACTGGAAGGATTCCGCACCGGTGATCGCCTTCACCTGGATCGGCCCGGTCCTGATCGTGTGCGGGCTCGGGTATTTCGTGTGGACCGATTCGCATCGGCTGAACCCCTACCGGGCACTTGCCTCCAACCAGCCACCGTTGCAGATGCAGGTGATCGGCTACGACTGGAAATGGCTTTTCATCTATCCGAAGCAGGGCATCGCGACGATCGGAACGATGGCGCTGCCGGTCGGACGCCCGGTCACGCTGCACCTGACGTCCGCCACGGTGATGCAGTCGTTCTTCATTCCCGCGCTGGGCAGTCAGATCTACGCGATGGGCGGCATGGTCACGCGGCTGAATCTCGAGGCAATGCACCCCGGCCGGTACCTCGGCGAAAACACGATGTACAACGGCAACGGATTCCATTTCCAGAAGTTCACGGCGGTGGGCATGACCCCGGATCGCTTCAAGGCCTGGGTCAAGCAGGTGAAGTTCAACGGCACGCCGATCGATGCGCGGATCTTGACGGCGATCGGGACGTGCAGCACCCGCGAGCAGATGATCGCTGCCATGCCAAGCCTCGCGTCCACGGATGGCGCGATCTACTTGAAAGACGTGTCACCGGGACTGTTCCCGGCCATCGTCAAGGCGGTGAAGCAAGGCACCACTCCTGGGCTGGCCCACGCCGCGCAAGGCGGCTCAGGCAGCCGGCGTTCGACGACGTGCAAGACGCCGCCTCCGCGATTGGCGAGGGCAGAGCCATGAGTACGGCTTCGATCGTGTACGACATCATCGGGCGTTTCACGATGCACTCGCTCCCGTTCTACGACATGGTGCAGAACCCGACGAAGGAGAACCTGATCAACGGCAGCATCGCGGGATTCGCAGCATGCGTCGCCGTGGGCGGGCTCGTCATCGTGGTGGCGGGCATCACGTACCTCAAGAAATGGCGCTGGCTGTGGAGCGAATGGCTGACCAGCACCGACCACAAGAAGATCGGAATCATGTACGTCGTGATCGCGTTCGTGATGATGGGGCGCGCGATCATCGAGGCGATCCTGATGCGCGCGCAGCAGGCGTGGGGACTCGACGGCGGATTTCTGTCGCCCAACCATTTCGGCCAACTCTTTTCCACCCACGGCACGATCATGATCTTCTTCATGGCGATGCCGTTCCTGATCGGTGTCATCAACTACGTGATGCCGCTGCAGATCGGCGCGCGCGACGTGTCCTTCCCCGTGCTGAATTCGATCAGCCTGATGCTGACCGCGGCCGGCGCGATCCTGATCATGGCCTCGCTGGTGTTCGGCCAGTTCTCGACCGGTGGCTGGTTCGGCTATCCGCCTTACACGGAGGCGCATTTTCTTCCGGGCGTGGGGCCGGACTACTGGATCTGGGCCTTGAGCCTGTCCGGACTCGGATCGACGCTGACCGGCATCAACTTTGCCGTGACGATCTTCAAGGAACGCGCGCCGGGGATGAAGCTGTTCTACATGCCGCTGTTCACGTGGGCGGCGCTGTGTACCTCGATCATGATGATCTTCGCGATGCCGCCCCTGACGGTCGCGACCGCGCAGCTCGCGCTGGACCGCTACCTCGGCTTCCACTATTTCACCAACGAACTGGGCGGCGACATGATGCACTTCGTCAACCTGTTCTGGATTTTCGGCCATCCCGAGGTCTACATCCTCATCATTCCCGCGTTCGGCATCTATTCCGAGGTCTTCTCGACGTATTCCGGGAAGGCGCTGTTCGGGTACGCGTCGATGGTGCTCGCGATCATGTGCATCGCGATCCTGTCGTTCACGGTGTGGGTGCACCACTTCTTCACGATGGGACAAGGTCCCAGCATCAATGCGGTCTATGGCATCGCCTCGATGCTGATCGGCATCCCGACGGGGGTGAAGATCTACGACTGGATGTGGACGATGTTCCGCGGCCGGGTGCGCATCACCGCGCCGATGATCTACGCGATCGGCTTCATCGTGCTGTTCGTGCTGGGCGGCATGAGCGGCATCGTCCTCGCCAACCCGAGCGTCGACTTCCAGGTCCACAACACGGATTTCCTGGTGGCGCATTTCCACAACGTGATCATTCCGGGCGTGCTGTTCGGGTTGATCGCCGGCTATCACTTCTGGTTTCCGAAGGTGTTCGGGTACCGCCTCGACGAACGCTGGGGCATTTTCGCCGCCTGCTGCTGGACGCTGGGTTTCATGCTGGCGTTTTTCCCGCTGTACGCGCTGGGGATCATGGGCCTGCCGCGCCGCACCGTGGCCTACGCGCAGCCCGCCTATGTGCCGCTGGAGATGGCCGCGTTCGGCGGCGCGTTGCTGATCGGCGTCGCGCTGCTCTCGTTGTTGATCCAGTTGGTGGTGTCGTACCTGCACCGCGACGAGAACCGCGTGCCGGTGGGCGACCCGTGGGACGGGCGCAGCCTCGAATGGGCGTGCGCGGCACCGCCGCCCGAATACAACTTCCCGGTGATTCCGATGGTCTCCGATCGCGATGCCTTCACCGCCGCCAAGGCATTCGGCACGGCTTACCTGCCGCCTGCCGAATACGTCGACATCACGCTGCCGAAGAACGCCGCGATGGGCCCGGTGATCGGCGCGCTCGGTTTCGCGATCGCGTTCGGACTCGTGTGGCACATCTGGTGGCTGGTGTGCCTGGCGACGCTGGGCGCGTTCGCGACGATGATCGTGCGCGGATTCGCGCGCGACACCACGAAGACGATCCCGGCGGCCGAGGTCGAGGCCGAATACGAGCAGTGGCTCGAGGTCGTTCGCGCCGCGACGCCGGTCACGCGCGCCGATGAGACACGGCCGGTCAACCAGGGCCTCGCCGACCAGACTGCTCTCGGGGCCGCATCATGAGCCAGGAGGTTTTCCATTATCCGGGCTTGAACCTCGGCAAGGCGCATCCGCGCACCCACGCAATCGCGCAGACCACGATCTTCGGGTTCTGGGTGTTCCTGATGAGCGACGCCATCCTGTTCGGGCTGGTGTTCTCGAGCTACGTGACTTCCGTGCATGCCACCGCCGGCGCACCGGGTCCGAAGCAGTTGTTCGACATCACCAGCGTGTTCGCCGAAACGCTGCTGCTGCTGGCGTCGAGCTTCACCTTCGGCATGGCTTCCTTGTCGATGAAGTACAGCCACAGCAAACGCCGGCTGGTCGGCTGGCTGGTGCTGACGCTGGTACTGGGCGCGGGTTTCCTCGGCCTCGAAACCCATGACTTCCTCACGATGGTCGCCAAGGGCGGCGCGCCCGAGCACTCGGGATTCCTGTCGGCCTTCTGGGATCTGGTGCCGCTGCACGGCCTGCACGTCACCGGCGGCAGCATCTGGCTGATCTGTCTGCTGGGCCAAATCAAACGCTACGGCCTCGACACGCGCACCAAGCTCGACATCATGCGGCTGGCGCTGTTCTGGCATTTCCTCGACATCGTGTGGATCGCGATCTTCACGGTGGTTTACCTGGCGGGACTGGCATGAGCGAACGGACTGATCAAATCGGCGACCGGCCGGCTGGCCTGGAGCTGCAGCGGCGCGAGTTCTACTCCTACGTTTCGGGTGTCGTTCTCGCCTTGATCCTGACGCTGGTGCCGTTCGGCCTCGTGCATTTCGGCCATGCGCCGGTGACGACCGTGTATTGGGTGATCGGATGCCTCGCCTTCGTCCAGATGATCGTCCACTTCCGGTTCTTCCTGCACATCGGATTCAGGCAGAAGCGCGAGGACCTCCAGTTGATCCTGTTCTCGGCGGTGCTGCTGATCATCATGATCGGCGGCACCGTGTGGATCATGGGCAGCCTTGCGGGCCGGATGATGCTTCCGCTGCAGCCATGATCGTGCGATCGTCCCTGATCGCTGCTTCGCCAAGGTCTGTCATGGCTGGGCGGCTCAAGAGTCAACGCGCACCAGAACGGCCATCCATGGCCTGTCTTTCCACAACAGCCGCTTCGGCCGGGGATGTTCTCCGGAGTGCGCGTGCGCGCGACTGGGGTCGCGGCCAGAGCAGGCGCTACGCGCCGGCCGCTCCTAAAAACGCGTTCGGCGCGTCGCTGTTTCCTCCAGCACCAGCAAATGACCGTCGGGATCGCGCAGCATCGCGATCGTCGCACCGCCGATGTAGCCGCTGGCGATGATCGCATCGGGGAAGCCGGCATCGGTGAGCGCGTCGAGCAGCACGTCCACGTTCTCGGCCTGCCAGACCAGCCGATCGGCAGCGATGGCTGTGATGGCGGCAGAGGAATTCGCGCGGCCGAGCGGTTCGCGGTAGCCCAACAATTCGAGGTGCGGCGTGCGCGCCGCCGCAGGTTGCATCGCGACGACGTCGACCTCGACATCGGTCAGATCGTCGAGGTGTTGCTGTTCGATGCCGCGATTCAGTCCGCGCGACCACGCGCGCAGCCCGAGCAGCTCGTAATACAGGATGCTGCGTTCGGCATCGCCCACGCTGATCGCGCTGTGGTCGATCCCGAGCGTCGGCGAGCCCGCACGTACCGATTGCCACATGGGATCACCGGTGCCCGCAGGAAATGAAATCAGCTCCAGCGGATGGCCATCTGGATCGCGAAACTTGAACGCCGCGACCGAGCCGGTGGACGGTGGCAGGGTTTGCGGGTCGCCGCGGGTGATCGGTTTCGCGGCATGTTGCATCACCTGCCGGTAAGCGCCGTCCATGGCCGATACCACGATCGCGCAATGCTGGAACCAGAGGTCGCAGGCTGTGCTTCCGGCGGGATAGGGAGCGGCGTTCCGGAATTCGGTCAACACGATTTGCTGTGCGCCAAGCGACAGGCGTGCGCAACGCGGCGGCGTGTCGCACAACCCCGGCAACAATGTCCACGCGGGCGGAGGCACGTCCGCTACATCGACGTTGAACCCAAGCGCATCGCGGTAGAACGCGGTCGCGCGATCGAGATCGCCCGTGTTGCGCTCGATCCGAAGGAGTCTTTGCACGCCGTGCGTCATGGCCGCTCGGCGCCGCGCCGGTTCACCCAGATCGCGTACAGCGACTGTGAGGCGCACAGGAACAGCCGGCTGCAGTGCCGATCGCCGAAGCACAGATTCGACACCGTGCACGGCAGCTTGATCCTGCCGAGCAAGGTGCCGTCCGGCGCGATGCAATGCACGCCATCGCCTGCGCTGGACCACACGTTGCCGTCCTCGTCACAGCGGATGCCGTCGGCATTGCCCGGTGACACCTTGTGGAAGTCGCGCCCGTTGCGAAGCGATCTGCCATTGTCTCCGATTTCGTATGCGCGGATGCAGCGTTTCGATTCGGGGTCGAACTGCACGCCGGTATCGGTCACGTAAAGCAGCTTTTCATCGGGCGAGAAACACAGGCCATTCGGACCCGCCATGTCGTCGGCGACCACATCCAGCGAGCCATCGCGCGGATCGAACCGGTACAGGTTCGCGGGCAGTTCCGATTTGCGCTTGCCGCCTTCGTAGTCGGTCTGGATGCCGTAGGGCGGATCGGAAAACCAGATCGTGCCGTCCGATTTCACCACGATGTCGTTGGGCGAGTTGAGGCGTTTGCCCTGGTAACGGTCGACCAGCGTGGTGATCGTGCCGTCGCGTTCGGTGCGCACGATGCTGCGGCCGCCGTGCAGGCAGCCGACCAGGCGGCCTTCGCGATCCCGGGTGTGGCCATTGGCAAATCGCGATGGTTGCCGAAACACCGACACGCCGCCCGATGCGGTCCAGCGCATGATGCGGTCGTTGGGAATGTCGCTGAACAACAGGCATTGCAGGTCCGCGAACCAGACCGGCCCTTCCAGCCAGCGAAAACCGTCGGCGAGCTTTTCCAGCGGCGCATTCGGCAGCACCATGTCGCGAAAACGCGGATCGAGGATTTCGTAGTCGCTCATGTGAGTGCTTCGGAAAGCCCAAGGCAAAGACGGAAAAGCGTTGGACACGGATCAGAGCGGATTTACATGGATAGCGCTCTATCCGATGTTTTTGCCTTTATCCGTGTCAAAGACTTCGCTGTTCTTCATCTCCGATCAGGTCGGCTGTCCATCTGCACGATCATCAGCACCGCCGGTTCGTTTCCGACCGTGCCGGAACGGTGCCCCTTGTGCCCCTTGGCGCCGGCAACGCAGCCCTGGTCGCCGCCGAACGACACTTCGCCTGCGCCCATTTCGACGCGTGTGCCGTCCATCGTTTCGACGAACCAGCGCCCCGACAACGGCACGATCCATTGCGGCGCGGGGTTCTCGTGCCAGTCACCGATCCAGCCGACCGGCAGCACGCTGAACATTGCGCGTGCGGGTTTCTCTTTCAGCACTGCGTTCCACTGCGGCGCTGCACCGCCCATGCTCTGTTGCTCGAAATCGGCGACCGTGCGGCGTTCCTGGCGACTGATGCCATCGTCGTCCACCCACACATGCCAATAGGCAAGAGCGGGCGTCGTATCGTTGCGGGTCTTGTCCATCATTTTTTCCCGATCCAGCCGGGAATCGTCGACGGCGCTGCGGTGCCTGCCGGGGTATAGACCGCGGTCGTGGACAACGGCCGACGCGCGATCACGCCCGCGGGCGCGAGTTGTGTCGCGAACACGATCAGCAGCAACCCGCCGACGAGTCCGAAGTTCTTCAGGAAATCCCAAAAGTGGTTGCGCGCGACACTGTCGCCCGATTTCCAGAAGTCGGAGAACTTCCAGAACGGGTGGTAGAGGATCGCGGTGATCACGCAGAAAAAGGCGAGGATCAGCGCGGCGATGCGATCGTGCCAGCCGATCACGATCAGGAAGGGCGCCACGGCTTCCACCACGATGGCGCTGAGCAGGAGCGGCGGTCCGCTCGATTTCGGCAGGAACGAGGAATCCGCCTGCGCGATCGCGTCCTTCCAGAACACGATCTTGTCCAGTGCGCTGAACGGGAACAGCACCACCAGGCATACACGGATGATGATGGGAATGAGGTACAGGTTCACCCACATGGCGCGCTCCTCACTGCATCCTCTCCGCGATCCGATCGGCGACGCGCAGCGCATTGGCGACGATCGTCAGCGTCGGGTTAACGGCGCCGATCGAAGGGAAAAAGCTCGCATCGACCACGTAAAGATTGTCGAGCTCGTGCGCCTTGCAGTCGAGGTCGAGCACGGAAGTTTGTGGATCGGTGCCGAAGCGCGCGGTGCCGGCCTGGTGCGCGGTGCCGCCGATCGGGATGTCCTTGCCGAGGTATTGCGTCCGCCGCAGCGTGTGCGGATGCGCGCCCATCGGTTCCAGCAGCGCTTCGAGTTTCGCCTTCAATCGACGGTGCGCTTCCATGTTGTTGTCGGTCTGCTCGACGATGACGCGTTCGCCGTCGTAGCGGATGCGGTTTTCCGGGCGCGGCAGATCTTCACTCGACAGCCAGAAATCCAGCGAGTGGCGGGCGATGTATTCGAATGGTTTTTGCGGCAGCCATTCCAGCCAGTCCGGAAGCGCTTCGCCGCGCAGCGTATCGGTATGCGACTTGCCGGTCATCTGGATCAGGCCGAGCGGATGCTGCCAGTCGTCCGCGCCGAAATAGAAATCGCTCACGCCGACCGTTTTCTGGAAAATCGTGTCGTTCGGTTCCGTCGTGATCGCCATCAGCACCGACTGGTTGTGACGGATGTAGTTGCGTCCGACCTGATCCGAACCATTGGCGAGTCCGTGGGGGTGCTTGTCGTTGGCGGAGCGCAGCAACAGCAGCGCGGACGACAACGCCCCACAGGCGACCACCACGATGTCGGCGTAATAGGTCTCCTTTGTGCCGTCGCGTTCGACCTGTACCGCGGTCACCATGCGGCCGGACGCGTCGGTGTCGAGGCGCGAGGCATACGCGCCGGTCAGCAGCGTCATGTTTGGATGCGCGGCCAGCGTCGGATTGACGCACATGATTTCGGCGTCGGCCTTGCCGTTGGTCGGGCAGGGATAACCGTCGAACGCGCCGCAGCGGATGCACGGGCTGGAACGCGCAACCGTGCCATCCTTTTCGTCCAGCAGGATGCCGAGCGGCATATGGAACGGATGCAGTCCCTGCCGCGCGAAGGTTTCGGACAGTGCCTGCATCCGCGGTTCGTGCGCGACCGGCGGGTAGGCATATGGTCCGCTGCGCGGCGGTTCGGTCGGATCCTCGCCTGCCGCGCCATGCACGTGGAACAGCCTTTCGGCTTCGTCGTAATACGGCGCGAACACGTCGTACTTAAGCGGCCATTCGGGCGAGATGCCGTCGGCGTGCTCCAGGTTCTCGAAATCGCGTTCGCGCAGACGAAACAGCGCGGCGCCGTACATCTTTGAATTGCCGCCCACGAAATAGTGCAGCCCCGGATGGAACGCCTTGCCGGTCTTGTCATACCAGGTTTCGTTGGCCTGATAGGTGTTGTCGACAAAGACCGATTTCGCGCTCCAGTTGTCGGGCGAGCGCTTCAGGAAATCGCCGCGCTCGAGCATCAGGATTTTCCTGCCGCCCGGCGCCAACCGTTGTGCCAGCGTCGCGCCGCCGGGACCGGAGCCGATCACGATGAGGTCGTAGTGATTGTCGGGCATCCATCCATACTCGCGCCGCGGCGAAGACTTGCTGTTGTACGCCGCCGCATGTGCACTTAAGGTCAAGGGCGCTTTCGCGCGCGGGTTTGAGCCGCATCGCCGTGCGGTTATACTTGCGCGGTTTTATGGCGTCCGCGGGGGTCCGGGGACACCGCCTGCTTTCCAGACCGGAGTTTGCAAGTGAGCACGCATCTCACCCCGTCCGACCGAGTATTCATGCGGCACTTCGCGATCATGATCGCCCTGCTTGCGGGCGCGGCGGTGGTATTCATGATCATCGGCGGAATCGTGTGGGCATCGCTGCCGAAGGAACAACCGCAGCGGGAGATGCAACGCGCGGGCGACCGTATCAGCCCGGTCAGCGCGGTGTACGCGGGGAACAATGGCCGCGCTGCAATGGAAGCCGCCAAGGCCGCCGCGGCCAAGGCAGCGGCCTCGCAGGTTGCCTACGGCGGAACCACAGACGGCAAGGTGATCTTCGACAACCTGTGCACGACTTGCCACACCAATCCGGCCACCGGCGCGCCGGACATCCATGACAAGGCGGCTTGGGCGCCGCGTATCAAGGAAGGCATCGCCACTCTGGTGCAACACGCGATCCACGGCTACAAGGGGCCGACAGGCAACGGCCCGCAAATGCCACCGAAAGGCGGCAACCCGGCGTTGACCGATGCGCAGATCGAAGCCACCGTGAAGTGGATGGTTTCGCAGGCGAAGTGAGTGCTGGATGCACTCATCCCGTGCAGGCCATGGATGGCCGACGACACGGGATCCATTTGTCAATTGTCGTCATCCCGACCAGGTACGAGATTTATGTTGAGCCTGGATCGGGCGCATTTTGCTTCGGGTGTTTCGACATCCCTGTCCTGATTCCGCGCGCAGTCGCGAGCAAAACCGCTTTTTGGCGGGAGGCGCACGGAAAGAGACAAGGACATCGAAATTTCGCCGATCGGGCTTCAGCTACCTATCGACTGCACGCCGCTCGCGCGCAGAGCAAAAATCAACCCGCGATGTAGCGCTGCAGGTGATCGATCTCGGTCGCCTGATCGTCGATCACGGCCTTGACCAGATCACCGATCGACACGATGCCCAGCAGTCGGCCGTTTTCCACGACCGGCAGGTGGCGCACGCGCAGTTCGGTGCACAGGCGCATGCATTCGTCGACCGTCGTGGCGGGTGACACCGTCGTCGGCGCGGGCGTCATGATTTCGGCCACCGCGGTTTCGCGCGAAGAACGGCCTTTCAGGATCACCTTGCGGGCGTAGTCGCGCTCGGTGACGATGCCGGCGAGCGCGTCGTCGCGCATCACCAGCAGCGCACCGATACTGCGTTCGGCCATCAGGCGGATTGCATCCAGTACCGGCGCTTCCGGCGCGATCGTGTAGACCGCGCCACCCTTGTCTTCCAGCAGATGTTTGACCTGTCGCATGGCAGCTTCCCTGGGGTCACGGAAGGTCGCTTGATTCTAACGCTGGCCTTCGCAAGGGGGGCTGGCCTTTACTTCGGCCGCGGCGGGTGCGCATCCAGTACATAGGAAACGCCGCCCAGTTGTCGCATCTGTTGTTCGATCCACGCCGCGCGACGCTGCACATAGCCGGACGGGCGATCGGCGTGCCAACCACGCGGGTTCGGCAGCACGGCGGCGAGTAATGCGGCCTGGTGCATCGATAACCGCGCAGCGGGTTCATGGAAATACGCTTCCGATGCCGCCTCGACGCCGTAGATGCCGTTGCCCAGTTCGGCGATGTTGGCGTACACCTCGAGGATCCGGCGCTTCGGCCAGGTCACGTCGATCAGCACCGTGAACCATGCTTCGAGCCCCTTGCGGAAAAAGCCGCCACCGCTCCACAGGAACAAGTTGCGCGCGGTTTGCTGCGTGATGGTGCTGGCGCCGCGCAGGCGGCCGCCGGCATCGGCGACTTCGATCGCGGAACGGATCGAGGCAACATCGAACCCGTGGTTGAACGGAAAGGTCTGGTCCTCGCCCGCGACCATCGCGAGTGGCGCCACCGGTGCGATGCGCTGCCATGGCACCCAGCGATAACGGATTCGGAAGGCATGGTTGCCGCGCCACGCCTCGGACACCTTGCGTTCCAGCATGTACGCACTGGTGACCGGCGGCACGAAACGCAGGATCAGTACGGGCAACCAGGTGACGACGATGAATGCCAGCACCAGCCACAGCAATCTTCGCAGCCAGCCGCGCGTCCACGAGCGTCGCGGTCGAGCGCCGGCCGGACCGGTCATGCCGCGGATTCGGGCAAGACCCCGCCGATCCACGTATCGACCGGTTGCGCCTTCGCGTAGAGAAACCCCTGTATTTGGCGACAGCCCATCCTGCGCAGCAGGTCCCGTTGCATGCGCGTTTCCACACCTTCGGCAATGACCTGCATCGACAGCGTGTCGGCCATCGCGAGGATCGCGCGAATCACGGCCGTGCTGCTGCCTTCGTCGTCCTCGCTGAGGTTGGCCACGAAGGATTGGTCGATCTTCAAGGTGTGCAACGGGTACTGGTGCAGATAGGAAAGCGAAGAATAGCCGGTCCCGAAATCGTCCAGCGAAATCTCGATACCGGCGTTGCGGAAAATCTGCAGGGTGCGCTTGACCGCCGGCGTATTTTCCAGCAAGGCGCGTTCGGTGACCTCGACGCGGAAGCGCGAGGCCGGCACCCGGTACTCGGCCAGCAAACCCAGCAGGCGCTGGTCGAGTTGCGGGTCATTGAAATGGCGTGCGGACAGGTTGATGGCGACGAAGGCGTCCGCGGGCCCGGCCAAAGCATTGGCGTCGCGGCACACCTGGGTGAAGATCTGCCAGTCGATCGTCTCGGACGTGCCGGTATCCTCCGCGACCCAGAGGAATTCGCCGGGCGATAGCACGCCGCGCTGCGGATGGCGCCAGCGCATCAGCGCTTCGTAACCGGTCACGCTGCCACTGTCGAGATCGATGATCGGCTGGTAGTACGGCACGAATTCGTTGCGCGTCAATCCGCGTCGCAGGTCGTTCTCGACCTCAAGCAGTGAGACGGCCTCCTTGCGCAGTTCGTCGTCGAACACCACGTAGCGGTGCCGGCCGTCGGCCTTGGCGCGGTACATCGCCGAGTCCGCGTCGCGCAGCAGTTCGTCCGGACTGTGGTAATGCGGGGCCGCCAACGCGACACCGATCGAGGTCGAAGTGAACAGTTCCTTGGAGGCAAGCCGGAAGGGCGCGTTGAGCTCGTTGATGATGCGTTCGGCGATGCGGCCGGCCTTGTGGGGATGTCTGATGCCTTCCAGCAACACGCTGAATTCGTCGCCGCCCAGGCGTGCGACCACGTCGTCGGGTTTCAGGCAGGCGCGGATGCGGTTGCCGACCTGCATCAACAGGTCGTCTCCGACCATGTGGCCGACCGAATCGTTGATGACCTTGAAGCGGTCGAGGTCCATGAACAGAACTGCAAAACCCTTCTCCGGGTCGGCGTGGTAGCGCGCCAGCGCGCGTTCCATTCGTTGCATCAACAGCGTGCGGTTGGGCAGGCCGGTCAGGGAGTCGTGCAGCGTCTCGTATTTCAGGCGCGCCTCGGCGCGTTCGCGCTCGGTGATCTGCGCGCGCAGGTCGCGGTTGGCGAGTGCCAGCGCGCGGGTGCGTTCGCCGACGCGGTGTTCGAGATTGGCGTACGCGCGCCGCAGCGATTCGGCCGCGCGGATGCGTTCCAGCGCGTTGGCGATGTGGTAGGAAACGAAGGTCAGCAGTTCCTGGTCGCGTGGCGTGTAGCGGTGTTCGGGCGAGTAGCTTTGCACGGCCAGCGCGCCGACGGTGTGTTCCGCACAGGCCAGCGGCACCCCCAGCCAGCACTGCGAGTCGGGGCCCTGTTGCGTGACTTCGCCCGCGGCGCGCAGTTTCGAGATCTCGGCCGCATCCGCGAGCAACGCGGTGCCGTGTCGCATCACGTATTCGGTGAGGCCGCTGGTCAGCTTGCGCGGTTTACGCTCGCGTTCGTGCTCGTCGACCAGGTAGGGGAAACTCAATTCACTGCCGTCCTCCGACAACAACGCGATGTAGAAATTGCGGGCGTACAGCAGTCCGCCCACCACGCGATGCACGGCGGCGTAGAAGTTCTCGATGCTGTCGGTGGTGCTGGCAAGTTCGGCAATGCGGAACAACGCCGCCTGCAAGCGTTCGCCGCGCTGCCGCTCGAGTACCTGCTGCTTCAGCACCTCGTTGGCGTCGCGCAGCGCGACGGTGCGCTCTTCCACGCGCCGCTCGAGTTCGGCGTGCGCGAAGCGCCGTTCCAGGGCTGTCTGGATGTGTTGCGCGACGTAAATCAGCAGCGCCTTGTCCCGTTCGTCGTAGTGGTGCCTGTCGTCGTAACTTTGCACGACCACGCAGCCGACCACCTCGCTGCCACGCATCAGCGGCGCCCCGAGCCAGTCCACGCAATCCGTACCCGAGGCGTGGAATGGGCCGCCGACCTGGCGGCTCATCGATTCCAGCGACCCCATCAGGGGCTTGCCGTCGCGGATGGCGTACCAGGTGGGCCCGTGCCGGATTTCCTCCATCGGCAAATCATGGCGCGGGTCGGGCACGTTCAGATCGGCGATGTCGGCGTAGTAGGGAAACCTCACGCTGTCGCGCTTCGAATCGTACAGGGCGATGTAGAAGTTTTCCGCATACATCAACGAGCCGACGATCGCATGCAGCGCCCGGAACATTGGCGTCAGGTCCGAGCCGGTCACGCTGGCCTGGTCGGCGATCGCGTACAGCGCGCGCTGGAGGCGTTCGGACCGGCCGAGTTGCTCGACCGATTCCGCAAGCGCGGTGCGCTGCCCGAGCGCGTGGATCCGCGCTTCGATCAGTTCGGCGGCCGCCTGCAGCAACATCCGGCAATCCTCGCTGTCGGGCGCGGTGACGATGAGCAGCTCGTGCTCCGACAGCGTGATCTGCAGCGGGTGTCCGGCTGGATGGGCCAGGATCTCCGCACCGTCGTCCCGGGCGCAACGCCGGACGTCAGCGCCAGGGATCAATTGGTCCAGCAGCGTGCGCGCGGCGGCCACCACGGCCGCGAGATCCGTGGCCGCCCACAGCTTGCCGCTGGCCTGCAACAAGTTGGCCGCGGTGGGCGGCTGATCGGTCATCGTGGCTGACGGCCGATGGAAAGCGCGGGCTGCCATCTGGTTTGTCCCCTGTCGACCGCAGGAAACAAGCAACAGTCGTTCCAACAGGTGGATGCACGTCTCAAAACGCGCACCTTTTTGTGACTTTTTGTTACGAACGCCAGCCACAGGATGGCGGCAGGCGCCTTGCCGCCCGTTCGCTCAGGCCGAAACTTCGGGAGCGACGGCGCGCGTCCAGGCGTCGGCCGGTTGCGCTTTTGCGAACAGGAAGCCTTGCGCGAATTGGCAGCCCATCCTGACCAGCAGGTCGCGCTGCTTGGCCGTTTCCACGCCTTCGGCGATCACCTGCATCGACAGCAGTTTCGCCATCGCGAGGATGGTGCGGATCACGGCGTCGCTGCCGCTTTCCCCATCGCCGGCAAGTCCCGCAATGAACGACTGGTCGATCTTGAGCGCGTGGACCGGATACTGGTGGAGGTAAGAGAGCGACGAGTAGCCGGTGCCGAAATCGTCGAGCGAAATGCGGATTCCGGCGTCACACAGGACCTGCAGCGTGCGCTTGGCTTCGGGCGGATTGTCCAGCATTGCGCGCTCGGTGATTTCCAGCCGGATGCGCGACGGCGATACGTCGTGTTCGGCGAGCAGCCGCAGCAATCGATGATCGAGATCCAGATTGCGGAAGTGGCGGGCCGAAAGATTGATGCCGACGAATGCATCGCCCTGTCCGGCCAACGCATTGACGTCCCGGCACACCTGCTCGAAGACCTGCCAATCGATGGTTTCCGACGCGCCGGTCTCTTCGGCAACACTGAGGAACTCGCCGGGCAGCAACAATCCGCGTTCCGGATGCCGCCAACGCATCAGTGCTTCGAAACCGATGGGGGCGCCGCTCTCGATATCCACGATCGGCTGGTAGAACGGCACGAACTCCTGCCGGGTCAGGCCGCGCCGCAGGTCGTTTTCGGTTTCCAGCAGCGAGACTGCTTGCTGGCGCAGACCCTCGTCGAACACCGCGTAGCGGTGCCGTCCGTCGGCCTTGGCGCGATACATCGCCGAGTCCGCGTCGCGCAGCAATTCTTCGGGATGCCGGTAATGCGCAGCCGCGAGGGTGATCCCGATCGACGTCGAGGTGAACAGTTCCTTCGCCGCAAGCCGGAACGGCGCGTTGAGGTCGTCGATGATCCGCTCGGCGATGCGACAGGCGTTTGGCGCGGCGGAGATGCCCTCCAGCAACACGCCGAATTCGTCGCCGCCGAGACGCGCGACGACATCCTCGGATTTCAGGCAGGCACGGATGCGGCTGCCCGCCTGGAACAGCAGGTCGTCGCCGATCAGGTGGCCGACCGAATCGTTGATGACCTTGAAGCGGTCGAGATCCATGAACAACACCGCGAAGCCCCTGGACGAATCCGCGTGGAAGCGCTCCAGCGCCTGCTCCAGCCGTTGCATCAGCAGCGTGCGGTTGGGCAACCCGGTCAGCGAGTCGTGCAGGGTCTCGTATTTCAGCCGGGCCTCGATGCGTTCGCGCTCGGCGATCTGCGCGCGCAGGTCGCGGTTGGCCAGCGCCAGCGCACGGGTGCGCTCGCCCACGCGGTGTTCCAGGTTGGAATACGCTCGCCGCAACGATTCGGTCGCGCGTACCCGTTCGAGGGCATTGGCGATGTGGTAGGAAACGAAAGTCAGCAGTTCCTGGTCGCGCAGGGTGTAGTGGTGTTCGGGCGAGTAGCTCTGCACGGCCAGCGCACCGACCGTGTGCTCTGCGCACACCAGCGGCACGCCGAGCCAGCACACCGAGTCCGTGCCCGACTGGACCACCTCGCCTTCGGCGCGCAGTCGCGAGATCTCCGGCGTGTTCGCCAGCAAGGCGGTGCTGTGCCTGAGCACGTACTCGGTCATGCCGTTCGCGAGCTTGCGCGGCTGGCGCTGCGGGTCGCGTTCGTCCACCGAATAAGGGAACGTCAGTTCCGAGCCGTCCTCGGAGAGCAGCGCGATGTAGAAGTTCCGCGCATACAGCAATCCGCCCACGACCCGGTGCACGGCGGCGTAGAAGTTCTCGATGCTGTCGGTGGTGCTGGCGAGTTCCGCGATCCGGAACAGCGCTGCTTGCAGCCGCTCGCCGCGCTGACGTTCCAGCACCTGCTGCTGAAGCACGCGGTTGGCGTCGCGCAAGGCTTCGGTGCGTTCCTCGACGCGGCGTTCCAGCTCGGCGTGTGCAAGGCGCCGTTCCAGCGCGGTCTGGATGTGTTGCGCCACGTAAATCAGCAGCGCCTTGTCCTGCTCGGCATAGTGGTGGATCTTGTCGTAGCTTTGCACCACCACGCAGCCGACGACTTCGTTGCCGCGCAGCAATGGCACTCCCAGCCAGTCTTCGCACATCGGACCGGACCCGGTGAAAGGACCGTTCACCTGCCGGCCGATCGCTTCCAGCGATCCCATCAACGGCTTGCCGTCATGGATCACGTACCAGGTGGGGCCGTGCTCGATCTCCGCCATCGCCATCTCTGCGGACGGATAAGGCAGATCTGGATCGACGCTGTCGGCGTAATACGGAAAGCGCACGCTGTCCGCTTTGGCGTCGTACATCGCGATGTAGAAGTTCTCGGCGTACATCAGCGTGCCGACGATTTCGTGCAGCGCGCCGAACATCGGCGTGAGGTTGGTGTCGACGGCGCTGGCCAAGTCGGCAATCGCATACAGCGCCCGTTGCAAGCGCTCGGCGCGCCCGAGCTGCTCGACCGATTCCATCAGCGTGGCTTGTCTGCCGAGCGCGGCGATACGCGCATCGATCATTTCCGCCGCCTGCAACAGCGTTCCAGAGTCCGGCTCGCCGGGAGGCGCGGTGATGACCAGGACCTCCTGGCCCGAAAGTGCGATCTGCACCATGTGCGCGCCGGCATGGTTTGCGCTGCTCACGTCGCTGGCCGCGCAGCATTGTACGGTTGAGCCGGGAATCAGCGCGTCCAGCAATGCGCGCGCGGCCGACTCGATGCCCGCAAGATCCGTCGCCGCCCAAAGTCTGCTGCCGGCCTGCAACAAGGCGACTGCGCCAGACGGCTGGCTGGCCAAAACAGCCAGATGGTGAACGTCCCCTGCCATGAATGGTCCAACCCCTCAGCAGGGTGAGAGTGTAACCGCAGTTGTGTTGCGGCAGCCGGACAGGAAGCGGGACTGCGCGGCTTTGGTCCGCCGGAGCCGATTCGGAATTGAACTGCGGTCGCCGCCCGGATGCGGGGGCTCTGCCGTTGGCGAGCGATGCACAAATGCCGCACTGGCCAGTCCAGCAAATGTTAGCAAATTGTAAGTTCATGGCGTACAATCCCAGTCCAAAGACGGTACGGTTCGCCGTTCCGCGCTTGCTCTCGGAAAATATGGTTTAGGGTCTCGATTGATGCGTCGTTTGCTTGCCAGCGCAGTGCTCACCGGCTTGGGTTTCGCCTTGCCGCTGTGGGCGTTCGCACAAACAACGCCGATGCCCGTGATCCCGCCGGTCAAGACTGCACATCCGGCCAAGAGCACGGCCAGTGCGCCGGTATGGCACGGCGATGGCACTACATTGTCCGTGACTGCCGGCGGCCATGCCGGCTCGACCGTGCCTACGGGCGCGGCGACACCGATTGATGGCCAGACTCATTCCGCGGGTGCGGGCGTTCGGCTCACCACCAAGCCGGGCATTACGGCGCATGCCAACGTCGGCGAGATCCGCTGGACGCCTGTCGTGCCCGTTTGTGTGCCCAGTACCACCGGATGTCCGGCGATTGCGCCGGTGGACGGCGTGCAGCGCGGCGAAGTGGGCGCGGGATATGCGGGCAACGGCGTCAAGCTCGACTTGTCGATCGGCCAGGCACAAAGCGACACGGCAGCTGCGCCTGCGCGGTCCCAGCAGATGGCGCTGCCGCGGGTGCTTCCTGCGGAAGGTGGGGCAGATGTCGCGGCGCCGTTGTGGTTCCGCAACAGCACGTCGACCAGCCTCAATGCGCGCGGCCAAGTCAATGTGGCGCCCAACACGAATCTGGATCTGGGGGCGAGTGTCGGGCGTGTGCGGTTCTTGCCGGGTTCGGGTTTGACCGGGGACGATTCGCTTGACCAGACTACCCTGAGCCTCGGCATACAGCACGGCGCGGTGCGCGGTGCGATCGTGGGCCATGTGCTGGAACCCAATCTGCCTGGTGCCGCACTGGACCAGAACCAGCGCTGGAGCGGGGTCGACCTCGGGATCAGCGTGCGGCTGCCATGGCGCGGCGAACTGAACTTCGGTGCCCAGAACGTCTGGACTTCCGGTCGCGCACCCCTGCTGTTCGGCCATGGCGCCATGCCCGATCAGGGACGAGTGCCGTACGTGCAGTACCATCAGGACCTTTGATCTTCGCATCGGGATTTATTTCCCGACTTGGAGTTGTCGCCCGCGACGGCGGCAAGCTTGGCCGTTCTCGATCTTTACAGCAGCGGTGTTTGTCCAGCTTTGACGATGGCCGGATGCTTGCCGTGCCATTGCCCATCACTGCGGATGCGTATGAATGATCAGTGCGTCAACGAGCTGTGGCGCAGAGCCCAACTTCTGATGGCTACTGGAGAAACGGGCGCGGCTCGAGAGTTGCTGGAAAAAGTGTTGCAGAGGCAGCCTGGCCATGTCGAAGCCCAGATGACCTTGAGTCACATTGCCTGGGCAAGTGGCCGAGTTCGTGACGCCGCGCGGCATGCGTTGGAGGTGGCACGCGAGCCTCCGGCAGAGCCGATGTCGATCATCGCGATCGCCATCGCCCTGATTCGCGTCGGTGAAACCCGCGCCGCCCATGCTTGTCTCGAAAATCCCGTCTTGCTTCGCGCCGATGTCGGACAGGTGGTCATGTATCACGCTGGAGTTCGAAGAGAACTCGGCGAGGATGCCGAAGCTCTGAGACTCTTCGAGCGCGCGCACGATCTGGGCATCGATGGCGCCGAATTCAGGTTCGCACGCGGCCTAGAACACCTCATCTGCGGAAATTCGCCGCAAGCGCAGGCCGATTTTGAAGCAAGTCTCCAAATGGATCCTGCGGCCTGCGCGGCGACTTTGGAGTTGGCACGATTGGGCAAGCAGACCCTTGAGCAAAATCACCTCGACGACTTCAACCGGCGTCGGTCCTTGGTGCCGCAAGGATCTCAGGATCACGCCGCGCTCGAATTCGCGCGTTACAAGGAACTGGAGGACCTTGGCCGTTACAGCGAGGCTTGGGATGCTTTGTCAATAGCCAATGCCATCATGCGTGCCTTGCACCCCTATTGCCTCGAAGACGTGCGACGGCAAATCGATAGCCTGATCAGGACTTGCACGCCAACGTTTGTTCGACCAGTGCCTGGAATTGGCGAGGGGCCGCAGCCAATATTCATTTTCGGGTTGCCCCGGTCCGGGACGACCCTGCTCGATCGCTTGCTCGGAAGTCACTCCCAAGTGGCTTCGATCGGTGAGTTGGAGGATTTTGCCTACCAACTCTGTTGGGCATCCGATAGGCGGGTGCCACTCGATTCGCAGATGCTGGAGCGTCTACCGGGACTGGATTATCGGGATGTGGGTCGCCGATATCTGGCACAGACACAGTGGAAGGCTCGCGGCGTCCACCGCTTCATAGACAAACAGCCATGGAATTTCATGGTCGCGGGATTGATCCATCGCGCGCTGCCGCAAGCGCGCCTGCTTCACATGTCGCGAGATCCAATGGACGTGTGTTTCTCCAACTTCCGGGCAATGCTCGGTGCGCGCTACGCTTACAGTTTCGATCTTCAGTTGCTGGCCGGCCATTTTCATGAGTACGAGCGTCTGATGTCACATTGGCGCAAGGTTATGCCGGGAAAAATTCTCGACGTGTCATATCGTGATTTGATCGGCGATACAGAAGCCACTATGCGCAAAGTCGTCGAATTCTGCGGGCTGGATTGGGAGCCTGCTTGCCTGGACCCATCCCGCAACGGCGCACCCGTCGGCACGCTCAGCGCCGTGCAAGCGCGAGGTACAGTCCAACAGGGAAATTTTGGGGCTTGGCGGCGCTATGAACACCAACTGGCGCCACTGCGCGCTGCGCTGGATGCACTCGTTTTTGATCCTCATTCTGTATCATGTCGCACTGCCCTTTCGGCATCGTCATAATCCTCCGCTTCATCGGAACGGATTGCCTATAGCTTCGGCGATGGCAACAGCCCCTGTCGGCCGGCTTTCGTTTGGTCCCTTGCAGTTTGAAGCACCGTCAGCACATTTCTGAATGAAAGCTGACCGCCCCGACCTTCGTTAACGATTTATTTACAAGGCACTGTAATCTCGCAGTGCTGGTGCGCGGACTTGGATGAGCGCATCCGTAACCGGAGTCCCGGAGGCATGGTATAGCGGGTCAGCCGGGAAACAGCGGTTTGATTGCCCTCAAGCGCCGCTCTGTTGCCGGTGTGTGATATGGGGATTCCAAACCGGTTAGAAAGTTGTTAGCATGCCGCCTGCCGAGGGGTGAACGGTATCCGCAGCCGAAGCTGAATCGCGGTCGCCGTTACTCAACCGTGTTATCACATCGATGTTTGGAGAGTGCAATGAGACTCGACCGCAGTGAGCTGTCCAAGGCCGTGCAGACGGCCCTTTCGTTGGGTGCCGTCGCAGCCGTGGGCGTTACCGGGACTGCCTTCGCGCAGAACGCAACCACAACACAGAACAACAACCAGCCCCAAACCCTTCAGACCATCGTGGTCACGGGTTCGCACATCCGCCGCGTGGATCTGGAAACGGCCAACCCTGTGACCACTGTTTCAGCGGCCCAGATCCAGAACAGCGGCGCGCTGACGTTGGGCGACCTGGTTCAGGATCTTCCGCAGATCACGGGTTCTCCGCAGAACACACGCGTCAACAACGGTGGCGGCAGCGGCGCTTCATTCGCGAACTTGCGCGGTCTGGGGAGCGGCCGCACTCTGGTGTTGATCGACGGTCAGCGCATGCTGAACCAGGACCTCAACACCATTCCGGCTGAACTGGTCGAGCGGATCGAGGTGCTGAACGACGGTGGCGCGGTGACCTATGGTTCCGATGCAATCGGCGGCGTTATCAACTTCATCCTGAAGAAGAATTACCAAGGCGCGCAGTTCTCCGTCAACTACGGCATTTCCGACCACGATGATGGCGAGCGCACCGGTGCCAGCTTCATTTTCGGCCAGACCTCTGACAAGGGCAGCATCCTGGCTGGCGTGGACTACAACAAGCAGGACGGCATTCCATCGGGCGCGCGCGATTTCTCCAAGCTTGCGCTGTATCGCTACTATGGCCACATTTACGCGTTCGGATCCAGCCGCAACCCGTTTGGCCGTGCATTCCTGAGTACTACTGACTCGAATGGCGTTCCCGCGACAGCACCAACGTACGGTACGTTTGGCTGCAGCAGCGTGACCCGCAAGGGTCCCGGCGGTGGTACGGGTCAGTCGCTGGCGGATTACCGCTGCTACAGCGGCGCCACCGATTCGTACAACTACCAAGCGGTCAATTTCGACCTGACGCCGCAGGAGCGCACCAATGCGTACTTCAAGGGCGACTACCAGTTGACCGACAGCGTGCAGGTGTTCGCGAACTTCTTCCACAACAAAACCACCTCGGAATCGGCACTGGCGCCGCTGCCGTTCGATGCGTTCAGCGACGGCGTGGTCATTTCCAAGGACAGCATGTACAACCCGTTTGGGGTGGATTTCGGCCCATCAACGAACAACCTCACAGGGAGTGTCGACAAGAACGGCGTTGCGAATGGCTACGCCCAGTATAATTTTCTCACACGCTGGACCGGGGTCGGGCAGCGTATCGGGCAAGTCACCACCACCAGCGATCAGGGCACCATCGGGCTGCGCGGTACCCTCGGTCAGACGTCGTGGAACTGGGATGCTGAATATGAGTACGGGCACTTCAGCCAGCAGGTCCACACCCTGGGCGACCTGATCTACAACGCCCAGTTCCGGCAGGCGGTCGGTCCGTCGATGCTGGTCAATGGCGTGCCGACCTGCGTGACCACACCGGGCGATGCGGCCACCGCGATCCCGAACTGCACGCCGCTCAACATCTTCGATGTCACCGATCCGGCTTCGGTGGCGGTGCAGGATCAGTACCTCGCCACGTTGTTCAGAAACAACATGACGACTCAGCGGCAGTATTCGTTCAATGTCAATGGTTCGGTGTTCAGCCTGCCGGCTGGTGAGGTCCAGTTGGCGGTGGGCGGGGACTACCGCAAGGAGTACGCGCACAACCTCGTCGATTACCTTGTGCTGGCCAATCCACTGACCGGCACCTGCCAAGCGCCGCAGTCGGCGTGCGGTGCCCCGCTGCAGGGCGGCTTCAACGTCAAGGAAGCATACGCGGAGTTGTTTATTCCGGTCCTGAAGGACATGCCGTTCTTCCATGCGTTGAACGTCGACTTGGGCGAGCGTTATTCGAAGTACTCGCTGGCCGGCAGCACCAGCAACTGGAAGGTGGCGGTGGAATGGCGGCCGATCGATGACCTGCTGCTGCGTGGCACCGTCCAGAAGGTGTTCCGTGCACCTACTCTGGGCGCTTTGTTCCTCGGGCCGTCGGGCAGCGCGCCGGCATTCAACGATCCTTGCATTGGACTGAGTGCTGCCGAACTGGCGGCGCATTCCGCCGCTTGCCAGAACGTGCCGCCCGGTTCCACGTTCCAGTCGTTGCAGAACGGCTTGTCGCAGACCACGGGCGTCACCTCGGGTTCGGTCGCGGCTGGCGTGAACCTGCTGCCGGAACACGGCAAATCGTTCGACTGGGGTCTGGTGTATTCCCCGCATTTCATCCCCGGCCTGTCGGTCAATGCCGACCTGTGGCGAATTTATCTGAACGACACCATCACCACCGTGAACGCCACGATCATCTCCGGCACCTGCTTCACCGACAACACCAGCCCGCTGTGCGCGCTTATCCACCGTCGTTCCAATGGGCAGGTGGCGTTCATCAGCCAGCCGACCGTGAATCTGGGACGTCTCGACACCAAGGGCGTGGACTTCGGTTTGGATTACCGCATCCCGCAGTTCTCGTGGGTGCCTGGCCAGTTCACCGTGTCGGCGATAGGAACCTACCTGAGCGAGTACACCGACAACACCAACCCGGCACTCCCCGGCGCGCAGGTTTATCACGTCGCGGGTCATTACTACAACGGCATCGGTTCCTACCCGCGAGTGCGTGGACAGGTGAACCTCAACTGGCAGGATGGCCCATGGGACGCCTCTTGGCGCGTGCAGTACATCGGCTCCGAAACGGCTGGCAGCTGGAACCCGGCTGAGCACCAGAACGGTGAGAGTGGCGCGCAGCTGTATGCCTTCCGCGTGCCGACGATCGTCTACAACTACGCGCAGGTGAGCTACGCCATCCAGCCAATCAACACGACTCTGTCGTTTGGTGTCGACAATGTGTTCGACAAGCAGCCGCCGATCTTCACGCAGTCGATCACGCTCAATGCGGATACTGATGTAAGCACCTATGACACGGTCGGCCGCTTCTACTGGGCGCGTGCCACGGTGAAGTTCTGATCGGATTCGATCAGTTGCGACATTCGAGCCGCGCGGTGCAAACCGCGCGGCTTTTTCTTGCCGCGTCCCTCCAACAGACTTCCCCGGAATCAGGCGGGGACGACGTCGAATGCAATCGTCAGGCGATGCTCATCGGCGTCGCCGGAGAATGGCACAGTGCCGTGCCAGAACCAAGACGGGAACAGGACCAGCAGGCCCGGCTCCGGTCGTACGAAATATTCCGGAAGCATCGGCGGCTGCGTCGGATAAGCGGGTTCACCGAACTTCAACCAACCTTGCCCACCTGTCGCCTGGACGGCATTCGGGAGCTGAATGTAGCAGGCGGACGACAACCAGCCTTCTGGATGAAAGTGGTTGAAATGGTAGCCGTTCGGGTGCAACCGGACGGACCATATCCCGCTCAGTTTGTAACGCCCGGTGTTGCGTCGGCGCAACGGATCATCCCCGGTACCGATGGCCTCCATGTAATGCCTGATCGGGCCATCGATGGCTTGTGCAAAAGCGCGGATTGCCGGCTTCTCGGCGTGCTGAAGCACGAGATCCGCTTGGGTGCCGTTGCGCAGTGATTGCCCGATCGGATGCGCCCGCAATGCGTGCAGCTCCAGCAAACTGTGCGCAAGATCATCCAGATAAGTGGGCAGATTTGGCCAGCCGTCCGGAGTATCGATCATTTCCGGTCGCACGAATTGGCCGTAGTCACAGCACGTGCGGTAGCGGGGATCTCCACGCATCCGCCACGCAGTCGTCTGAATCGCCAACGCAAGCCCATCGACTGGATTGATCGCGAGCAACTTGTCGGCCAATGCCTCGGCCTGTTCGGGGTGGCCGGCTGCCAACAAGGCGTTGCCGTAGGTGCCGAGCATCAGAGGATTGTCTGGTTCGACGCGCCATGCCAGTTCGGCGTGAACCAACGCGCGGGCGGCGTCGATCTTCACGGCCGTCTGGGACGCAGCAATATGCAGCGCGGGGCTGTCGCCAATTCGGGCAAGGGCCGTTTCCAACTCGGCAAGCGCAGCGGCAGGATCGCCTGCGACTTCCAACAGTTTTGTTTTCAGGATACGCACCGGCAACATTGTAGGCACGGTCCGGAGTGACGCATCGAGCTGCGCGGTGACAAGGCCGACGTCCCCGGTGCGCATCCACAGGGTCTCCGCAAGGTTCACATGCGCCTCGACGTAATCCGCGCGCAATCGGATGGCCGTGCGAAATTCTGCTTCGGCATCCTCGAAACGCCGCTGGCCGAGCAGCGCACGTGCCAATACGAAGTGCGCTTGCGCCTCGTTGCTTCCGTTTTGAATGGCGTGACGGATGACTTCCTCGGCCGCAGAGTGTTGCCCGTCATCGCCCAGTGCAGCCGCGAGCCCGATGTGCGCCGAGTGGCTGTGAGGTGCGGCCGAAACGGCCGCCCGGAATGCGTTAATGGCGCGGGGATAATCCGACATGGCCAGCAGTGCGTGTGCGCGCAGCAACTGCAAGGCGGGTGTCGACTGCACCGTGCGGATGAAACTGTCGGCCAACTCGTGAGCGTCGCCGGGACGGTGTTGTGCAAGCAGCACTTGGGCGAGATTGGTCGCCGCAGGTGCGTGACGGGGCTCGATGGCCAGCGCCCGGCGCAATGCGCTTTCGGACTCCGCCAAGCGCCCCTGGGTGCTGAGAACTTCCCCCAGCAGCGCGAATGATGATGCATTGCCGGGCTCGAGTCGAAGCGCGTTGCGCAGCGCGCGCTCGGCACCAGCCGGATCGCCGCAATGCAGCAGGGCTCCACCCAAAAGCCAATGCGCGTGCGCCACATCAGGATTTGCACGCAGGAACGTTTCGAGCAATTGGCGTGCCTGAGCGAACCCCCCGGCTTGCATCAGGCGAGCCGCCGAACTCAATTGCTGCGTGACTGTCGTTATGGAGGCAGACATTCGTTTCGAGCCGAAAAGATCCAGTACCAGTCAGCAAATGTCGCACAGGTGTGCCGCGATTGCGCTGGCGCGTCGCTCCGACCACCCGTCGCAAAGGCGAGCCGAAACGGCCAAGCTGCCTGTATAGTCTACTGTCGCCATCCGGTAATGGTTTTGATGTCCGATAACTCGAAACCCGTGCTTGCGGAGATCGTCGCAGTAGCCCAACGAGGGGAATTTTCGCAAGCCGAGCGCGCAGCGCGCGACTACATTGATCGGCAACCTGGCAATGAAATGGCGTGGAGTGTCTTGGGATACAGCCTGCTGCAGCAGCGGCGTGTGGACGAGGCGGTCGCCACGTACCGGGAACTGGTCAAGCGATTTCCGGACAATCCGCTTCATTGGAACAATCTCGGGACGGCCAAGCGCCAAAAAGGCGACTTCCGTGAAGCAGAAGAGGCGTATGCCAAGGCATTGCAACTGCAACCCGACAGCGCACCGTTTCTCGCCAACATGGGGTTGCTCTACCTGGAGTGGAAACGGGTGGTCGCGGCTCGCGATTATCTGTGTCGAGCGGCTCAACTGGATCCCACGGATTATGAAGTCCGGATTTTTGCGTGCCAGATGTGCCTGGAATGCGGTGATGAAGACCGGGCAGGACAAATCCTTGAGGACTGGAAGTCGTGGGTAGGGAGCATCAGTGGCTCGCTGCGGGTTGAATTGGCTGCGATGCTGCTGCGCATAGGACACAACGCGGAAGGCGAGGCGCTATTGCGCGAGCAACTGGATGATCCGGAAAGCAGTGCGATGGCGCGCGCCCGGCTCGTCGTGACGCTCGAACGGTTCAATCGCCTGGCAGAAGCGCGGGCGATGTGCGAACAATTGCCCGACCCAGCGTCAGAAAAAAGCGATGATCTGCGGGGTGAAATCATGGAAGCCCGTGCTGTCATCGCGGCGCGCGGCGAGGACGCGGCACACGCACGCAAAATGCTGGAAAATCTGCTCGGCGAACCCGGTGCAGAGCGCCGGGACATAATGACCTGGTTCCTGCTGGCCAAACTGTGCGACAAGCTGGGCGACACGTCGGCGTGCATGGATTACCTGCGCTTGGCGCATGAAGCTCAAATGAGGATCGCGGTCCAGTTGGTGCCGGAACTGATTGAGCCCAGCGCGAACCCGATGAACATCACCAACTACGCAGTGAGCGAACAGGAATTTCGCAATTGGAAGCCTGTCGACGCGCCCGCGTTGGAGGATTCTCCGATTTTTGTGCTGGGCTTCCCACGTTCCGGCACCACCATGCTGGAGCAGATGCTGGATGCGCATCCCGGAATGGCGTCGATGGACGAGCAGCCTTTCGTGCAACGCGTGATTGAGCGGATGCAGGCGATGCAGTGGCAATATCCCGAACAGCTTGGTGAACTCGACTCTGCGCAATGCGAACAGTTGCGCGACACCTACTGGCGGGCTGTCGCGCAACTCGTGCAATTGCGACCGGGGCAGCGGCTGGTGGACAAGAATCCGTTGACGATGCTGCGGTTGCCGCTGCTGGTGCGCCTTTTCCCCAATGCGAAGATAATCTTCGTCGTGCGCCACCCTTGCGATGTCGTTTTCAGCAATTACCTGCAGCATTTCAACGCGCCCGCCTACATTGCCTTGTGTTCGACACTGCCAAGGCTGGCCAGTGGCTACGCGACCGCGATGCGGTTCTGGAATCGGCATGTTGGCTTATTCAAGCCGCAGGTATTCGAATGGCGTTACGAGGACGCGATGCGCGATTTCGACAAGCATGTCGAACGACTGGGCGCGTTTCTGCAATTGACTGACGCCGCACCCTTGCGCCGCTTCAGCGAGCACGCCAGGCGCAAGGGGTACATCGGTACACCGAGTTATGCGCAGGTCGTGCAACCGGTGTACGCGAGCTCGATCGGACGTTGGCATCGCTATCGCGAGTACTTCAGACCGGTTCTGCCGCTACTGGAACCCGCCATGCAACATTGGGGTTACGATGCCTGAGCTGATCGGGGCGGCCGCCGCCGACTTGCGGCATTACGTGCGCTGGTACGACGGTTCGTTGCCGCTCGGGCTTTGCAAGAAAATGATTACTGCCTTCGGGCAGGCAACCGCGCACCACGTGAAGCGGGAACGAGGTTGGCGCGTCGGCCTCGACGCCAGCGCATGGACCGAGCTTGACATCACGCCACTGGCCGATGCGGCGTTGAAGGAATTCTTCGCCCGCAAAGTCGACGAATCCCTGGCGCGCTACAACGATGATGTGGGACTGCCCATCCCTGTTCCCAAGTCCACCCTGCTTGCTCCGCTGCGCATCAAGCGCTATCTGCCGAATACCGGGGAGGCGTTCCAGCTGCATTTCGATTCAATAGGCGAGGTCGCGAACCGTTATCTCGTTTTTCTCTGGTATCTCAACGACGTCGAGGAGGGTGGTGAAACCGGGTTCAGCGGTCTCGACGTGGAGGTTCGTCCGAAGGCGGGACGTCTGCTGATGTTTCCCCCGTACTGGATGTATCAGCACGCTGGACGACCGCCGATCTCGGGCGAAAAGTTCATCCTTTCCACCTACATGCTGTTTCGGTCGGGAAGCGGTTGATCCGCATCGAATTTCGACAACTCGGGCAGGTACTCGATGTCACTTTTCCAGCGACCCGACGGAGCAGCCATATGGGTTGGCGTGCTTGCCCAGATTGGCAGCGCTGACCCCGGAACTCGCGTGGGCAGGGTTTGCGCGCGCTTCGGTGGGTGGCAGTTCCAGCCAATTCGCCATTTGAGAAACGACCACTTCGGGCGCGTCGACCGACTCTTCGTAGCGCCCCTCGCGGATCGACTCGCATACAAGTCACGCCAGCGTGCCATCAGCCTGTCGCAATCGCGCATCACGAATGCAATGTCATCAAAATCGTAGGCGTAATCCTGAACTTCTTCATCCAGGAGTTAATTGCCTGATTACAAATTCCGCATTGTGGCATTCGTGCTCGAAACAACCGCGTATCACTGCGGCCGCCGCGTTGCTCCGATACTGACCGATGAGAACACGTGCCAAGGTCAAAGCCGATCCGGCGTCACCGGGACGTTCGCCCAGCAGATCTTCCAACAGATGCGGTTTCGGATTCGAGGTGCGTGCGGAGGTAGGCGGCTGCCAACCGGCGGCGCAGTTCCAATGAACGCGGATATTCCTTGAGCGCCTGTGAAGCTATCGACTCCGCTTCGGCGTGCTTGCCGCCCCACACCAGTGTGCACGCTCTGTCGAGCCACACCTGTTCGGGATGCCGCTCCATTGACATCGGTTAACCGGAAAACGGTTGCTGGCCCAGCGCGAGACGCAACGGGTCGAGGAGTGCTCCATAACGAGACGCCCGGGCCGTATCGGCGCGCAGCGGTTGACGCACTTGCATTGCACTGGGGGTGCTGACGTCGCGCTTGGTTTGATGGAAGTGCTAGCAACTTTCCTCGAACGGCAAATCACAAAACGCCAGCAGCGCACGGATGGCCGAGTCGGGTTTTGGGATCAACTCTTCGTCGACCTGTTCACGAATATTCAATGGGTGCAGGGAATGCCAATGCCGCACGCTGCGGTCGAAGTCGCGCCAGTACGCCGCGAGGTCGCCGAAAGTTCGCGCATATTCGTTGTTTTCGAGATGCTGGCGATGGCACGAAAAACAGGTTTCCAACGGATCGCGGCGACAGCAGATGATTTTTGCTGCAGGCAACATCGCCGCGACCGCGCCGATGTAGTACCAGTTGGCGGGCAATTTGTCAGTGGATATCGGCCGGCGCTGCGCCAGTACGAGGTGCGATGGAGATACCTGTCGCCAAGTCGCCGCCAATCCTCTGGGCGCATATCCCGGGCCCATGTCGGATAGGGCATGCCGCGCCGTCGCGATCGATCATGTCGTTGTGATTGGCGCGGCTGTCCTGCATTGCATTTCGCATTTGTTCGATGTCAGCGGGCGAGAAGTGCAGTGCCTTCAGGTCGGCCAGCCCCCACCAAGCCATGCCACTCCAAGGTTGTTCGGCAATGATCTTCCGATACTGGGTGCAAGCTTCCTGGATGCGGTCTTCCGTGCGCAACATGTCACCCAGCAGCACGCGCGCCGGCATGTAACCTGCCGTGCGGCATCCATACTCAGCCCATGCAAACCACCATCGCTCCTTCTCTCGGGCTTTGTCCGTCAATGGGTCAAAACAGCAGGTACGTGGAAATCATGTACTTGTCGTTGGAACGCGGCGGTAGCCCCGCGTGTTGGAACATCCAATACGGAGGGAACATCAACAGACGTCCCTGCTGCGCCCGGATCTGCAGCCCCAGATCGCAGAACTCCGTCTCGCCCCCTTCGTTCACATCGTTGAGGTACCACAGAAACACCATGTACCGGTTCGAGCAATAATCGAGCGAATCGAAGTGTGGCTGGAATCGGTCGCCGGTTTCGACCGAGTAGCGCTTGATACGCAGGTTTTCGAGGCGATTGCGTGGCGGGATCGGCAATGTCAGCGACACGCGCTCGTTGTACAGGGTGAGGTAGTGCATCGCCTGCTCGCGGAAAAACGTTTCGAACGAGGCATCGGCCACCTTGGTCACGTTGAGTTCCGTCCATGCGCTTTCTTCCAGCTGGGCCGGGGTACCACGGCCACTGCGGGCATGGAAACGCGCGAGACGGTTGAACGACTCGATCATCCTCAAGCAGAAATCCGGCTCGAGGGCACGATCGAAACACTGCACGTAGCGGGCAAGATCGCGATGGGCGGGGAGCTCTGGGCTGAAAGTCGCCATGTCGCCGTGCTCAGGAAAGCTCCTGGAGCCGTGAATCAAAGTCCACGACCGCGGTGGTCAATGCGGTCAATGCGTCGCGTTCCAAGGGCGAAATGCCTGGGTTCCAGACTTCGAGAATCAAAGCGCGCGACGGTGCGTCGCCGATTGCGGCGTATTCGAAGCCGAAACTGGGATCGAATGCCAAGGCCTGGCCTGCGAGGAGTTGCCGAGGCTCGCCGCCCACCGTGACCTGCAGTGGCGCACCTCCGTCGAAGCCAATGACGATCGTACAGAAA
>JAJPJT010000107.1 GCA_021324095.1 Gammaproteobacteria bacterium
CGGTGCGATACCTCGGAATTGAGGTTGATGATGCATTGGAAATGGCCGAGCAGACGGAGGTCTGAGGCCGACGGGAGCCGGACTGCGCAACGGGCGCAGTCCGGCCCACACCGGTCATTCTGCTGCATAGCCAAGCCGGCACATTGGATCGAATCCCGGTCCGGTTCGCACAAGTGGCTATCGGCTTGGCCCTTGTTCGCTACTGAACCAGATTGCATTCGGCGCGTCCGTTCTGGCCGTGACGATATCTGGCCAACCATCGCCATTGAAATCCGCGAACGCAATCCCGTAGATGGTGCCTTTGCCATCATTCCAGGGAATTTCGTGGAAACTGTGCGGACCCGTGTTGTAGTAAATCGAACCAGGGCTTTCCACGTTGCCCACCACAATGTCTGGTTTGCCGTCTCGATTGAGATCGGTGACTGCCAGTGCGTAAGGATGTCCCGGCGGACCGGGAAGACGCTCCGGCTGCCCGAACTGCCGGTTCCCTCGGTTATAGATCACGAAAGCCGCCCGTTTTTGCTCGTCGATGAACGCCAGATCCAGGTGGCCATCCCCATCGAAGTCGCCGCTGGCGCCCATGCGTATCCACGCGGCGGCGGGACCTACTTTTGTAGACGTGGGGAAATGCCCATGCCCGTCGTTCCATAAAATGATGCTCTGCCCACCATCGCGGTGAGGCACGAAAAGATCGATTGCTCCATCCCCGTCGAAGTCCGCCGCCACTATTGATGTTGCCGATTCCGTACCTGGAAGCGCTTCGCAGTCGGGAAAGTGGCCCTTGCCGTCATTGAAGCAGACGAAACTTGGAGTGGGAACCTTGGGGCCCGCGCCGGGCTCGCCATTCACGAGATCCGGATAATCACCGCGATTGGCGACCACGATGTCCGGGTAGCCGTCACCGTTCACGTCGGCTAGCGTCACGTAACGCGTCGTCCACTTGCGGCTGCCGAATGTACCGGCTTCCGTGAAGTGGCCTTTGCCGTCGTTCAGATAAACCATCTTGCGATCAGGCGCAGCATTGCTGACGATGATGTCGAGGTCGCCATCGCCGTCTATGTCCGCCAGCGCTGCCGAATAGGTCCGACTCGGAGCAGCATCGAGGTTGCTTGCGGTGAAACCGCCCTTGCCGTCATTCAGTAACACGCGACTGAAGAGTGGCCAATGGCGGCCCTTAGCCAGAACGATGTCAGGAAGGCCGTCACCGTTGAGGTCGCCCACGCTTACGCCCGCCGAGGTTTCACCTTTTTGCTCCAAAAGCAGCACACGGTCAAAGCTGCGGAAGACCTCGCTCCCTGTTTTCGGCACTTCGCTTTTACAGCCGGTGAGGACGAGCACCACGAGCGCACAGGTCATAAATCGCGCTGCGGCCGGCGTCATCTCCCGCCGCGAAAACGAAAGCTTCTTGAGCATGTCCACTGATGTGTCTCCTCGGCGGAGACAATCCTCGCATGGAATAGCCAGCCGCCGAAAGCGATGTCCGCTTCGGGTCGAAAGTACGTGTTGGCGTCCAGTAGCAGTGGAGCCGCTCTGTAACATCGCCAGAGTCTGCTGTCGTCACGCCGCTCGACGCGCAAGCGCCGCTAGCGACCGATGTGCCGCAGCGCCTTGCCCGCCATCAGGTTTCGTTCGATCTGTTCAAGGGTGACGCCGCGCGTTTCGGGAATGAGCCAGATCGTGAAAACGAAGAACAGAAGGTTCAATCCCGCGTAAAGCCAGAACGTGTTCGCATCGCCGAACTTGTTGAGCAGCGTCAGGAACGTGGCGCCCACGACGAAGTTTCCGATCCAGTTGGCGAACGTCGACGCACCGATGCCGAAGTCACGGCCCTTCAGCGGCTGCACCTCGGAGCACAGTATCCAGATCAGCGGCCCGGCGGACATCGCGAAGCCGGTGATGAACATCAGCAGCATCGCGACCGTGAAGATTTGTTGTCCGTGCGTGGTGATCCCGATATGCATCATGGCGCCGACGATGCCGAGACCTGTCGCCATGATCAGGAACCCGGCATAAAGGATCGGCTTGCGACCCCAGCGATCGACGAGACCGATGGCGATGAACGTCGCCAGGACGTTCGTCACGCCGACGATCACGGTTCCCCACATCTGCGCGTGCAGGCCGAAGCCGACATTGCCGAATACGCGCGGCGCGTAATACATCATCACGTTCATGCCGGTGAGCTGCTGCATGATCTGCAGCAATACACCGAGCCCGACCGAACGGCGGAAATTGCGGTTCTGCAGGAACATGTGCCAGCCGCGCTGCGGGATGCGTAACTGCTCCTGGATATCGGCGGCTTCGCGCATGACGACAGCGGGATCGCCGCGCAACTTCGAGAGCACGGCCATCGCCTGGTCGTGCCGCCCGACCATCATCAGCCAGCGCGGGCTGTCGGGCAGTGCGAGCACACCGAGCAGGAACAACACGCCGGGAATCGCGATGATGCCCAGCATCCAGTGCCAGTTGCCGGAGTAGCTGAAGGCCGTGTCGGAGAGGAACGCGATCAAGATGCCGATGGTGATCATCAACTGGTACAGCGACACCATCGCGCCGCGGATGCGCTCGGGTGCGATCTCGGCGAGGTAGAGCGGTGCGGTGAAGGTGAGCACGCCGATCGAGACCCCCAGCCCCAATCGTGCAAACAGCAGCATCGCTACCGAATTGGACAGCCCGCAGGCGATCGAAGCCAGCGCGAACAGCAGCGAACCCGCGATCAGCGACCGCTTGCGGCCGAGGTGGGAAGACAGCCAGCCCGCGACCAGGGCGCCCGCAGCGGCACCCAGCATCATCCAGCTCACGATGTGTTCGACCGTGCGGTCGGAAATCCCGAAGTCGTGTTGTATGAATTGGGTGGCGCCGGAGATGACGCCGATGTCGAGTCCAAACATCAGTCCCGCGAGGGCGCCCACCAGGCAAGTGACCACGGCCGTGGCCTTGGGATGGACTGCGATCGGTGCTTCGGTCATGGCGTTCATGGGGATCTCTGGCGTCAGGCGAGGGAGGACTGCGGAGCGGCTACCGTCGCGGCACGTTCGACGGGCGGTGGGCCTGCAAAGTGCGTTTCCGGCAGGCCGCGTGGTGTGACCCGCGCGGAGAACAGTGCACCGGCCAAAGGCTCGCGGACCAACGTGCCGGCGTCCAATCCGTCGCGCGCGCTGGTGACGTACAGCGTATCGAAATCGGTCCCGCCGAAGGCTGGCCGCGTAGGCTGCTGCGTCGGAACCGGAAGAACCAGATCTTCGCTGCCATCAGGCAGGTAGCGCACCACACGCCCGAGTCCCCACTGCGCGTTCCACAAGCGGCCTTCCACATCGACAGCCGAGCCGTCCGGCTCGCCCTTCGTGTCGCGCAGATCGGCGAACACATGCGATGGTCCCAAATCATCGCCGTAAGCGCAGCAGCGAATGGTGCGTGACAGCGAGTCGCAGTAGTACATGACCGAGCCGTCGGGGCTGAAAGCGATGCTGTTCGCCACCGCGGCTCGTTCGAGCGGCAGTCGCTGCAGCGACAGATCGGCATTCAATCGCCAGAAGCCACCGACGGCGTGCCTGGCATGCCCATCCGCGGGCTCATGCATGGTGCCGAACACGAAGCGGCCTTGACGGTCGCAGGCGCCGTCGTTGCAGCGCGTGGGCAGGCCCGGTTCGATCTCGCACAGCGTGTGCAGCGCGCCGTCACCGAGCCGGAAGAACGCGAGCCGCGAAGCCAACGCCAGCAGCATCCATCCATCCGCTTCGCACAGCGCGATTGAAGCCAATCGTTCCGGCAATCTCCATTGGCGCGCCTCGCCCGTGGCCGGCCTGTGACGCCACAGCGTCGCTGCCTCGATATCGGTCCAGTACAAAACCTGCTCCCGCTCGCACCACACGATGCCTTCGCCGAGTGCGTTGCCCGCTTCCAAGGTCATCTCCATCGGAGCGAGCGCTGTGCTCATACCCAGCCGCCGTCGACGATGAAGTCCTGGCCCGTGCACATGCGGCTGTCATCGGCGGCCAGGAACAATGCGGCGCGCGCCAGGTCTTCTGCCATCAGGTAGCCGGGCATGCATTGCACGCGTTTGATTTCGGCTTCGCCCTCGGCGTCGAGCCAGAGTGCACGCTGCTTTTCGGTGATCACCCAGCCGGGCACCAGGCAGTTGATGCGGATGTTCTGCCGTCCGAGTTTCCTTGCCATGCCGTTGACGAAGCCGCTGATGGCGGCCTTTGCCATCGCGTACAGGGGGTAATCCGGATTCTTCCTCATCCACCCGCCGGAACCCAGACAGATGATCGAGCCGCCGCCGAGCCCGCGCATGTCCGGGATCACCGCCTGCGTCGCGAAGATTTGGTGGCGCAGGTTCACGGCGACGTTCTGCTCAAACGCGGTGGCGTCGACATCGGCGAGCGTGTGGCGAGCGTCATTCGCAGCGTTGTTGATCAGTACCGCGATCGGGCCGATGCGTTCGCGTGCCGCCTCGATTGCGCGCCGAAGCGCATCGAGATCGGTAACGTCGCAGCGGAAGAACGCCGGCGCATGCGGAACGTTTTCCAATTTTTCGAGCAATGCGCGCGCGCCAGTCTCGTCCACGTCGAGGAACGCTACCCACGCGCCCTGCCGCGTGAAATGTTCGACGAACGCAGCGCCGATACCCGTGGCACCGCCGGTTATGAGGACACTGCGGTCGCGCAGACTGGGATAAGTCGCGTACGAAGAGCGCATCGTGTTCACCACTCGGCGACGCTGCCATCGTCGTGGCGCCATACCGGATTGCGCCAGTCATGGCCGACTTTTGCGCGCTCGGCGACATAGTCCTCGTTCACTTCGACCCCCAAACCCGGTCCCTTGGGCATGCTCACGTAGCCGTCCGCGTAGGCAAATACGCCGCGATCGACGACGTAATCGAGCAGGTCGTTGGAGGTGTTGTAATGGATGCCGACGCTCTGTTCCTGGATGAACGCGTTGTGGCACACGGCATCGAGTTGCAGGCAGGCCGCGAGCGCGATCGGTCCCAATGGGCAGTGCAGCGCCAGCGCCACGTCCCATGCGGCAGCCATCGAGGCGATCTTGCGCGTTTCGGTGATGCCGCCCGCGTGCGAAGGGTCGGGCTGGAGGATGTCCACGCCGCCCGTTTGCAGCACGCGCTTGAAGTCGTAGCGTGAGTACAGCCGCTCGCCCAGCGCGATCGGCGCGGATGCCATCGCCGCCAGTTCCGGGATCGCTTCGAGGTATTCGGACCGGACGGGTTCCTCGATGAACATCAGCCGGAAGGGTGCGAGCTCCCGCATCAAGACCTTGGCCATCGGCTTGTGCACGCGGCCGTGGAAGTCGAGGCCAATGCCGATGTCCGCGCCCACTGCGTCGCGGATGGCCTGCACGTTGGCGATCACCCGGTCGACCTTGGCGTGCGTATCCACGTATTGCAGTTCTTCGGTGGCATTCATCTTGACCGCGGTGAAACCATGCGCCACGGCGTCCTTCGCTGCACGCGCGGTATCGGCTGGCCGGTCGCCGCCGACCCAGGAATAGACACGAATGCGCTCGCGAACCGGTCCACCGAGCAAGTCGTAAATCGGCCGCCCGAGATCCTTGCCCTTGATGTCCCACAACGCCTGGTCGATACCGGCGATGGCACTCATCAGCACCGGTCCGCCGCGATAGAACCCGCCGCGGTACAACACGTTCCAATGGTCCTCGACGTGGCGCGGGTCCTTGCCGATCAGGTATTCGGAGAGTTCGTCCACGGCCGCCGCGACCGTGCGTGCACGGCCTTCGACCACGGGTTCCCCCCAGCCGCTGAGGCCGGCATCGGTATCGATGCGCAGGAACAACCAGCGCGGCGGTACCTTGAACGTCGTGAGGCGGGTGATCTTCATGCGCGGGATTCCTGGGAAGATGGGAATAATGCCGCAGCCGCGTGCACGAAAGTGCTCGCGCGACGCGCCGTGTCTTCGATGGATCGGCCGGGGACGTACAACGCCGAGCCGATGCCAAACCCGTTCGCACCGGCCGCGACCCACGCCGGCATGTGGTCGGGCGTAATGCCGCCGACCGGCAAGATCTGCACGTCGCGTGGCAGGACCGCGCGCCACGCCTTCAGGGTTGCAGGTCCCAGCGTTTCCGCCGGAAACAGTTTCAGCGCGTCGGCGCCTGCTGCAAGCGCGGCGAAAGCTTCGGTCGGAGTTGCCACGCCGGGCAAGCACAGCAAGCCGGCCGTCTTGGCGGCGCGGATGATCGCGACGTCGGCGTGCGGCATCACGATGAACCGGCCACCTGCGCGCGCGACCGCTTCCACTTCGGCGGGCGTCGTCACCGTGCCTGCACCGATCGTCGCGCCGCCGCCCAGCTCCTTTGACAGCAACGCGATGCTGTCCGTGGCTCGCGGCGAGTTCATCGGTACTTCCAGGGCACGGAATCCGGCGGCGACGAGTACACGGCACGTCTCCGCGGCGTGACCCGGCTCAAGGCCGCGCAGGATCGCAACCAGCGGCGGCGAAGCGATGGGCGAGGTCAGCATGGCCGCGGCGCCTCGACGGTCGTGCGAAGCAAGCCCGCCTCCTCCGCAAGCTTCCACAACCCGTGGGCTGCGGCATCCCGCAGTGGCGGAGCAAGGTCGATTTCGAACAATGCCGCTGCGTGGCGGTAACGTTCGCACAGCGCGGGCTCGCCGATCAGTTGCAGCGTCGCGCCGGGCGCGGCGAGATGGCCAGCCAGCGCCGCGCGGAATTCCTCGCCGATCAGCAGGCCCGACAGATAGTCGGCCGTCGCAGCGGGTGGCAAGCGGCCCTCGAGCATCAGTGCGCGTGCGGAAAACAATCGGCTCAACGCACCGGCAGCACCGCTGTCGCGGGCAGCGCTGACGCCGCGGGCGAAGGACTCCTGGTCGTGGGGAGCCGTCTCGCCCTGGGCGAGGATCGAATGTTCGCTCAGCAGTGCGAACAGCTCACCCGTCATGAAGGTATGAAAACCCGTGACGCTGCCGTCGCGAACCGATGCCCATTTGCTGTGCGTACCGGGCAGGATCCAAGTGGAGTTGCCGGCGATATCGGTGTGTAGCGGAATCGCACCGATCAACTGCGTTTCCTCTCCTCGCATCAGGTCGGGACCAGAGGGATCGCGCAGCCCCGGCACGAAGTGCAGCGCTGTGCCATTGTCCAGCTGCACGCGGGTGATGCCGTTGACCACCTTCGTCGCGTCGGCCGGCAGATCGACATAAGGAATTTCACGCCAGCCGCCGCGGCTGCCGACCATGCCGCAGGCCAGGCGGGCCAGGGTGGTTGGCCAACCTTCGGTTATTCCGGCCAGCGCAGCAGCGAAGCCGCCTTCCGGCAACCGGCGGATCCCCCAGGAACGACTGCGTGTCTCTTCGATACGACCTGTCTCGTCGAACTTGTACGCGCGCAACGTGGACGCTCCCCAATCGAGACCGATCAGGCCGCCCACGGTTGTCAGGCCTTCTTCGCGTGGCGGAGGATGTTCGAGCGCGAGTCTGCGACCATTTTGTTCATCGCCTCCCGTGCCACTTCCGGCTGCCGGCGATGGAGCGCGTCGAGCACCTTCTTGTGATACGGAAGCGAGTAGCGGAAATCGCTGGCGGTCTGTGCGGACAGGACGAAATAGGTGCCGAGCGCCGTCTCGACCACCGAGAAAAGCGAGATCATCAGCTCGTTATTGGTGGCGTGCAGCACGCCCTCATGGAAGGCGAGGTCCGCCTCGGCCCATTGATCCAGGGTTTTGGCCGCCGCCATTGCATGGTAGGCCGCCTCGATCTGCGCAAGCTGCTCATCGCTGCGCCGCCGTGCAGCGGCGGCCGCGGCGGCGGGCTCGATGATTTCGCGCATCTCGACGAGCTTCTCGACGAAATCCTCGGTCGGCATCGAAGCGCAGCGCCAGGCCAGCACGTCCGCATCGAGGTGATTCCAATGAATGGTGTCACGCACGCGGGCGCCGGTCTTCTGTCGTGATTCGATCAGCCCCTTGGCCGCGAGGACCTTCATCCCTTCGCGCAAAGCGGTGCGGCTGACGTTCATCCGTTCGGCAAGCAATTCTTCCCGGGGCAGGCCCTCGCCGGGTTCGAGTTCACCGTTCACGATCAATCGGCCCAGTTCCTGTACCACCTGGCCTTGCAGATTGCGTATGGCGATGGGCCTCACCCGGCCATTCGCAACGCGCTTTGTGAGCGGTCGGACGTTGGAAGGCGGCTCCGGCTTTCGCTTGGGTTGTGAAGGTGGCATGATCGTCCGTGTTCTATTTGTCATACATAACTACATTATACCGGATCGTGCAGAACCCGCCAGTCCAGATAATGACGATCGGTGCCATGATCCCACTTTCGCTTGGCCACCCCTGCTCCAGGGACGTTCAGCCCATGAAGTCGATCGCATGCCCAGCAGTTTGATGCTTCTGCATAGAACCCATTATTGAAAACCGTTCGTGTTGAGCGTAGCGGAGCGCAGCTCCGCGAAGTCGAAACACACAACTTTTCGGTTCTTTGCCCTTCGACTTCGCGCCTTCGGCGCTACGCTCAGGGCGAACGGGATTTTTGAGAATAGTTTCTAAGCACACTGCGCTTCAGTCCGGGCCAGGGCGCTGGGAACGAGCTTGAACGCGCGATTCCAAGCGCCGTTTTCCATGGCGTTCAAAAACCCAGACCAGGCAGGTCGCTTCGAGATAATGCGAGGCGTCAATGCCGCCGGCGTCGACGGGCTCCCATCCGAACTCCGTGACTGTGCGCGCCACGTTCGGGTACCACACCTGTATTACCCAGCCGCCGGCAACCTTCACCGGCCTTCGCGCTGGTGCTGGAGGCGCTGCGCTATCGCGGTTGAGCGAGCACGGATGAGCGAATCGCTACGCTCCGGTCCTGAAAACGCGATTAGGAAAAGAAACAGGGCAAAGCCGGGCGGTGCGGCTCGCCTACTTCAGATAATCGAACAGCGACATGCCCTGCACCTTGACGTACGTTTGCTGCGCGGCTTCCAGCGCCACCTGCTGCAAATTCAGTTGCCCGATGGCGCTCGCCATGTCCACGTTCTGCAGGTTCGATATGGATCCCTGGTACTGCACGTCGAGGTTGCCTTCGGTGGTTTTTTGCTGCGTCAGCGTATTGGTACGTGCACCGACCTGCGCCTGGACATCCAGCACGCGCTGCAGTGACTGGTCGATGCCTTCGATTTGCTGATTGACGACGTTGCTGGACTTGCTGCCGGCAGGCATGTTCCGGAACGCGTTGATCAGGTTGCCGAGGCTGTCAAACATGCTCTGCGTAGCACCCGATTGCACCGTCAGCGTGTCTCCGGCTGCAGGCATGCCATCCAGCTGGATCTGCATGCCATTGAACGTGATCGCGCCGCCGCTGGCGCTGTTGTAGCTGCCGCTGCCGACGTTGTCGCCGGCAGCGTTGACGGCCTGCCAGCTTCCGTCGGCGGCGAACGTCACCGTGTAGCTGCCGGGGGTGTAAGTGGAGGTGTTCGCCACGCTGCTGGCGCCCACCACCAGCGAACCGGCATTGGACGCGCCGGCCTGCACCACGAACCGGCCGTTGCCCGCCGGGATGTTCATGAACACATTGCTGCCGGGATCGCCGGTTGCGACCTGCATCCCCGGAGCAGCGGCCACCATGCGCTGGCCGTCGTCACCGGCATAAGTGACGTCGTAGCCCGCTCCCTGCACGAACGGCGTACCCAGCACGGCATTGCCCGCGAACAATGCGTTGCCCTGTCCATCGGTGCTGTTGGCGGTTTGCACGAGCTGCGAAAACATCTGCTGCAACTGGGTCGCGATGGCGGCGCGATCGCTGGGGCTTTCGGTGGCGTTGTTGCCTTCCAGTGCCAGGCTGCGCGCGCTCTGCAGGATGCTGGTGACCTGGGTCAGCGCATTCCCCTCCAGCCCGAGCTGCGCAGCGGCGCTGTCGATGTTGCGCTGGTATTGCTGATTTGCGTCTTCCACTTGCTGCAGGCCCAGCACCTGGGCAGCAGCGACCGGGTCGTCGGACGCGTTGAGGATGCGTTTGCCGCTGCTGAGTTGCGCCTGCGTCTGCGCCATCGCCGACTGGTTGCTGAGGATCGAGTTGATCGCGGTTTGTTGCATCCATGAGGTGGACAGGCGCATGGCATCAGCTCCTTACCGCGTTGATCAGCGCGTTGAACAGGTTGTTGGCGGTCGTGATCACTTGCGCCGAGGCCTGGTAGGCCTGCTGGAATTTCACCAGGTTGCCGGCCTCTTCGTCGAGGTTGACACCTGCCACGGATTGCTGCGCCTGCTGGGCCTGCTGGAACAGGCTGGTCTGGGTCGTGAGGTTGGTATTGGCCTGTGCGCCGATCGTGCCGGTGTTGGCCACCAGCGTTGCATAGGCGCTGCCGGCCGAGATCTTGCCCCCGTTCAGTACGCCAAGGGTGGCGGTCCGCCCGATCGCGAGGGCGTTGCTGTTGTCGCCTGCACCGTTGGTGTTGGCGCTGACGCTGAAACTGTCGCCCGCGGCGGGTGTGCCCGAGAGCGACAAACTCCAGCCGTTCTGCTGGATGGGCGTGCCGGGCGTATAGGTGAAGCTGCCGGCGCCATTGATGGAATAGGTCGTTGCGCTGGTGAAGGCGATTTGCACCGGCGCGAGCAGGTTGGGATCGGCGACGTCGTCGACGGCGAGCCCGGCGACGCTCGCCTGGTTACCACTTGCGGCGGTGACATTGACCGGCGCCGCCAACGCCAGCTGGCTGGGATCGGTCACCGCCACCTGGATGCCGCCCGCGGCGGCCCGCGTCGGCTCGACCTCGAAACTGTCGCCTGCTGCGGCACTGCCCGTGACCACCAGTTGCAGGCCGTCGAACGTGAGTGGGTCGGCGGCGGTGCCGGTGCCCGAAACGCTGACCGGGTTCCCACCCGTGGTGGTGGCGGACCAGTTGCTGCCGTTGAAGCGCAGGACGTAGTCGTTGGCCGTGAGCGCCCCGACGTTGCCGATGCTGGCGCTGATGCTGGCCGTACCGCTGTTGCTTCCCGCCGGGAGTACTTGCGGTGGCGGCACCGTGAACAGGTTGCCGCCGAGATTGCCATTGAGGTCCATGCCCTGGCTGTTTTGCGTGTTGACGGCACTGGCGAAGGCGATCGCGACTTGCCCCAACTGGTTGAGCGCAGGTTGCAGCACGCTGGAGCGATAGCTGAGCAAGCCGGCCAAGGTACCGCCCTGCAATTGGCCATCAATGTTGGCACCGGTGGAGGCGACCACGTCGACCTGGGTCGGGTCGTACGGATCGGGAGCGGCTTGCAGCGTCAACGCGGTGGCACCGTTGACCAGCGTCTGGCCGTTGCCGGTGAACACGTTGATGTTGGTCCCCTGCCTCGAGGTGGTGATGCCCACCTGTTCGGCGAGCTGTTGCACCATCTGGTCGCGCTGGTCGAGCAGATCGTTGGGTGGCGAGTTGCCGCCTGCGCTGGCGATCTGCTGGTTGAGGTTGGCAATGCCCTGCGCGAGGCTGTTGATGCTGGCAACGCTCGCCGTGATTTGCTGGTTGATCTGGCTGGACTGCTGGCCCAGCTGCTGATCGAGGGTTTGGAACGTGCTGGCGAGCGAAGCGGCGCTGCCCAGTACGGCCTGCCGCGTCGGCACCGACGCGGGCGCGTTGGCGGCATCCTGGATGCTCGAGTAGAAGCGGTCCAGTGCGGTCTGCACGTTGTTGCTGCCGGCCAGCAGATTGTTGAGGTCGCTGGTCAACTGGTTGAACGTCGTGGCGCTCTGCAGCGAAGCATCCTGGTTCCACAGTGCGGTCGTGAGGTACTGGCTGTACGAGCGCTGGATGCCCACGACATCCACGCCTTGACCGATGAAATAGCCGCCCGTCTGCTCCGGCTGCCTGGCCGCAAGATTCACCGTCTGCCGGCTGTAGCCTGGTGTCGAGGCGTTGGAGATGTTCTGACTGACCGTCTGCAGTCCCACCTGCGAAGCGAGCAGGCCGGAGATGCCGGTACTCAGCAAATCAGCCATGATGGCGGCCCCACGGTTTGGTGGACATCGTTATATCTCTGTCATCGGCGGCGGCGAGAGGTTCTTTAGCGCCGCCAGCGCGTCGTTCATGGTGCTGCTGTTGGCAATCGAGATGAGCTTGCTGGCATAAGCAGGATCGGTGGCGTAGCCGGCGTGATGGAGCGCTTCGGCAAAGCCGGCGATGTTGTCGCCTTGCCCGAGCGCATTGGCGTAACGCGGGTTGCTGATCAGCGTCCTGGCGTAATCGGCAAAGGCTTGCAACGGTCCCGAATAGGCCCGGAAGCTGGCGTTGCCGCGTACCGCAACGCCATCTTTGTATTCCAGGGTCGGCACGTTGACGCTCCGGCCCTCCCAGTTCTGGCCGGTCTTGATGCCGAACAGGTTGTTGCTCGAGCTGCCGTTAGGCTGCCTGGGCATGTGCCGCCCCCAGCCCGTTTCCAGCGCGGCTTGCGCCAGGACGGCACGGATGCTGACGCCCAGTTTGCTGGCCACCGCCTGCGCGTAGGGTGCAAGCTTCTGGACGAAATCGTCGGGCCCGGAAAACACCGTTTGCTGGACCGCATGCAGTGCGCTCTGGCCGGTTGTCCTGGCGAAGTTGAGCACGCGATCGAACATGCTGTCCGGGGTGGCGGTGACTGTGCCTCCGTCGCCTGGAGCGTCGTTGGCTGCCGCGCTCGTTCCGGTGGATGTCGCCCCGGAAGTATTTGCGGCAGTCGACGGCGATGTCGATGCGGCCGGACCGGAGCCTGCCGTGCCGGAGCCTGCCGTGCCGGAAGCCTCGGCATGGCCACCGAGCTGGCGTTCCAGCATGGTCGCGATGCCGAGTCCCTTGCCGTCGTTGGCCAGTGACAGCGCGATCTGGTTGTCGAACATGTCACGCCACGCGTCCGCTTGCTGGCTGTCGAGGATGCCGCCGCCGAAACTGGCCTGGCGCATGGATTTGATCATCATCTGCACGAACACTGCCTCGAACTGGCGCGCAGCCGCGGGCAGCGCCGCCGTACTGTTCCGGCCCGCCGCCGCCGCCAGGCTGGTCAGCCCCTGGATGTCGGTCCAGGCGCCAACACTCTGCACGGGCAGCGGCAGTGTGCCCATCAGATCACCACCAGTTGCGCGTGCAGGGCGCCGGCTTCCTTCAGGGCCTGCAGGATCGAGACGAGATCGCTGGGCGACGCACCGACCTGGTTGACCGCGCGCACGATCTGGTCGAGGCTGACGTCCGGTCCGAACTTGAACATGTGGCCGCCGTGCTCGGCGATCTTTACTTCGCTGCGCGGCACCACGGTGGTCTGGCCCTGGCTGAAGGGGGCAGGCTGGCTGACTTCGGGCTGCTCGCCGATGGTGACCTCGATCGAACCATGGGCGACGGCGGCAGGGCCGACCGTGACATCGGATCCGATCACGACCGTACCGGTACGCGAGTTGACGATCACCCGTGCCGGTGCTTCGCCTGGCGTGACGTTGAGATTCTGGATGTCGGCGATCCACGATACGCGCTGTGCGGGATTCGCGGGGGCGCGCACTTGCACCGAGACCGGATTGAGTGCCTGTGCCGTGCCGGCGCCGTACACGTTGTTGATGGCCTGCGCCACGCGGCTGGCCGTGGTGAAATCCGGGGTGTCGAGGTTCAGCGTCAGGTCCCCGGCGACGGCAAAGGCGGTCGGCACGGTGCGCTCCACCGTGGCGCCGTTGGGAATACGCCCGGTGGAAGAAATGTTCACCTGCACGCTGGATCCGCTTTGGCCTTGCGCGTTGACGCCGCCGACCAGCACGGAGCCTTGTGCGACCGCGTACGTGTTGCCGTCGGCACCACGCAACTGTGTCAGCAGCAACTGGCCGCCCCTCAGGCTCTTGGCGTTGCCTATCGAGGCGACGGTGACGTCGATGGTCTGTCCGGGCTGGGTGAACGGCGGCAAGGATGCCGTGACCATCACCGCTGCGGCGTTGCGCAATTGCGGCTGCACGTTGGTCGGCACCGTGATGCCGAACGCCTGCAACATGTTTTCGATGCTCTGGGTGGTGAAAGGCGCCTGGCTGGTCTGGTCACCGCTGCCTTCGAGGCCCACCACCAGACCATAGCCGATCAATTGATTGCTGCGCACGCCGGCGATCTGGGTCAGATCGCCGATGCGATCCGCATGCGCCGCGGGCGCAACGACGGCCAACGCCGTGAGCAACCATGCCGCAAGGCAGGTCATCCAATTCTGACGCCGAATCCGGTGGCGGACGGTCCGGTGCAACCGGCGCCCTGAACGTGGCTGTGTGTCCATCAGAAGGGCATCCACTTGGAATTGAAGAACCGCGCCAGCCAGCCCTGATGGTTCGCGTCGGCCAGCGTGCCGCTGCCCGTGTAGCTGATCTGGGCGTTGGCGATGCGGGTGGACAAAATGGTGTTGTCGGGGCCGATGTCCTGCGGCCGCGCGATGCCGGAGAGGCGTATCAGTTCCCGGCCCTGATTGATGGTCACCCATTTCTCGCCGCGCAACACCAAGTCGCCGTTGGCCAGGCGTTGCGCCACGGTCACGGTGATGTCGCCGGTCAACTGATTGCTTTGAGTGGCGGAGCCGGCGCCGTCGAAACCGTTGTTGGTCGAGAGCCCGGCGATCTTCCCGCCGTTGCGCGGAAAGCTCTTGCCCCACAGCGTGGCGTTACCAACGTCGACGTTGTCTTTTTTGGACGTGGTGGTCTCGGCTTTCTTGCTGGCCTGCGTGTTTTCGGCGAGCACGATCGTGACGATGTCGCCGACGCGGTGCGCCCGCGGATCGGCGAACAGTTCCATGGAACCGGTGTCGCGGTAGATGGCGCCCGTGGTGGGCGGCGCCGTCTGCGCAACCGGAAGGGTCGGTGCCCATTCGTGCTCGTCGCGGGGAGGGCTGACGGTGATGCAACCGGCCAGGGTTGCGGCGCCGAGCAGGCACAGGCAGATGGCAGGCAGATGCAGTTTCATCGTGGTCACAGGTTGTTGTCGATGTACTGCAGCATGGAGTCGGTGGTCGAAATGGCCTTGGAGTTCATCTCGTAGGCGCGCTGGGTCTGGATCATGTCCACCAGCGCCTCGACCACGTTGACGTTGGAAGTCTCCAGGGCACCCTGCTGCAGGGTGCCCATGCCATTCACGCCGGGTTGGCCGATCTGCGGCGAGCCGCTGGATGCGGTTTCGACGTACAGGTTGTCGCCGGTCGGCTGCAGGCCCGCGGGATTGATGAACTCCGCCAGTTGCAGCGTGCCTACCGAAGTCGGTGCGGCTTGCCCGGGCATGGTGATGCTGACGGTGCCGTCCTTGCCAATGGTTACGGCTTGCGCGTTCGGCGGAATGGTGATCGAGGGGCTGATCGGATAGCCGTCGGCGGTCACCACTTGTCCGTTGTTGTCCATGTGCAGCGAGCCGTCGCGGGTGTAGGCAATCGAACCGTCCGGCATCGACACCTGCAGGAAGCCCTGCCCCTGGATGGCCACGTCGAGCGAGTTGCCGGTCTGGGTGAGATTGCCCTGGGTGAAGAGTTTCTCGGTGCCCGCCACACGTACGCCGGTACCCAGCATCAGGCCCGAAGGTGACTCGGTCTGCTGCGTGGTCTGGCCACCCGGCTGGCGCACGTCCTGATAGACGAGGTCCTGGAACGAAGCACGCGAGGCCTTGAAACCCGTGGTGTTGACGTTGGCGAGGTTGTTCGAGATGACGTCCATGTTTGTCTGTTGCGCATCCAGGCCGGTCTTGGCAATCCACAGTGCGGAAAACATCGGTTCACTCCTTCGCCGCGACGTGGTGCGCGGCGGATGATGGATACGGGCGGGTCGGGTCCATGTCAGGATGTCGAGGACTGCAACAACTGGCTGGCCGCCTGTGCGTTCTGGTCGGCGCTGTGGATGGCCTGCACCTGCAGGTCGAACTGGCGCGACAGCGCGATCATCTGCACCAGCGCGGCCGAGGGCTCGACATTGCTGCCTTCCAGCGTGCCCGCGACCAGGCGTACGTTGGCGTCGGTCGGCGCCGGGCCGCCGTTGGCCAGATGCATCAGCCCGTCGCTGCCCTGCTGCAATTGATCCGCGGGAGGATCGACCAGGCGGATACGGTCGACGCTGGACAGCGTGTCGGGACTCTGGCCCAGCGGCACCACCGATACGGTGCCGTCGGAGCCGATGCTGATCTGCGATGCGGGCGGCACCGAGATCGGTCCGCCGTCGCCGAGTACCGGGTTGCCGGCCGCATCGGTCAGCAGGCCGTTCGAGGTCAACTGCAGGTTCCCCGCGCGGGTGTAGCCTTCGCTGCCGTCGGGCGCCTGCACTGCAATCCAGCCCGGCCCCTGGACGGCGACATCGAGACTCCTGCCCGTGTGCGAGAGCGGCCCCTGGCTGAAGTCGTAGCCGGTGCCGCGATCCACGGCATTGATGCGCGTCGGCATGCCTTCGCCCTGCACCGGCAGGGACTGGAAAGCGCTCATTTCCGCCTTGAAGCCGGTCGTCGAGATGTTGGCGATGTTGTTGCTGACCTCGGCTTGCGCGCGCAAGGTTTGCGTGGCACCGGTCATCGCGACGTAGAGCATGCGGTCCATGGCGGATCCTCGATCTGTCCCGGACTCAGGCGTTGAGGCCGATGATGGTCTGGATCATCTTGTCGTCGGTCGAGATCACCTGCGAGTTGGCCTGGTAGTTGCGTTGCTCGTTGATCATGTCCACCAGTTGCGAGGTGAGGTCCGAAGTATTGGATGCCTCCAGTGCGCCCGACTGGACCGTGCCGAAGGTGCCGCTGCCGGCCGCCCCGAGAACCGCCTGCCCGGACTGGTAGCTTTGCGCCCAGCTGTTGTTGCCGAGCTGCACCAGACCCTGGGGGTTCGCGAAGTTGGCCATGGCCAGTTCGCCGAGCGGAACGCTTTGGCCGTTGGAGAAATTGGCCGACACCACGCCGCCCGACGAGATGTTGATGTTGGACAGTTGCCCGGCCGGAAAACCGTTCTGGTTGATGGTGCCGGTGGCGAATGCGCTGCCGAACTGGGTGGCCTGGGACACGTCCAGCGTCAGCTGGATCGGATTGGTGCCCGGCCTGACCGTCACGGGATTGAAGCTGAGCAGTCCGTTTGCCGGCGCAGAGATCGTGCCGCTGTTGGAAAACGTGACGTTGCTGCTGCCTGCGCTTTGCCCGTCCACCATCAATTGCACTTGCCACTGATTCGGAGTGGCGGTCTGGATGAAGTAGGCGGTGGCGTTTTGGGTACCGCCTTGCGAGTCATACACCGTGAAAGGCAGCGCCTGGTTGAAGCTGGTCGGATCGGTGGGGCTGAAAACGGGGTTCGCGGGCGGCGTGGCACCGGCTGGAAGATTGAAGGCGAGCTGGACATTGCTGGTGGCCTGTGCCTGGCTTTGCGTGGTGACCAGCTGCAGGTCCTGCAGTGTGCTGACGTCGAAGCCTCCGCTGCCGTTGGGCGGGAAGACTTGCAGGCGCGAACCGTCCGGCGTGACGACGTAACCATTCTGGTCCTGCTGGAAGTCGCCCGCACGAGTGTAGGCAAGGCCGCTGGTCCCCTTGACAGTGAAGAAGCCATTGCCATTGATGGCCATGTCGAGGGTGTTCTGCGTATTCTCGATATCGCCGTTGCTGAACTGCTGCGTCACACTGGCGAGGCGCACGCCACTGCCGATTGCGGTGGAACTGAGGTTCGGCCCGGACAGGGAGAAGACATCGGCGAAGTTGGCGCGCGAACCCTTGAAACCGACAGTGTCGGTGTTGGCGATGTTGTTGGCCGTGACTTGCAGTTCCGCTGCGGCCGCATCGAGTCCGCTTAGGGCGATGTTCAAAGGCATGAGAAGTTGCTCCGGTTGCGATCAGAGGATTTGGGTGACCTGGCTGAGCGGCACGTTGCCGATGCCGCCCACCTGGACGTTGACGGTGCCGCCGTTACTGTTGACCCCCTGCACCTGGCCGCCGGCATAGGTGGTGAATGAAACGTTGGCGTTGCTGGCGGACACGTTGTACGTGCCGGGGGGAACGGGTTGGCCACTGGCGTCCATGCCGTCCCACTGGAACTGGGCATAGCCCGCAGGCTGCGCCCCGAGATCGAGCGTGCGCACGGTCTTGCCGCTGCCGTCTGCAATCTTCACCTGCACGTCACTGGCGCCGCCCGGCACGTCGACGGCACCGGTCGCGCCGCCGGTGCCACTGCCGGTAATGCTGATCTGGCTGGAGGGAACCAGTACCTGGTGGCCGATGAGGTTGGAAGCGCCCAGCATCTGGTTGCTCTGGAGCGACGTCGCGAGTTGATTGAGTGAAGTCTGCATCCCCTGTGCCGCCGTGAGCTGGCTGAACTGCGCCATCTGGCTCACGAACTCCGTGGGATCCATGGGTTGGGTGGGATCCTGATTCTGCAGTTGCTGGGTCAACAGCTGGAGGAAATCGGCTTGGGTGAGCTGCTGAGCGGCCAGCGTGGTGGGCGGGGCCAGCGAAGAGGTGCTGTTGTTGGTGATGGCGCTTACGTCCGTCATGGTGGTCATTTCCCGAGGTTCAGCGTGTTCATCATCATTTGCTTGGCGCTTTGCATCACGTCCACGTCGTTCTGGTACGAACGCGAGGCGGAGATCATGTTGACCAGCTCGTCGATGGGATTGACATTGCTGCCATAGACATAGCCGTTGGCGTCGGCCATCGGATTGCCCGGTTCATAGTGGCTGGGGATCGCCGCCTGGCTCTCGGTGACGCCGGTGACGCGCACGCCGACGGTGGCATTGCTGTCGGTACCGCCGGCCTGGCCGGTGATGGCCGCCTGCACTGCGGTGAACAGGGGTTCGCGCGCACGGTAGGCCTTGTCGGGGCTGCTGGCGACGCTGTTGGCGTTGGCGAGATTGCTGGCGGTGGTGTTGAGGCGCAGCGATTGCGCCGCCATGCCGGACCCGGCAATGTCGAAGATCGTGAACATCGACATCAGTCACCTCCGTTGATCGCGGTGTTGAGCATGCTGATCTGTGCGTTGATGAAGGTCAGGCTGGCCTGGTAGTGCACCGCGTTGGCGGCGTAGTTGGCCTGTTCGACCTGGGTGTCAACGGTGTTGCCGTCCATGCTCGGCTGCAGCGGGACGCGCCAGGACAGCGGGATCGGGTCGGATGCGGAGGTCCCGTTGCTGCCGATCATCCCGGGCTCGGGCGCCTGCAACTGCACGCTGCCTTCGTCGCTGGTCGCGGAGGCCAACACCTTGCGGAAATCGACATCGCGCGCCTTGTAGTCGGGCGTGTCGGCATTGGCGAGGTTGTTGGCGATCGCCTCGGCCCGCTTCTGCCAGACGGCCAGCGCGCGGGCGTGAATGCCGAACAGGGGTTCGGATGAATTGCTCATGGAGGCTCCACAACGAGTGTTCGGCCTCCACGCAGCAATATGCGTGCCAGACGCTAAAAAGCGCGCTGGCATGCGGCTTTCAGGCCGTGCACCCGGGAATTTGCACGATCCTTGGCGGCGGTTTCCTGTCGCCGCGACGGAAATCCGACGCGGAGCATCTATTTAAAGCACAGCCAGATCACTCAATGGTGCGCGCAGCAATTCCAGAATCGCCGTCGCCAGCAGTTCGGGCTGGAACTTGGCGAGGAAACGATCGGCGCCGACACTCGCCGCCATGGCTTCGTTGGAGCCTCCACTCAATGAGCTGTGCAGGATCACCCTGGTTCCCTGCCAGCGGCGGTCGGCGCGGATCGCGCGTACCAGGGCGAAACCGTCGAGCCTAGGCATTTCGATATCGGAGATCACGAGATCGAAGTGTTCGGCGTTGGCGGACGCCGATTCCAGCACTTCCAGAGCTTCGGCGCCGTTCGTGGTCATCACCGCTTCAAAGTGCATCTGCTGCAGCGTTCTCTCCAACTGCATTCGCGCCACCGCGGAATCGTCGGCGACCAGCACGCGCCGTTGTGCCGCATCAAGCTCGCTGGCACTGCGCTGCAGGCGCGGCGACACTTCGGCTGGCGGTCGCACGATGGCGTCCAGAATCTGTTCCACGTCGATCACCGCCAACAATGTGCCGCCGACGCGCGAGATGGCATTGACGCGCGGACCGAAGCCCAATGCCGGTGTCGGCGCGACCATGTCGGTACCATCGCAGTGAATGATGCGATCCACGTCCGCGACCAGGAACCCCTGCACCCCGAGGCTGAATTCGGTGACGACCACGCTCGCATTGGGCGCGTTCACGAGCGGCGGGTACGCCATCGCTCGGGCAAGGTCGATCACCGGGATGGTGTCGCCGCGATAATCGAAGCTGCCCGCCAGCAGTGGATGCATGCTCGGCATGTGCTCCAGCGCGGGCCGTCGCAGCACCTCGCGCACCTTGAAGACGTTGATGCCGAAGGTCTGCGGGCCACCCAGCCTGAAGGCTAGCAACGCCACGCGGTTGTGCCCGGCAAGCCGCGTGAACTCTTCGACCTTCTCAAGGACGCGGGTGAGCATGCCTGCCGCAGCGGATGACCTTACAGGTGGATCGGCCGGCCCCGTGGAATCTTGAGCAGGGCGGCGCGGTGGCGGGGTTTGCGCGGACTCCGGAGATTCGCTGTGATCGGTGGCACGCCGCTTGCTTTGAGTCAAGCCGAACAGCGATCTGCCGATGCAGTGGCGGATTGATGGCTGTCGGCATTGCAGCGACTTTGGTTTCCGGAGTGACACTCGGATGGGTTTATTGTCAGGCAGTCAGGTTCAGGCGTTGGCGACCGCCCTGGCGGAGGAGGATCACGAACGCGTGCGTGACCTGGCGCAGCGGAACCCGGCCACGGCGCGGGCGCTGGCGCCGCTGCTGTCGATGCGTGCACAGCGCGAACGCACCGCTGCGCTGTTGCAGGCGGTGGAGCAGCAGGGACTGGTTGTGGGTGGGACCCGTGCGCTGGCTCAACGCCTGCAGGAACTGCTGCGGCAGATTGCGAACACGCGTCAACATCTCGACACCATCGCGCGGAGTGGCGACGAAATGTCGGCGGCACTGGAGCAGGAGCGCGCGCTCGCGCAGCAGGGCGTCGGCAAGGCGGGCGAGATCGGCCAGGGCATCGCGGAACTGGATGGACAGCTTCGCTTGCTGCGCGGGACGTTGTCCGGAATGACCCGCACGCACGAACGCCTCACCGGTTTTTTCGACGAGATCGCCCGGCTCACGGCTGCGATCCAGGGCATTGCCCACCAGACCAACCTGGTGGCGCTGAACGCCGCCATCGAAGCGGCGCGTGCCGGTGAATCGGGGCGTGGTTTCGCCGTGGTGGCGGACGAGGTCAAGCAATTGGCCGAAAAAACCACGCAGACCACGGCCGAGATCGAAAGCGTGACCGCGGCAGTCGGCGAGTTTTCGGGCACGCTCGAAGAAGCGGTCAACGGCAGCCTGAAGCGTCTGGATCAGGTCGACGTCGGCGTCGAAGCCGTGCGCGCCGCGCACGCCGGCACCCGTCAGTTCTTGCAGCAGGTCCTCGCACGGCTCGAATCCCTGCGGGACTCCTGCGACATTCCGGCAGGAAAGGAGCGCGGCGACGGCGAACGCGGGGCCGCGCTGCAGCGAGGCGGCGACGAATGTTTGCGCCAAGCGGATGCCGTGGCCCACGCCGCGGTCGCGGCGCAACAGGCGGCGCTGCAAGTGGCGGGCCGCAACGAGGCGGCAGACGTCGCCGGCGCGATACGGATGTTGCACGAGTCGTGCGGCGCATTCCACCACAGCCTGGAGCTGATGGCACGGATGCCGTCGCGCGTCGACCGGCGCTGGTTAAATGGCGAGTCGCTGCGTCGCTGCTTCGCCCAGTTGCGGCGCAAGTTGCCGTCCCTGCCGGCCCTGGACACGATGCAGGAAAGCCTGCAGCGCCTTGAACAATCGAGGGAACAACTGGATTCGGCGCTCGCCGATGGCGAAACCGCACGTTGTAGCGAGCTGGTGCCTGCGATGCGGGCCGATCTGGATGCGATCCAGAAACAGCTCGGCGCAGTCATGGAGGCATGTGCATGAAAGCGTTCGTCGCCGTAGCTGCATTGTTGATGGCCACGGGTGCCGAGGCCGCGGCGGTGCAGTCGCTGGCAGACCTCGAGGCCGCCGCTGTGCAGGCGGTGCGCCAAGCCGCGCCCGCGGGTACGCGCGTGGTCGCCAAGGCGGACGCGTTGGATCCGCGGCTTCGACTGCCGGCGTGTTCCGGAAAACTGCAGACGCAAGTGCCGGACCTTGGCCGTGCCGCGTCGCGGGTGGCGGTGCAGGTCTCGTGCACGGCAGACCAGGGTTGGAACGTGCGGGTACCCGTAAGCGTGCAAATGTTCCGTGACGTGCTGCTGAGCAGTCAGGCGTTGGCGCGCGGCGATATTCTCAATGCCGGAGAGGTGCAAACCCGTGAAATGGACGTAACCCGCCTCGGCTATGGTTACCTCGTCGATCCGCACGCCGTTTATGGGCGGCAGTTGCGGCTTCCGGTGAATGCCGGCACGGTGCTGACGCCGGGGATGTTGGCGCCACGGGAGGTGGTGAAGCGTGGCCAGCAGGTACATCTGGTGGTCGATGCGGGCAGCATCCAGGTTCGTGCCGAGGGCGTGGCCCTGCAGGCGGGCGACCGTGGCGACCTGGTGCGCGTCAAGAGCCTGAGTTGCCAGTGCGTGGTCCAGGGCGAGGTGAGCGCGCCGGGAATCGTGGCGGTGCAACCCTGAATGCGGCTCGACGAGGGTCGCTAAAGTTTGTGCGGCAAAGGCCGATATCGATACGGAATTGGCAGGCAAAAGGCGAAATCCATCATGAATACGACGATCAATCCGGGCGGTCCGACGCTGCCGCAGCCTTCCACGGCGGGTACCCAAGCCACCGTTGCCGGCGAAACCGGCGGCAGTTCAGCCGGACGCGCGCCGGCCAGTCCGGCCCAGAGCGACGATCGCGTGCAGTTGACCGAATCGGCGCGCGCCATGGGCGCGGCCGCCAGCAGCACGGACGCCCCGGTCGATACGCAACGGGTCCAGCGCATCCGGCAAGCCATCGCCGATGGCACCTACAAGGTCGACGCGCAGCGGGTGGCCGAGAGCCTGATCAACCTGGAAAAGCAGATCGGCTGACATGGATGGCGCGGCGCAACCCGAACTTGCCCAGGCACGCGATGCCGTGACGGCCGAGATGCTTTCGGCAGTGATCGAATTGCGCGCGGTGCTGGATGCCGAACGCGAGGCCCTCGATCACCTCGATTCGCTCGCGCTGGATGCGGCGACTTCCGCCAAGGCCGATCTGCTGCAACGACTCGAATCACTGCAAGCGGAGCGCGGCCAGTTGGATGACATGGCCGCCCCGCCCGAGGCACCGGGGATCCGGCGGAGCTTCCGCGAGCAGCTCGAGACCTGCAGGAACATCAACGTAATCAACGGCAGGATCGTCGAACGGCGCCTGCTGGATGTACGCCGCGCGCTCGGCATCCTGCGCGGTGCCGGCGAAGGACCTCCGGTTCTGTACGGACCGGGAGGTCACGCGCATGCGGCCAGCGTCCATCGTCCGTTGTCACAAGCCTGAATCAGAATCCGCGAAAGCCCAATGTCTCCCGAAACCTCATCCGCCCAGGTCGACAGTCCTGCTGGTATCGAGGTCGATGTCGTTCCTTTTGTCCGCATGCCGATTGTGGATCGCGATGCGCAACTGATTGCCTATGACATATGCCACCAGGGCGGCGACGATACGAACCTCGCGCAGGCGACGCAGGCACTTTTCCGGAATGGCTATCTGGGCCAGCTTGCCGGCAGCGGTATCGCCTTTCTGGCCGTCGATGACGAATTGCTGCGCGGATTCGCCACCGGGATCACGTTCGACGAACACGTGGGGCCGCGCATCGATGCAGGACTCGCCGCGCGCGACGACGCATTCGAGTGGTTGCGCGATTTGACC
>JAJPJT010000024.1 GCA_021324095.1 Gammaproteobacteria bacterium
CGGCGGTCCTCGATGGCTTCGACACCTTCAAGACTGCGCCATGCGCGCAACGTTCCTGCCAAGTCCCTGATCCGATTGGCGGAATCGTGGGGAAACCTCAGGCTTTGCCTACTTTCCCCGAAGGGAAAGTAGGTCGCGCGCTACGCGCGCGAAACCGCTCTTTGGCCATTGCATCCTGTGACCATTCTCTCTATCTTGATGGAAAGATATATGGACGCCCGACCCAATGGTGCCGATTTCGCTGGAATTCTTTCCACCCAAGACGGACGAGCAGCGTGCGCATCTGGAACGCGCGCTGCCCAAGCTGAAAGCGCTGGCGCCGGAATTCGTCAGCGTCACGTTCGGCGCGGGCGGTTCGACACTGACGCACACTCCACGGACGGTACGGCACCTGCGCGAGACGCATGCGCTGGAAGTGGCCCCGCACGTGTCCTGCATGGGCGGTTCGCGCGACGAGATCCGTGCGCTGCTGATCGACTATCGCGGACTCGGCTGCAAGCGCATCGTCGCATTGCGCGGCGATTTGCCTTCCGGGATGGCCTCGCCCGGCGATTTCCGGTTCGCCTCGGATCTGGTCGATTTCATCCGTCGTGAACACGACGGATATTTCCACATCGAGGTCGCGTGTTATCCCGAATGCCATCCGCAGTCGGACCACGCGCAGGCGGACCTGAAGCACTTCAAGGCCAAGGTCGAGGCAGGCGCCGACGGTGCGATCACGCAGTACTTCTTCAACGCCGACGCGTATTTTCGTTTCGTGGATGACGCGCGCGCAGCGGGCGTCACGATTCCCATCGTGCCGGGCGTGATGCCGATCGCGAATTTCTCGCAGCTTCGGCGCTTCTCGGAACTGTGCGGCGCGGAAATCCCGCGCTGGATCGGCAAGCGGATGATCGCCTACGGTGACGATGCCGAATCGGTGCGCGAGTTCGGTGCCGACGTGGTGGCGGCGATGTGCCGCCGTCTGCTGGAAGGCGGCGCACCAGGCCTGCACGTCTACACGCTCAATCGCGCGCGTGCGACGCTGGGGGTGTTGCAACGCCTCGAGGACGTGGCGTAGGGCGGGTTTCAACCCGCCATCGCGGAGTCATATGCCAATGACGGGCGAAGATCCGCGCAACGGCGGGCCAAGGCCCGCCCTACACTCATGCCATGGGTTTGCTGCCGAAAGTCCTGTGCCTGCTCGCGCTCGCTGCCTGCGCGCAGTTGGCCCATGCACAAACGCACATCTACCACTGCATCGGCGCGCACGGCGAACCGGTGTTTTCGGGCCAGCCGTGTGGTCCGCCGGCGCCGCCCACGAGCCAGAGTGCCGCCGCGCAAAGCGGCGGATTCGCAAGCGTGTGCGCCGGCTCACCACAGGAACTTGAGGCAGGCATCGCGCAAGCGTTCGCGACGCATGACGTGAACCGCTTCGCGGGGCTGATCCTGTGGCGCGGCATGAGTCAGGCTTCCGCGCAGGCGACGCTGCACGCGTTCGCAGCGTGGCTGAAACAGCCGTTGTCCGGCATTGCGGTGGCCTCCGCCACCGGACCGCCGCTTGCAGGGACGGGTCCGCCATCTGCCGGCAATCCCGCAACGGAATCGAGCGCCGGCGCCGTGTCCAACGGCATCACGGGGTTCGAAATTTCGACCGGTGGCGGTGACGGCCGTTCCCGCGATTTCGGCGTCACCGAGTTCGGCGGCTGCTGGTGGCTGACGTTCTGATCCTCGACGCGCTGAAGTTTTGCCGTGTGGTACGGTAGCCGGACGTGCCGCGTGCTAGCATCCGCTCGCCCTGCCCGCGCGCCGCTGCGCGCAACCCGAACGCCATGCCGAAACTCCTTTGCCTGCTTGTCCTCATCGCGCTCGCGGCAGGCTGTTCCTCCGGCCATCAATCGGGCGTTGCCAACGCCGATGCCGCCGCGGCGCCCGCGCATTCCACGACTTCTGTGCCGGCGGTGCCCGGCACCAGTAACACGGTGACTCCCGAAGTGCGCGCCGCGATTACCGCGGCCATCGGGCAAATGGCTCCGGGCGCGCGCGTGCAAAAGATCACACCGACGCCGATCGACGGGTTGTACCAGGTGGTCGCACAAGGCCAGGTGCTTTACCTGACCCGTGATGGCCGCTACGTGATCCAGGGCGACGCGTTCGACATCAAGACACGCACGGCGCTCAACGCCGTGACGATGAACCGGCTGCGCCGCGAGGCGATCGCGCAATTGTCGCCCGCACAGATGATCCGTTTCGCGCCGGCCGATCCGAAATACACCGTGACGGTGTTCACCGACGTCGACTGCCCCTATTGCCGCGCCTTCCATGCCAACATCGCGGAGATCAACAAGCTCGGCATCGCCGTGGATTACCTGTTCTGGCCACGTACCGGGCTGGGCACGCCTTCGGCGCAGAAGGCCGTTGACGTGTGGTGCGCGTCCGATCGTCGGAGCGCGCTGACGCAAGCGTTCCAGGGGGAGGCGCCGCGCAAGGCGACGTGCCCTTCGCCGGTCGCGCACGACTTCAACCTGGGCGTCGACCTCGGCGTGGATGGCACACCCACGATCATCGCGGACAACGGCGTGGTGCTGGGTGGTTACATCGATCCACGGGAATTGCTGCGGAGGCTGGAAGCGGTACATGTCCCGTCTGCTGCCACGCGACCGCACTGATCGGCGCGGTCTTTTCAAGGCGGCGCTCCCGTCGAAACTTTTTCACAACGCAGCGATCCGGAGTGATCACACTTATAATAGTGGGCTCACTCCGGACGCAGTCCCCCTCGCCATGATCGTCCTCGACGGGCGCAGCGCCCTGTCGGATTTCCGCCTCGACCGACTCAACCAGCGCATCGGTCAAATCTCAAGCAAAACACGCGTACGCGGTGCGCGCCACGTGTATTTCGTCGAGCCGAGATCACAGCTCAGCCCGGCGTTGCACCGGCGGCTGGCCGAAGTGCTGGACGCCACCGAAGCGCCGCCCGCGGACGCGTCATTGTGGGTGGTACCACGGCTCGGCACCTTGTCGCCATGGTCGTCCAAGGCCACCGACATCGTCCGCCACATCGGCATCCCGGTCAGGCGCGTCGAGCGCGGCACCGCGTTCCTGATCGACAAACTGCCGCACGCGGATGGCCCTGCCTTCTCCGCGATCGCGGATGCCTTGCACGACCCCATGACTCAGTCGGTATTGGCAAAGTTTGCCGATATCTGGAATGTGTTTACCCGGCACGAGGCCGGCGCACTGGCCCGCATCGCCCTGGGCACCGATCCGTCCGCATTGCGGAAGGCGAATGTCGATCTCGGCCTCGCGCTCAGCGACGATGAAATCGACTACCTCGCCGACACCTACGCGAAACTCGGCCGCGATCCCACCGACGCGGAACTGGTGATGTTCGCGCAGGCCAATTCCGAACACTGCCGGCACAAAGTGTTCAACGCGGGCTTCACCGTCGACGGCAAGCAACAAGCTTCCAGCCTGTTCGACCTGATCCGCGCGACACACAAGGCATCCCCGGCCCATACCTTGTCGGCCTACAGCGACAACGCGGCCGTGATCGAGGGTAGCGCCGGCGCGCGTTTCTTTGCCGATGCCGACGGCACGTGGCGTGCACACGACGAAGCGATTCCCTACGCGATAAAAGTCGAAACCCACAACCATCCCACCGCGATCTCGCCGTGGCCTGGTGCCGCCACCGGGTCGGGCGGCGAAATCCGCGACGAGGGTGCGGTCGGCCGCGGCGGCAAGCCCAAGGCCGGACTCACCGGGTTTTCCGTGTCGCACCTGCGCATCCCCGCCCTGCCGCGGCCATGGGAAGCCGAACGCCCGCTGCCGCCGCGTGTCGCCGGCGCGTTCGAAATCATGCGCGACGGACCGTTGGGCGCAGCCGGTTTCAACAACGAGTTCGGTCGGCCGTGCCTCGCGGGGTACTTCCGCACCTTCGAGCTCGAGACCGGCAAGCCCGGGATGCGACACGGCTACGACAAGCCGATCATGCTGGCCGGCGGTGTCGCCAACGTGCGACCGATGCTGGTGAAGAAGAACAAGCTCGCGCCGGGCGATCAGGTGATCGTGCTGGGTGGCCCGGCGATGCTGATCGGCCTTGGTGGTGGCGCGGCCTCGTCGATGGCGGCGGGCACCTCCAGCGAGGCGCTCGACTACGCGTCGGTACAACGCGACAACCCGGAGATGCAGCGGCGTTGCCAGGAAGTGATCGATGCCTGCTGCGCGTTCGGCGATACGAGCCCGATCGTGGCGATCCACGACGTCGGCGCCGGCGGCTTGTCCAACGCGATTCCCGAGTTGCTGCACGATTCCGGCGTGGGCGGCGAGATCGACCTCGATGCGGTGCCCTCCGACGACCCGCAGCTCTCGCCCATGCAGATCTGGTGCAACGAGTCGCAGGAACGTTACGTGCTGGGCGTGAAAGCAGCCGACCTCGACACCTTCCGCGCGATCTGTGTGCGCGAGCGATGCCCGTTTGCGGTGGTAGGGCGCGCGACGGAAGCGCGACGCTTGCAGGTCACTTCAGCCATCCGGAATCAGGGGCTGGGGGCCGGGGGCTGGGGGCGGGACCACCCTAACAATTCCCCAGCCCCCAATCCCCAGCCCCGGCTTGTCATCATCGACATGGAGCTCGCGACGCTGCTCGGCAAGCCGCCGCGGATGCAGCGCGACGCCACCCGCGTGAAGCGCCAGCTCGACATCATTCCCGACCTCGACGGCATCGGGCTGGACGAGGCGATCCTGCGCGTGCTGCGGATGCCCGCCGTCGCGGGCAAGGCCTTCCTGATCCACATCGGCGATCGCAGCGTGGGTGGCCTGTGCGCGCGCGACCAGTTGGTCGGACCGTGGCAGGTGCCGGTTGCGGATTGTGCGCTGACCCTCGCGGATTTCGACGGCTACGCCGGTGAAGCGATGGCGATGGGCGAGCGCGCGCCGGTCGCGGTGCTCGACGGCGCAGCCTCGGCGCGGCTCGCGCTGGGCGAAGCGATCACCAACCTCATCGCGGCGCCGCTGGAAAAGCTGGAAGAAGTCCGCCTGTCGGCCAACTGGATGGCCGCGATCGGCCACGACGGCGAAGACGCCGCGCTATACGACGCGGTGCAGGCGGTGTCGACGCTGTGCCCCGCGCTCGGCATCTCGATCCCGGTCGGCAAGGATTCGCTCTCGATGCGCACTTTGTGGCAGGAAGCGGGGCGCGAGCAACGCACCATCGCGCCGGTTTCGCTGATCGTCAGCGCGTTCGCGCGCATCGCGGACGCACGCCTGGCGTTGACGCCGCAACTGCGGATGGATACCGGCGAGACCGAGCTGTGGCTGCTCGATCTGGGTGCCGGCCGCGATCGGCTCGGCGGTTCGGTGCTCACGCAAGCCTACGAACGCGGCGGCGGCATGCCCCCGGATTTCGAGCATCCCGAACGCCTGCGCGCCTTCTTCGACCTGATCCGCGCCGCGCGAGAGAAGGACCTGCTGCTTGCGTATCACGACCGCTCCGACGGCGGCGTCATCGTCACGCTGCTGGAAATGGCATTCGCCGGCCATTGCGGTCTCGAAATTTCCCTGGACGGCTGGGCCGACAACGCGCTGCGCGCACTTTTCAACGAGGAACTCGGCGCGGTGGTGCAGGTGCGCAAGGACGACCACGATGCGTTCGTCGCCCTGGTCGATGCGCACGGCATCGGCGATGTCGCGCGCGTGATCGGCCGACCCAAGGCCAAGCTCGGCATCAAGCTGTACGGCGGCGACGAAACGGTCGCCAAGTGGAACTGGCAGAAGCTGATCGGCGCATGGCACGAAACCAGCCACGCGATGCAGCGCCTGCGCGACAATCCAGCCAGCGCCGACGCCGAACGCGACTGGCGCTGCGACGACAACGACCCGGGATTGAACGCATCATTGACGTTCGATCCCGCCGAGGACATCGCTGCACCGTACATCGCGAGGGGCGCGCGTCCGCGTGTCGCGGTCCTGCGCGAACAAGGCGTCAACGGGCAGGTCGAAATGGCGGCTGCCTTCACGCGCGCGGGTTTCGACGCCATCGACGTGCACATGAGCGATCTGGTCGCGGGCCGCCGCAAGCTGGACGAGTTCGCGGGCTTTGCCGCCTGCGGCGGATTCTCCTACGGCGACGTGCTGGGCGCGGGTCGCGGATGGGCCGCATCGGTCCTGTACCACGACAAGCTGCGCGAGCAGTTCGCCGCGTTCTTCGCCGACGAGAAGAAATTCGCGGTCGGCATGTGCAACGGCTGCCAGATGCTGGCGCACCTGAAGTCGATCATTCCCGGCGCCGAACACTGGCCCAGCTTCCAGCGCAACCGCTCGGAACAATACGAGGCGCGCCTGGTGACGCTTGAGGTGTTGGACGCGGGATCGATACTGTTCCGCGGCATGGTGGGCTCGCGCATTCCGGTCGTGACCGCGCATGGCGAAGGCCGCGCGGTGTTCACCGAGGAAAGCAAATCAGGCAAGGGCACCGCATGCGTGCGCTTCGTGGACAACCGCGGCAAGCCGACCGAAACCTTCCCGTACAACCCCAACGGTTCGCCCGATGGACTCGCAGGTTTCACCGCTGCCTCGGGACGCGTCACCATCCTGATGCCGCACCCGGAGCGCGTATTCCGCAGCGTGCAGATGAGCTGGCGCCCACGCACCTGGGGTGAGGATTCGCCGTGGATGCGGATCTTCCGCAACGCACGCGTATTCGTGGGGTGAGCCGCGTCCGCAGGGAAGGTTCCGCGCTTTCCACCCTCCCTCCGGGAGAGGGGCAGAAAGTCACGCCCGCATCACCATTCCGTCGCGCACCTGCACGCGAACCGCGACCAGCGACTGACCCCGGCAAGGACCGGCAACACACAAACCGCTTTCGCGCAGGGCGAACGTCGCGCCATGCACGGCGCAGGTCAGCTTGTCGTCTTTGACCAGGAACAGCCCGGGCGCATAGTCCATGCGCCGCCCCGAATGTGGACAAATGTTCAGCCACGCCCGCACCGAATTGCCCTGGCGCGCCAGCAGCAGTGGCTCCCCTTCGGGATCGGGCGGGTCGACGCCGAGCACACCGCCGTCGGGGATCTGGTCGAGGCGGCACAGGAACGGGTTCGGGCTGGTCATGTCCATCGACGGCTTCCCACCTTGTTTCCGCGGCCGCGCGGCCGCATGGTTGAAGGGTCATTCTGCCATGCGGACCTTTTCGATGCGCGCCCGATTCATGTTTCCGATCCTCCCCCAACACCCGCTGCTGCGTGCGTTGGTGCTGGTCTGCGCAGCGGTCTTGCTGATTGGATTGCTGACGATCGGCTTCATCGTGGGCGTCGTGGTCATCGCGGCCGCCGCGCTGATGCTGGGCATCCGCCGATGGATTTCGCGCGACGCCGCACGTCGCGTTGATCCGTCGATTATCGAAGGCGAATTCACGGTGGTACCACCGCGCGGCCGTGCCAATCTGCCGCGGCCCGAGTGACGAGCCGATCACCGCATGACAAAAACCGGATAGCGGCCGGGTTCGCGACGCGCCAGTATTCGCCCATGAACGCGAATCCGACACGCACCTTGAGCCATCACGACCCGATCGAGCGCGCCCGCGCATTGCTCGATGCAGGCACTCAACCCCCGACATTGCGCGACCTCGCCGGGCAGGTGGGGCTTTCCGCATCGTATCTGCAGCGCACGTTCCGCCGCCGCTTCGGCGTATCACCTGCCGAATACGTCCGCGCGCGGCGCTTCACTGATTTCAAGCGGGCCCTGCGTAAAGGCGCGGAGGTCACGGACGCGGTGTACGCCGCGGGCTTCGGTTCCGCCAGCCGGGTTTACGAGCACACGGACCGCCTGCTCGGCATGCCGCCCGCGGAGTATCGCAAGGGTGGCGAAGGCATCGCGATCCGCTACACGACGGCGGAGTCGCCGCTGGGACGCGTGCTGGTCGCGGCCACCACGCGCGGCATTTGTGCGGTGTCATTGGGCGACGATGATGCTGCGCTCCTCGCGAAGCTGCGCGAGGAATTCCCGCACGCCGAGCTGACGCGCGTCGACGCGGGCCGCGATGAATGGCTCGGCGTGGTGCTGAAACGTGTCGCAGACGGGCTCACGGGCACGTCCGACGCACGCTCGCCTGCTGCCTTGCCACCCATCGACGTCGCGGCCTCCGCATTCCAGTGGCGGGTCTGGCAGGCATTGACGCGGATCCCCGCCGGCGAAACGCGCAGCTACGGCGAGATCGCCCGCTCGATCGGCGAACCCGACGCGGCGCGCGCCGTGGGCCACGCGTGTGGCGCCAACAAGCTGGCGCTCATCGTGCCCTGCCACCGCGTGATCCGCGCGGATGGAACGCCCGGCGGCTGGCGCTGGGGCGCCGCACGCAAGCAGGCGTTGCTTGAACGGGAAGCGGTCCGACACGCAGGCGAAGCCGGCACGCTCGAACGCTGACTTCCCGAATCCCATATCAGGGGCCATCCCCTCCTGCGCTGCGTACGTATTCGCTTCGCTCCAAGGGGGAAGAAGAACACGCAGCGTCGCGCTGCCTTGCTTTCATCCCTTCTGCGCGAACGGGTCGCGCCGCAGGCGCGGAGGACGCGCCTACCAGCACCTTCCGTTGGCATTCGCAGCGGCGTCGGTGGGGGTCGGTGTCTTGAGGCCGGTATGGTCGATGGCGAGCGGCCCGCACACGTCGTTCGACTGCGCACTTTGCGGCCGGGCGGTTGCCAGGTAGCCCTGCCCGGCAGACGTGGCCGGAGGGAGGCTGAGCGTCACCTTGTAATAACCGTTTTCGCTGACGGGGTTGGCGCTGGTGTAAGCCAGCTCTGTCGCGTCGAGCGTGTACTTGTTGTAGTCGGTGTAGTAACGCTCTTCGGACTGGGCGATCTGCATCAGCAGTTTCTGGCCATCCGCGCGGCGCGCGCGGTAGGCATACCGGCCGTACCACGGCACCGCAACCGCCGCAAGGATCGCGATGATCGCCACCACGATCGTCAGTTCGATCAAGGTGAACCCACGTTTGCGCTGCATCGCCATCGCCCCTGTTGCCATTCACTGGTTCTGGTTGATTTCCTGCCACGAACGGCGTCGCCAGACCGGCTGATCGCCGCCGATCGGCTTCTTGCCGGCGAGACCCGACACCCCCGACAACGCGGTGCCCGGGACCAGATAACGGCCGCCACCCTGCGCCGAAACCAGCGCGAGGCTGCCGCTGGTGTGGGCGTTGTCGATGCGCCCGCCGGCGATGCCGCCACCGCCCAGCGAGGAGACGCCGCCGGAGCCGCCCGAGAGCGCATTCAGCGCCAGGATCGAACCCTGCGTGGACGGATTGCACGCGTCCGTCGTCTGCGAGCCCGTGATCAGGGTGCCGATCACCGCGGTATTGCTGCTGAAGATAGCTGCAGGCGTGACCACCACGCGCTCGCCGGCATCGTTGCGTGTGCCATCGCTGGTCGTCGTGTACAAATTCATGAACCACCCGCCGCTGCCCGCGGGCACCGTATTGGCGGGGGTCGGCGCATCGCAGGTATCGCTCGCGCCGCCCGTCACGCAGCGCAACGTTGCACCCGCGTTCGGGTTCGGCGTGGTGCCATCGGGCAGCATGGCGGCAGCGATGGTTTCGTGCAGGTACTGCCGGGCCAAGTCCGACTGGGTCCAGGTCTTGCCGACCACGTCGCGAACGCCGTATACCGCCTGCACCGTGTTGTCACTGTTGTCGCCGATGCCGAGGAACTTGCCAGTGCCGAACACCACCATGAAACGATTGGTGGTTGGGTCGGGGAACAGACGCGGCATCGAGGTGATCGGCTGCAGGCCCTGGATGCCGCCGGAGCCGGCGCCCTTGTACACCAGTGTTACGGTCCAGTTTGCAACCGAGGCGTAGGAAAGGTCGAAGCGCCACAGGTTGCCCTGCACGTCGCCCGCGAACGCCACATCATCCACCCGATCGTTTTCGTAGTCGCCCAGCACTGGCGTGGCGAGACCGAAACTGGTGACGCCGCTGATGCCGGTCGGCGTCTTCAACTCCGCGATCATCTTGCCGGTTTCCGCATCCAGCACGAACAGCGCGCTGTACGGTTTGCCGCCGTCCATCGGCGCCTGTGCGGCGATCGCCTGGCACGCGGCAGCGGTGCCGGTCGGCATATCCGGCGTAGTGCAATCCGGAAAATAACCGTTCGGTACCAGCACGGCCCATTTGTTGTTGTACCGCAGCCTGCCGATGTTGGGCTTCGACAAGGTGTAACCCAGATCCGTGGCCTTGCAGTTGCCATAGCTGGCAAAACAGTCGGGCGCGGGTGTCATGTCGGCATCGAACTCCCACAATACGCTGGACGCCGAGAACGAGGTCGGATTGGTGACGTCCAGCGCGTAGGCGCCACGCCCGCCCAGGCCCACCCCGCCCACGAGGATTGTGTGCCATTGGTTGTCGGGCGTGCGCGTGCCCTGGCTGAAAAACACATCGCGGGTCATCGGCGTCGCATCGGCCGTTGGGCGGAACTGGAAATCGGCGGCATTGGTCAGATTGCCGAGATTGGCGTACACCGCGCGCGGGATGAACGCCCATGCCTCGTGCCCGGGGTTCGATCCGGTCGGGAACGTGTAGGCCGTCGCGGGACAGTTGCCGTCCGCATCGGGCGTGCCGCTGCACTTGGGAACCGGCGCAGTGAACGCGTGCAGCATGCCGTCGTTGGCGCCTACGTAGACCATGCCCGCGCGGATTGACGCCTGGGCCACGAAGGCGTCGTAGCTCTGGGCCCCGGACGCGTTTTCCGGCGGTGTGTCGCCGCCGAAGTTCGGCCAGGTACTGTAGTAATTGCCGGTGGCGCCGGCCACGTACACCGGCTCCGAACGGATGATTGCGCCAAGGATGCTGTCGCGCGTGCGGTACAGCGTGCCTTCGTAGGTCGGATCGCCCAAGAGGTAATTGATCCGGTTTTCGATCTTGTCATCGCCAGCCGCATACAGTGGATCTCCCAGTCCGGCGGTTTCGGTCGCATCCAGCGAGGCCTTGTTTGCTGCACTGAACTTGAACGCGCTGAACGGCGCCGGTTTGGTGGAATCGTATGCGCCGGTGTAGACGTTGCGATTCGTGTAGCCGGTCGCGGTGTGGAAATCCGCATTGAGGTTGTCCCCGGCCTTCCACAAAACCTGGCCCGTCGTGCCATCGGTCTTCAAGGTGACCGCCTGGAACGTGCCGATCCATTTGCCCGTGTCGTAGCCTGTGCTGAAGGACAATGCGCCGAGAGAGAGCACGCTCGCGTTCACTGCCGAAGGCGTAGGCGGGATGGTGCGCGCGCCGATATCGGCCAGGAGCTTGCCAAAGGCGTCGGCGAGGTCCGCTGGCTTCGTCACATTGAAGAAATCGCCGTGGCCGTTGACGGCGGCGTGGGCCAGGTCGGCGATGTTGCTGATGTTGTTCGAAGAAGGCGTGGGCCAACTGAAGTCGGCCGGAGTGGGGTTGGGCGAAGTACCGGCATCCACGGCATGCGCCCAGCCGAAGATTTGCTGGATCGTCGTACCGGCCGGCTGGATACCGGTCGGCGTGAAACCCAGCCCGATCGTGAAGGTGGTCATGTGCTGCCACGACGCCGGATCAGACGTACTCGCGGCCACTTCGTTGCCGATATCCGTGCGGAGGTCGTTTTCCCAGTAGTACGTGGCGACGTCGGCCAACGAGGGCACACTTCCGCCGACGCGACCGCCGGAGAACGGTGGGACGGCCTTGTATTGGGAGAGGTTTCCCGAGGGCACCGACCACACGGCACCGTCCGAACCGGCCGCGTAGCCGATTCCGCTCGGGTCGGCGCCGTTCCAGAAGCCGTCCGTAGTCAGAATCGTGTACGACGCGCGGCACGCGAATTTCGTATTGCTGCCCGGCCCATAGCCGGGATCCCCGGGCATGGTGCTCCACGGCTGATCCGTCTTGTAATACTCGCCGACGGCCTGCAGCGCCTTGCGCAGCGGCGTTCCGTTGCTCGCGGATTCCTTGGCGATCCAGTTCCAGAATTTGGCCTTCTGGGTGTCAGAAGATCCGTCGCCGAAAGGCTGCACCACGGCCAGTTTGTTGGAACTGCTGCCGCCGCCGGGAAAGCCGCTGTAGTAGTTGTTGAAGCCGTACGGCGCCTCCGGACTCGAGGGAATGTTGCTGACGCCATTGGCGTTGATCGAGGCAAAACCGAAACGGTATTTCGGGTCGAGATTGATGAATGCCTGCATCAGTCCGGTTTTTGCAAAAAGCAGGCGCGTGCGGTAATAGGAGAACCAATTGGCGACGTTCTGGCCGACGGGGACGCCAGGCGGTCCGGAGATCGTGCCGTCCGGGAATTTGCCCGTGGTGTCGTCTTCGTTCACACAGCGCGGTTGGTTGGCTGCCGGAATATTGCTGCAATCCGTTCCGGCGGCGATGTAGTAGTCGAGGTAACTGGAAAATGCTCCCGTTCTCGCGTTGAACTGCGGCACATCGATCGTAAACACCTTGATGGAGGTGGTGTCGGTGATGATGCACCGGACTTCAGCGCCCACCCAGGTCGCAGTACCGCCCGGCGGGTTGGGGCACTTCCAGCTCCAAGCCACCGATTGCGGCACCGGGCCGATGCACTTGTTCTGGCTGTCGCTCCACGTGTAGTTGGCGGGGCACTGGTACACCGCCTTGCCCAGCACGACCCACGTTTCACCGACCTGCTTGTGGCAGGTGTAGGGACTGGTGGTCGTGTCCAGGCTGCCGCCCGGTGGGTTCGGACACTGCCAGGACTTGTTGCTGGTGGGCGGAGTCAAACTGTTGGGAACACACTGCGTGCCATCGTCGTGGTAGTTGTTTGCGCAGTAGTGCGTCGCGGGTCCGACGTCCGTCTTGGTATTGGTATTGAACGCCGTGTAATAGGTAAGGTTCTGCCCGCCAGGATTCGATGACGAATACGCCGTCACGTTCTTCGCAGTAGCGTCCAGAAATCCATCGTTGTACGCATTGGTGAGCCCCGGTGAAGGGAGATATGAACTTCCATCCGCCTTCGGCGGTGGTTGATATCCGGCTGTGGATGCAGTGTCGGTGAAATTGAAAGTCGGGTTGTAGTAGAGGCTGTTGTTGCGCCAGTCCCGCGCGCCTTGATTGCTGTTGCGAACGAGATAGCCCCAGTCAGGCATATAGTCCCAATTCATCGAGCCTGAGTCGTCCAGCATCAGCACGATGTTGGGTGGCACCGACGCCGTATCCTCCGGCGGAACGGGGCTGAGTTCCGTGCAGCCGTTGTGGTTGCCCTGGGTGCACGGCAGCGGTGGCGGCGCGGAGGGAGCCGCTTGCGCCCGCGGCAGCATCAGGGCAGGCGCCGTAAGGCCGACGACCAGCGTCAGCGCCAGGATCATGGCAGCCAGGCGTGAAGCGAGAATGGTTTGGCGAGTGTTGGACATGAGGGATTCCCCTGCGGATTCCTGATGCACTACTCCGTGAGTTCGCGCCGCCATGAGGCCGGCACGAACGGCTGGTGGGTTCAGTTGTTCGCTTGCGCGTCGAAAGTGCTCTGCGTCACCCTGACGGTGTTTTGCGTACCGCCCGCGGCACGTGCAGTGATGCGGTAGATGTGGGTGTTGATGTTTCCCGGACTGCCGTCATTGCAGCCGGTGGCACCGCTCTCGCAGGCCGGGCCCGCACCCGGTGGTTTCACCAGGCCCATGTCCTCGATGAGGTACTGTGGGTTCTCGGCAACATTCGCGCTCGCAGTATTTGGCGCATCCGTCGCGTCGGTATAACCGCTGTCATCGGCACCCTTGTATGTGATTGGACCCACGAGCGAGAGCCACGCGTTGTCGCCGGTGCGGAATCGGGTAACTGCGCCGTTCGTGGCGTATAGCGGTGAGGACGGGTCGTAACGAACGCAGCCGGTGGTGGCGTTGATCTGGCCCGCATCGCAGATGAGGCTGTTGCCGACGATGGTGGAAGTGCTCCAGATGCGCCATTCGGCGCCGCGCACGGCGGTGTCCGCGCTCATTGCTGCGAGCTGCGCGCTGCGTGTTGCGGCAACCATGCGCTGCTGGAGCAGTGAACCAGACGAGGCGCCGATCGCGAGCAGCGTCAGCAGGATCAGGAAGACGAGTGCCATCAGCAGCACGGCGCCTCGTTGCGTGGCACGGCGCGGGAAGCGGGCTTGTATACGGTACGTCGTCATCGTGTTTCCCCGCCACTACGAAGGCACTCCCTCCCGAGCTTGGGGTGGAGGCGGGTTCGTCGAAGGACTGGAGCTGTCGGATCGTCACCCGCCCCCATCCCGGCGTTCTTCCTGAGAGGGAAGGAGAAAATCCTGCGGGGTCGCAATGACGTGCGCATCCTCATCGCCTCACGGATTGAAATTGCGCAGCGCGACGACGGTGGTGAACTCGCGCCGGATCAGCTGATCGGGAAAGCCCTGATCCTGCTTCGGGCGAACGTCATGCGCGGAAGGCGCCTGCATGCTGGTGCTGTCCGGCGTGTAGATGTAGTTCATCTCCGCCGGCGTCAGCGTGTACATGGGCGTCTGGCTTTCCATCAGGATGTGCACCTCGATGGTCTGGATCGCCCGCCATAGGCAGCCGTTCATGGGCATTGCATCGATCATCGGGTCGGGCGTCCCGCCCCCTTGCGGGCACTGGATGGCGTTGCCATTGCCGTCGACGCCGCTGTCGACTTCGTCGGCGGTGAGGAAGCGGGTGTTGCCATTCGCATCGATGAGGCCGTAGCGGAAATCCAGTCTTTCCACGCCGCGCACCAGCGGCTGGCTGTCGCCATTGACGCGGCGCACGAGTTCGCCGGTGGTGGGACCGCTGCAAGGCGTGGTGCCGTTGACGCAGGCCACCCGCAGGAAGTACGTGACGGTCTGGAAATCGCGGCTGAAATCGAACAGGCGCGGCGCCGCACCCTTGCTGAGGTCGGCAGGCGCATTCGCATCCGGAAAGTTGTTGTTCGCGGTGAGCGTTCCGCTGCTGTTGCTGACGGAAAACACCTGCGCGGTGGAGCAGTCGGCCAGCATCGCGAGGTCGCCATCGTGGAAATCGCTCGCCGGTGCCTCGTTCGCCTGCGGCCTGAGCGTGATCGTGAAACCACCGGTGGTCGAGATGTAGCTTGCCGAAGGATCGCTTTCCTTCATGATGGCCCAGCCGGAGCCGGGCCTGAGATAGCGCAGGGTCAGAATCGACGTGCCCCGGACACGCTTCCCCACAGCACTGCCCATCGGGGGTATGTCGGCGACGGTCGTGTTCGGATCATCCGGCTTGCACGCGCTGGTTGTGCAGTCGTAGCCACGCATGTACATGTACGACGGCAACATGAATGGCACGCCTGGCGGGACCATCGGTGTCGTGACGTCATGGAACGCGTTGGCGATCGCCGTGTTGTCCTGGGAATAGATGATCGGGGTGCGCAGCCAGTCCAGATACAGCGATCCCCCAGTAGGTACGCCTGCATTGCCGCCGGTGTTGTTGCAGTAGCCGCCATTGGCATTGGCAAGGTCCGCGCGCAGGCTGTGGATCGCGAAGCGGCCTTCCTCCTGCAACGCCGCCATCTGCGCCTGCACCTTGTTGCTGCTGGACGTCGAAGTGAATACCGAGATGATGCCGGCCGCGACGACCAGCGCCATGACCAGTGCGATCATCATCTCGATCAGCGACAGTCCCGCCATGCGCCGACGCGCAGCGATGGAGTCGCGAACGCGGGTCATGGCTGGAATTTCCATTCGAAGGTGTGCAGCTGCTGCTTGCCGGTGGCGCTGTGGGCTTCGTTCCAGTCGAGTTGCATCGTGCAGGTGCCCCCGTACGGCGGACGTTGGCTGATGTAGATCGCGGGCGGCTTGTAGGCGATGCCGTTCGTCTCGCAATCGATCTTGCCGCTGACGTTCGGAAGGAAGGTCTGCAGTTGCGTGCTCCACTGCTGCTGGTCGTGAACCGCCAGTTCGGCAGGACCGCAACCCGCCGCACAATCCGCGGTGCTCGCAGGCACGGGATAGTCGGCGTTGTACGCGCCCTCCCACAGTCCGGCCGGATTGGCGGCCATGCGGTCGGCCATGGTGTGCGCGAGGAACGTCGCTTGAGTGCGCAGGTAAGCGACATGATTGGACTGGATCGCGAAAATCAGGAGACCGGCAAGTCCGATGATGCCGAGGCTGAACACCAGCACGGCAATCAGCACTTCCAGCATCGAGAAGCCCCGCTGGGCGCGACGGATCGTCATGGCGACGGACACCCGGGCGAAGGAGGGGAATCGCTGCCGCTGGTTTGCTGCAGCATGCCGCCCGCCAAGACCTGCAGGAAAATCGGCGTGATGCCCGTTCCGGGCGCCGAAAGGGTGAAGCAGGCACCCGACTGCGGATTGCCCTGCGGCCGGTAAATCACCGAAGTGGCGGGCGCCGCGTCGATCACGTATTGCGCGGGGACGGCGGGATGCCGGCGCAGCAAAATCGGTGCGGCCGCCGGTGCCGTGCTGGCCGGAGGGAGTACGACTTTCCAACCCGCCTGCCAACCGCCTGCAGATGCCGCAACCGAGACATCGGCCTGGCGTGACACCGCTTCGGTGCGGGCGTACTGCAGGTCACCCGCCAAGGCGCTGTTGATCTCCGACAGGTGCATCGAAACCAGCAGATGGCGAAAGCTCGGCACCGCGACCATCGCCAGGATCGCTGCCACCGCGAGGGTGATCATCAGTTCGATGAGGGTGAAGCCGCAGGCGCCATCGTGCCCACGCTGCTCGACTGGTGCGGTGCGCGAACGGCGCTCCGCACCATTTTTCGCAACCGAAGAAGCGGGATCGAAGAGGACGTGCCGCCGGAAACCCGAATGGAATTGCCCCTGTACCACGAGTAGCCCTGCAGCGGGGTGGTGCGCGGAGCATACTCTAACCTTTCGTCAATCTTTCTTCATATTTCAGACGAACGGTAGCATCCAGCCGACGAGCGGCTGGTTTCATTTCTTTAATCTTTCACGTTTTTTTGGAACGAAGCCGATCGCTGTGGCCGAAAGACGCCACCCAAATTCAGATTGCGCTGTTGTTGTATACCCCATTGACATATCCCGTTCGAGACATATCATCGGACGTATATCCCAAGAGGACATCCCAATGGAACAAGGCTCGGTTTTCCAGAGCAATCGCAGTCAGGCTGTCCGTCTGCCCAAAGCGGTGGCCTTGCCGAAAGACGTGAGGCGCGTGGATGTGGTCGCCATTGGCCGCACCCGGATTCTCACGCCGGCGGGAGAGGCGTGGGATGTCTGGTTCAACGACCCCGGCGTCAGTTCCGATTTCATGGCCGAACGCCAACAGTCGGCGGATTAAGAGCGGGAGTCGCTCTGATGCTGCGCTACATGCTGGACACGAACATCTGCATCTTCACGATCCGGAACAAGCCCGACGCAATCCGCATGGCCTTCAACCGCCACCACACCCATATGTGCATCAGTTCCGTCACCGTCATGGAATTGATGTACGGAGTCGAAGTATCTTCGCAACCGCAGCGGAATCTTGCGAACGTGGAAGGTTTCATAGCGCGGCTCGACGTCCTGGATTACGACGTGCCGGCCGCGGCGCATACGGCTCAGATCCGGGGCGAATTGACCAAGGCCTGCACGCAAATCGGCCCGTACGATCAGATGATCGCCGGCCACGCACGCTCGCGCGGTTTGGTGGTCGTCACGAACAACACGAAAGAGTTCAAGCGCGTTCCGGGGCTGCGCATCGAAGATTGGACGAATTGAAAGACTGGTTCTACCCGGGAAGGCGTACTCTCATTCGACCGCTTTGCGCTGGAACACAGCAACGAGCCAGCAACGCCTACCAGCAATTCCCGTTGGTGTTCTGGGAGGTACTGGAAGGTCCCGGGATTTTCGTGCCGGTATTGTCGATGCTGAGGACGCCGCACACGTCGTTCGACTGCGGACCCAGGGGTGTGGCGGTTGCAACGTAGCCTTGCCCTGTGGATGCAGCCGGATTGGCGATGCCTGCTATGTAATAGCCATCTTCGCTGGTCGGGGTGTTGCTAGGAAATCCCAGCGACTCTGCCGTCAACGGATAGTGGTTGTAATCCGTATAAAAACGCTCCTCGCCCTGCGCAATCTGCATCAGCAGCTTCTGCCCGTCGGCACGGCGCGCGCGATAGGTGTACCTGCCCCACCACGGAATCGCGATGGCCGCGAGGATGGCGATGATCGCAACCACGATCATCAGTTCGATCAAGGTGAAACCATGTTTGCGTTGCATCGCCATCCCCTGCCACTGCCTATTGGCTGATTTCCTGCCACGAGCGGCGCCGCCAGATCGGTGCATCGATCGTCAACGGGTTCGTGCCGTCCGGCGCGAGACCCGAGCCCAGCGGAATGTCCTTGCCGCCGCCCACTTGCGAAACGATGGGGAGCGCGCCGCTGGTCAACGCATTGGTGATGCGCGCGCCGGCGATCGCCCCACCGCCCAACACCGATACGCCCGCCGTCCCGCCCGTGAGGGCATTCAGGGCCAGGATCGAACCTTGGGTGGACGGGTTGCACGCATCGGTATTCTGCGAACCCGTGATCAGGGTTTCGACCACCACGGTGTTGCTGCTGAAAATCGCCGCGGGCGTGGCCACCACGCGTTCGCCGGCATCGTTGACGACCGGAGGCGAGCCGCTGGTCGTGGTCTGCAGGTTGAAGTACCAGCCCCCCGAACTCGCCGGCACCGGATTGACGGGTGTGGGTGAAGTCGTACATGAGGTGTCGCTCGCGCTGCCAGTGATGCAACGCAGGCTGGTGCCTGCATACGGCCCGCTCGCCGGGGTTTCCTCGTGCAGGTACTGCTCGGTGAGGCTCGTTTGGGTCCAGGTCGTGCCCGGCACGTCGCGGACGCCGTAGACCCCCTGCACCGTGTCGTCGCCGTTGTCGCCGATGCCGAGCAACTTGCCGGTGCCAAACACCACCATGAAGCGGTTGGTCGTCGGATCCGGGAGCAGGCGCGGCATCGACGTGATCGGCTGCGCGCCCTGCACCGGCGCCTGATAGACCAGCGTCACCGTCCAGGCAGATGGCGAGGCATTCGAAATATCGAAGCGCCAAAGGTTGCCCTCGACATCGCCCGCGAACGCCTCGTCATCGATCTGTCCGCCCTGGAGATCACCCAGCACCGGAGTGGCGAGCCCGAAGCTGGTGACGCCGGGAATCTGCGGCGTCTTCAACTCGGCGATCACGGAGCCGGTTTGTGCATCCAGCACGAACAGTGCGCTGTAGGGCGCACCCGCGCTCCAGCCTGGCGCCTGGTTCGCGACCGCCTGGCAGGCTGCAACCGTCGCCGTCGGCATGTCCGGCGTGGTGCAGTCCGGGAAATAACCGTTCGGCACCAGCACCACCCATTTGTTGTTGTAGTTGATGCGTCCGATGTTCGGCTGCGAGATCGTGTAACCAAGGTCGCTGGCAGCGCACGACCCGCTGACGGACGAGCCCACGATGGAAACGCAGGTATTCGGAATGGTCATGTCCGAGTCGAATTCCCACAGCACGTCCGATTTCGCAAACGCTGCCGGATTGGTGATGTCCAGCGCATACACGCCGCGACCACCCATGCCGACACCGCTCGCGAGCATCGTGTGCCAGTTGTTGTCGCTGAAAAACACGTCGCGGGTCACCGGCGTCGCATCCACCGTCGGCAGGAAATGGAAGCCGCCTACGCCGATCAGGTTCCCGAGGTTGGCATAGACCGCGCGCGGGATGAACGCCCAAGCTTCTTCGCCCCCGTCTCCATCGCCGGGAGGAGTAGCGTAAGGAGAAGCGTGGTAGTCGCAACTCGCCACGGGTGGCGAACCCGAGTAGGTGCAGCCCGTCGGGATCGGAGCGTCGAAGGCGTGCAGCATGCCGTCGTTGGCGCCCACGTACACCATGGGCTGCCGGGCCGCTGCCTGGGTCACGAAGGTGTCGTACGACTGTGCGCTCGGCCCGCTTTCCGGTGAACCGAGCGGCCAATAATCGTAATAGTTGCCGGTGGCGCCGGCGACGTAGACCGGCTGTGAGCGGATGATCGCGCCAAGGATGCCATTGGTCCGGGCGCGATAGATGCCACCTTCGTAGGTGGGGTCGCCCAGCAGGTAATCGATGCGGTGGTCGAGCGTGTCATTGCCACCCGTCAGCACGGGATTCTGGAGCCCCACCCCCGCGCCAGATTCCGTGGCATCCAGCGACGCCGAGTTGCCGGCATCGAACTGGAAGGCATTAAACCCCGGTGAACCGGGAGCGTTGTAAGCGTCGGTCCACACGATGTGGCTGGAGTAGGTCCCGCCAGAATGGAACTGTGAGTCTAGGGTGGCTCCCGCATCCCACACTTGGCTCCCAAGGGTTCCATCGGGGTTCAAGCTCACCGCCTGGAGGCTGCCGCTCCAGTACTTCGTCTCGTAAGCCGTCCTGAAGGACAGCGCGCCCAGCGACAATATGCTCGCGTTCACCGCCGCGGAAGGCGATATGTCCGTCCTGGAAGCGATGGCGGCAAAGGCCTTGGCCAAGGCACTCGCGAGGTCATCGGGGCTCGTCACGTTGAAGAAATCGCCATGGCCGTTGAGCGCGGCGTGGGCGAGGTCGGCAATGTTGTAGATGCCGTTGGAGTAGGCCGTCGGCCAACTGAAGCCGGTGATTGCCGGTCCAGTCGGCGGATCTCCCGATGCCCAGGTAAAGATGTCCGGGACGTCGGCCGGCTGGCCGCTCGAATTCAGGCCCTGGATGCCGACCGGCCTGAAGCCCAACCCGATCGTGAAGGTCGTCATGTGCTGCCATGCCGCCGGATCGGACGTGCTGGTGGCCACTTCATTGGGCATGGAGGGCTGCAGGTCGGTCTCCCAGTAGTATGTCGCCACGTCGGCCAGTGATGCCACCTGCGTGCCCGTCGGGTTGCCCAGCACATCCACCCCGACCGCTCCGTCGGTGGGGTCAGGGTTGTACGGGCCCGAATAGGGCGAGTTGGCGAGGTATTGGGTGATCGGGTCGCTGGCTGGCACGGTATTGACCGGACCATCCACCCCCGCGGCGCCAAGGAGCCCGGCGGGTGTCGTCGGGTCGGCACGGCCGACGGGATCGTCACCGTTCCAGAAACCGTCCGTCGCCAGGATGGTGTACGCCGCGCGGCAGGCGAATTGAGTGGTGTCGCCGGGGGTGTAGCCGGGGTCGCTCGACATCGCATCCCAGGCGTTCGGCTCAGTCGTGACGCTGTAGTACTGCCCGACCGCGTTCAATGCCAGCCGCAAGGGCGTCTGGTCTTTCGCGGTGATATTGGCGACCCATACCCAGAAGTTGTCTTTCTGGCTGGCGGGGGTGCAGGTTACGCCCGCGCCCGGAATGTTGGGGCAACCCACCGAGCCCGCGCCGAACGGCTGCACGACGGCGAGCTGGTTGGTGGCGCTGCCGCCCTGGCCATCGGCCATCGCATTGTCGAATTGATAAGCTGTGGGGCCGGCCGGACCGCCTGGTGCACCGGGAATATTGGTCACCCCGTTCGCATTGATCGAGCCAAAACCGAAGCGGTACTTGGGACTGACGTTGGCGAAGGCCGTCATCAGGCCGTTCTTGGTCATCAGCAGGCGGGTACGGTAATACGAGAACCAGTTGGCGATGTTCTGTCCCGCCTGCACCCCCGAAGGCGCCGCGGCACCGGAGGTATCGCTTGCATCGACACAGTGCGCCTGCTGCGCGGCGTTGGTGAGCAGGCTGCATTTGTTGCCGGCGGTGCCGGCGGCCACGTAGTAGGTCAGTGGCCCCAGCGACGCCGGAGCAGTCGGCGTTTTGGAGCCGACGGGAGCGCCGGGATCGACGACGTACGTGAATACGTTGATGTAGTGGGTGGTGGTGACTGGGTTGTAGTCGCACATCCCCGTGCCTGCGTTGTAGGTGCTGCCTCCGGGGCAGTAATGTCCCTCCGGCCTCGGTGCAGGGACGGGGCCCGTGCACACCTGGGTCGACGAAACGAAGCCCGTCGGCGTCCACCCGCCCGGGCACTTGTATTGCGCGGGCGCCGTGAGTTCGCCGTCCTGGCACTTGCCGCCACCCATGTAGACGTAACCCGCGGGACAGATTGCGCCCGGCCCGCCGGTCGGCGCGGGCGCGACGCATTGGCCGCCACTCACGTGAAAGCCCCCTGGACAAACGGTCGGTGGCACCGGTGGCGGCGTCGTGGTCGTGGTGCCGGTTGGTACCTGCGTGTAGTACGCATACTGGTGCCCGATGTCCACGCTGTTCGGCGCCGCGTAATTCTCGATATTCGTCGCCGCGTGGCTGGTGAAGCCGTCGTTGTACGCGTTGGTGAGGCCCGGCGAGTTGGGATACAGGTGAACGCCGTCAGCCTGGGGCGGCGGTGTATAGGTCTTGGTACTGTCGTAATACAGGGTGTTGTCCAGCGGATCCCTGGCCTCGGCGGCAGTGTTGTACTTGAGGTACCCCCAGTCCGGCATGAAGTCCCAGTCCATGGATCCGGAGTCGTCCAGCATCAGCACGACGTTGGGCGGCACCGCCTGGGTGTCCTGCGGCGGTGTCGCGCTGAGCTCGGTGCAGCCGTTGTTGTTGGTTTCGGCGCACGGCAGCACAGCGGGGGCGGCACGGACACGCGACAGCATCAGCACCGGCGTCGTTAGGGCGACGACCAGCGCGAGCGCCAGCAGCATGGCGGCGGGACGTGAGGCAAGGATGGTTTGACGGGTTGTGGACATGGCGGATTCCCCCTGCGGGTTCCTTCATCGCCTTGTCATTCCGGGGCTGCTCGCGTTTTGCGAGCAGAACCCGGAATCCAGTGTCTTTGCACTTCAACTGGTGACGACAAAGTCACTGGGTTCCCGCTTGCGCGGGAATGACGAGAGTGTGGATTGATCAGAGTCTCCATTGGAGTGCTGCTCGATTTGGTTCTCAGTTGCTCGCTGCGTCGAAGGTGCTCTGCATCACACGCACCGTGCCTGTGGTGCCACCTGTGGCGCGCGCGGTGATGCGGTAAATGTGGACGCTGACATTGCCCGGTCCGCCTTCGGTGGTACCGGTATCGCCCGATTCGTGTTGCGCGCCGGCGCCCGGCGGCCGCACCAGGCCCATGTCCTCGATGATGTACTGCGGGTTGTCGGCCACGTTGGCAGTGGCCACATAGCTGGGGCCGACGTTGTTGGTGTAACCGCTGTGGTTGGCACCGGTGTAGGTTTGCGCCCCGGCGAACGACAGCCATTGGTTGTTGTCGGTGCGAAACTCCGTGACCTCGCCACCCGTCGCGTACAGCGGCGAGTTCGCGTCGTAGCGGACGCAGCCGCTGGTGGCATTGATGTCGCCGCCGTCGCAGACGAGGGCGCTGCCAAGGGTTTCGGACGAACTCCAGATGCTCCATTCGGCGCCACGCAGCGCGGCGTCGCCCGTCATGGTTGCAAGCTGGGCGCTGCGGGTGGCCGCGACCATGCGCTGCTGCAGCAGCGAGCCGGACGACGCGCCGATCGCTAGCAGCGTCAGCAGGATCAGGAAGATCAAGGCGACGAACAGCACCGCGCCTTGCTGGTCGGCGCGGCGTGAGGAGCCCCTTTCTCTCCGGGAAAGCCGCCGTCCCTGGCAGGAGAACTCCGTGTTGGCGCGAAGCGCCGGGTGAGGGTCCGGACCAGTGCCATGCTGAACTCCGCGCAAGACTCGTACCCTGACCCCTGCCCCTCTTCCGAGGCGAGAGGGGTTCGGCATTTTGGCTGTCGGGTAGATACGCATGACGGCTTGCTCAAGAATCACGGATTGAAGTTGCGCAGCGAGACCAGCGCGGTGAACTGACGACGGATCAGCTGGTTCGGAAAGCCCTGTGCAGATGGCGGAACCGCGTGCGCGGCCGGCGCTTCCATCGCAGCGCTGTCAGGTGTGTAGATGTAGTTCAACTCGGCCGGCGTCAGCGTGTACAGCGGGGTCTGGCCGTCCATCAGGATCGACACCTGGATGCTTTGCACCGCGCGCCACAAGCAGCCATCGGCGGGGTCATCAGGCATGCCGCCGGGCGTGGAAACGCCGGGTGGACAGGAGGCGATGGGGTTGCCGCTTGCATCGATCCCCGTGTCCAGTTCCGTGGCAGTAAGGAACCGGGTAAGGCCATCCGGCCCGATGATGCCGTAGCGGAAATCCAGGCGCTCGACGCCGCTCACCAGCGCCTGCGTGCTGCCGCCGTTCGCGGCGTTCGCGGTGCCGCCGTCCACGACCCGCACCAGCTCACCTGTTGTGGTCCCCGTGCACGGCGTCGTGTTGTTGGCACACACGACCTGCAGGAAATAGGTGACGGTCTGGAAGTCCCGGGTGAAGTCGAACACGCGCGCCGCAGCATTCTGGGTGATGTCGAGCGGCTGGGCGTAATTGGAAGGGGCGGCTACGGGAGCAAGCGCGCCGCCGCCAGAATTCGTGACGGTGAAAACTTGCGCATTGGAACAATCGGCCAGCATCGCCACGGTGCCGGTGAAGTCGCTGACCGGATCCTCACCAGGCAATTGCACAAGCTGGATGCCGGTAACTACGCCGCTGGTGGCGGTGATGAAGCTGCCGCCGGGACTCCCGATCGACCAGCCGGAGCCAGGCCGGATGTAGCGGATGGTGAGCACGTCGGTTCCGGGTACGCGATCGCCCACGAGCGTGCCGATCGGCGGGATTTCCGGCGCAAGGCCGGTCAATCCGGCAGGCGTGCACGGATTGCCCACCGTGCAGTCGTAACCGCGCATGTACAGCGAGGACGGCAGCGAGTACGCCTGCGTCGGCGTCGGCAACGTGGTCACGGTGTTGTCGGGAAGCGCGAGGGCCGTTTCCGCATAAACCGTCGGCGAGCGCAGCGCGTCGAGGTAGAGATTCGAAGCCGTCTGCCCGGCATTGCCGCCGGTATTGCTGCAGTACCCGCTGTTGGCGTTGGCGAGATCGCTGCGCAGGCTCTGGATCGCGAAGCGGCCCTGCTCCTGCAACGCCGCCATCTGCGCCTGAACCTTGTTTCCGTTCGACGTGGACTCGAATACCGAAATGATGCCGGCCGCGACGATCAACGCCATCACCAGCGCGATCATCAATTCGACCAGCGACAGGCCCGCCATGCGGCGGCGCGCGACGATGGATGGACCGACGCGACTCATGGCTGGAACACCCAGTAGAAGGATTGCGGCTGTTGCGCACCGGTCACGCTGTTAGCCTCGTTCCAGGTCAGCCTCATCGTGCACGTGCCGCCGTAGGGCGGCCGGAACTGGACCTGGCCATCCGGCCCGGTGCTCGGCGGGATGGGGATGCCTGCCTGCGAGCAGGCGATGGCGCCGGTGACCTTCGGCAGGAAGGTCGTGAGCTGGGTGCTCCACTGCGCCATATCGACGGCTGCAAGTTCGTCCGGCGTGCAGCCCGCCGCGCAGTCCGCGGTGCTGGCGGCTACCGGAAATTGTGTGGACGCGGCGGGAGTGCCGTAGTCGCCGTCCCACACCGCGGCGGGATTGGCAGCCATCCGGTCGGCCATGTTGTGCGCGAGGTACGTTGCCTGCGTGCGCAGGTAGGCGACGTGGTTGGACTGGATCGAATAGATCAGCAGCCCTGCAAGGCCGACCATGCCGAGACTGAACACAAGCACGGCGATCAGCACTTCCAGCATCGAAAAGCCTTGTTGGCTTGGATAGGCGCGGCGCATGGTCATGGCACTGGCGGACAAGCCGGGGATGGTGGATTGGTGGTGCCGGTGGTTTGCTGCATCATGCCGACCGCCGACACTTGCAGGAAAACGGGCGTGTTGTTGGTGCCACTCGGTCCAGACACGATGAAGCATGCTGCGGGCGACCGGAGCGTGCCCTGCGGTTGATAGATCACGGAGGTCGCGGGCGCCGCGCCGATCGCGTACGTCGCGGGCACGGCCGGGTGCTGCCGAAGGGTGATCGCCACGGCGGTCGGCGAGGTGGTGGCTGGCGGCACGACTACCTTCCAGCCGTCCGCCCAACCGCCCGCGGAAGCCGCGACCCAGACTTCCGTCTGCCGCGATACCGCCTCGGTGCGCGCGTATTGCAAATCGCCTGCCAGTGCGCTGTTGATGTCCGAAAGGTTCATCGCGACCAGCAGGTGGCGGAAACTCGGCACCGCGATCGTGGCGAGGATCGCCGCCACCGCCAGCGTGATCATCAGTTCGACGAGCGTGAAGCCGCAAGCGCGGCAACGCGCGCGCAGACGTGTCACGAAACCGACGGACATGATCTGGTATTTCCCCTGCACCACGGATTTGCCCCTGTGGAAACCACGATGCGGAGCGGATCATTCTCTGCTTCAAATCGATTGCAAAGCACTTTGCGACGGACGGCGCAATCCGGCCGATGAGCGGCGTCGCACTCGATTGCGATGAGCAACTCACACGAAAGATGTTTGAAAGAATCGCGCGTATCGCGGCGTCAGAATGCGGATTCGCAGCGTCGCTGCCCGATTACCGACTCGACATTTCGCCGATGACGCGAGACAGCGCGGCCTGCCAATCCGGCAGATCGACACCGAATGTGTCGCGCAACTTGGTGCTATCCAGCACCGACCATGCGGGACGCGTCGCCTTCGTCGGGTAATCCGCGGTGCGGATGGCATGCACTTCCGGAATACGATGGAGCAAATTCGCGTATCGTGCACGCTCGAAGATCGCGCGGGCGAATCCGCACCAGCTCGTGTGGCCCGACGCGACGAGGTGATACGTTCCATCGCGCGAAGTTTGTTCGCCGCCGCACCACTGGGCAATCACTTGCGCCGTGACATCGGCGATCAACGACGCGGGCGTCGGCGCGCCGATCTGGTCGTCCACCACACGTAGTTCGCTGCGTTCTTTGCCCAAACGCAACATGGTGCGCAGGAAATTGTGTCCGCGCGCCGCGTAAACCCAGGCCGTGCGCAGGATCAGGTGTCGCGCACCGCTGTCGCGCAGCGCGAACTCGCCTGCGAGCTTGGAACGCCCATAGGCGCTGACCGGATGCGTCGCGTCGTCCTCACGGTACGGCGCCGTGGCGTCGCCGTCGAATACGTAATCCGTCGAGTAATGCACCACGCGTGCCCCATGTCGCGCAGCCCACGCGCCAAGGAAACCGGGCGTATCGCCGTTGATGCGCTGCGCGAGTTCCGGCTCGTCTTCCGCTCTATCGACCGCGGTATATGCGGCGGCATTGATGATGAGGTCCGGCGCGAGGCGGTCGAGCGCTGCCGACAAATTGTTGGAATCGGCGAGGTCGATGGTTTCGCAGGCACTGCCACCTTCCAGCCTGCCGCTGCGGGTGGCGGGAATGATTTCGCAATTGTGGTTCCTCACCAGGCGCTCCGCCTCTCCCGGAGGGAGAGGGGAAAAGCGGCGAACCCCTCCCCCTCCGGGAGGGGTGTTCGCTTCTGACCCCCTCCCCCTCAGGGGAAGGGTGGGGTTTTCTTCGGCAAAGCCAAAGCCAAACCCATCCCCACCCAAACCCTCCCCTTGAAGGGGAGGGCTTTTGCTCAGCGCGCGCAGCAACTCGTATCCGACCTGCCCGTTCGCGCCGGTGATGAGAATTCTCATCATGTATGGCCCCTCACCCGCCAAGCCCTGCGCGCTTGTCTCCCTCTCCCCCGCGGGGAGAGGGGTGGGGTGAGGAGCGAATCACCCGGATACACATCAAAAGTAACTCACGGTTCCACATACACCGGCAGCTTGTCTTCCGGCACCTCGGCCAGGAACGGCGCCTTTTCGTCCTTCGCCGACAGCAGCGGCTCGGCCACCGGCCAGTCGATGCCGATCGCGGCATCATTCCAGCGCACGCCTGCGTCGCAGGTCGAGTCGTACAGCGCAGTGCACTGGTACATGAAGGTTGCCGATTCGCTGACCACGCAAAAGCCGTGCGCGAAACCTTCTGGGATCCACAACTGGCGATGATTGGCGGCCGTCAGCATCGCCGCTTCCCATTGTCCGAACGTGGGCGAACCGCGGCGGATGTCCACGGCGACGTCATAAACCTCGCCATCCAGCACCGATACGAGTTTGCCTTGCGGGTTCGGCCATTGGTAATGCAGTCCACGCAGCACGCGCTGCGCCGAACGCGAGACATTGGATTGCACGAACCGGACGTCGATGCCGAGTTCGGCGTACTTCTTCGCGTGGAACGATTCGAAAAAGTATCCACGCGCATCCCCATGCACGACGGGCTCGATGACGCACACGCCGGGCAGATTCGTGTCGATGCGCTTGAGGTGGGGGTGTTGGGTCATTGTAAAGATTGTTCCTTTGCCACCTTCAGTCCACTAGGCTCAAGCGCCGCTTCACATTTCCCCTCTCCCTCCGGGAGAGGGTGCCCGAAGGGAGGGTGAGGGCTCGGGCTCGTGCAATGTTCGCCACAACGCAAGATTCGTACCCTCACCCCAGCACTACGCTCTCGACCTACGGCCGCCTCTCCCGGAGGGAGAGGGGAGTAAATCAACCATCAATCAACCGCAACAAATACTGCCCGTAACCCGTCTTCGCCAGCGGCGTCGCGAGTTCGCGCACGCGTGCCGAATCGATCCAGCCGCGCTGCCAGGCGATTTCCTCGGGACAGCACACTTTCAACCCCTGCCGGTTCTCGACCGTGGCGATGTAGTTGGCGGCGTCCATCATCGACTCGTGGGTGCCGGTATCGAGCCATGCGTAGCCGCGGCCAAGCTGTTCCAGCATCAGCGAACCGTCCTCCAGGTAGCAGCGGTTCAAGTCGGTGATTTCCAGTTCGCCGCGCGCCGATGGCTTGAGCCGCGACGCGAATTCGCACACGCGCTCGTCGTAGAAGTACAACCCCGTTACCGCGTAGCTCGACTTCGGCCGCGCCGGCTTTTCTTCCAGCCCGATCACGCGTCCGGTCTGGTCGAATTCGGCGACACCGTAGCGTTCCGGATCGCGCACCAGATAGCCGAACACCGTCGCGCCATGTTCGCGCAGCGCAGCGCGCCGCAGCAGCTCGGTGAAACCGTGGCCAAAAAAGATGTTGTCGCCCAGCACCAGTGCGCATTGGTCGCCAGCAATGAAGTTGCGCCCGATCAGGAACGCCTGCGCGAGGCCATCGGGCGAAGGCTGCACGGCGTACTGGATGCTGATGCCCCACTGCGAGCCGTCGCCCAGGAGGTGATGGAACAGCGGCTGCTCGTGCGGCGTGTTGATCACCAGCACCTCGCGGATGCCGGCCAGCATCAGCACCGACAGCGGGTAATAGATCATCGGCTTGTCGTACACCGGCAGCAGTTGCTTGCTGATCGCCTGCGTGACCGGATACAGCCGCGTGCCGGAACCGCCGGCGAGGATGATGCCTTTGTTTGTCGTCACTAATCTGCTTCCTTCTTCTCCCCTCTCCCTCCGGGAGAGGGTGCCCCGAAGGGGCGGGTGAGGGTCCGGTCCCGCGCAATATGCAAGATTTCCGCGAGTACCGCATCCAGATCCGTCAGCACTTGATTGTCCCAGAATCGCAGCACCAGGCAGCCGTGCTGTTCGAGCGTCGCGGTACGTCTTGCGTCCGCTTCGGCGTGATGTTGCGACCCATCCAACTCCACAATCAGGCGAGCTTCGCGGCAATAGAAGTCGACGACGTAGGGCGGCATTGGATGCTGCCGGCGAAATTTCAGCCCCCCCAGCCGCCCGTTGCCCAGTCGGTACCACAATGCACTCTCGGCACAGGTTGAACCTGCGCGTAATGTCCTTGCCATGTTGCGCGTTCGCGTGGGTAATGGTGGATTCGCGCGCTTAACCACACCGGACCCTCACCCCTGCCCCTCTCCCGAAGGGAGAGGGGTTCAACTGCTGTTCCCTCTCCGTCCGGGAGAGGCGGAGCGAAGCGAACGCGCGCGCAGCGCGACCGCGTAGCGCCGGGTGAGCGTCCGGCCTCGCGCAGTACCAGATATGCGCAAGTGTCGAACCTTCACCCCTGCCCCAGTCTTTCCATCCGGTAGCTGCCATCCAGCACGCGCTGCACCCACGGCTGATTGGCCAGGTACCAGTCGATGGTGCGGGCGATGCCGGTCTCGAAATCGACGGAGGGTCTCCACCCGAGTTCGCGCTGCAGCTTCGACGAATCGATCGCGTAGCGCCGGTCATGGCCGGGGCGGTCCTTCACGAATTCGATCAGCGTTTCCCGCTTGCGGCCGTCCGGCAACGGCCGCTTTGCATCGAGCAGCGCGCAAATCGTCTTCACCACGTGGATGTTCTCGCGCTCGGAATCGCCGCCCACGTTGTAAGTCTCGCCCACCCGGCCCGCTTCCAGTACACGCCGGATCGCGCTGCAGTGATCCAGCACGAACAACCAATCGCGGATGTTCCTGCCGTCGCCGTACACCGGCAGTTTCTCACCCGCCAGCGCGCGCGCAACGATCAGCGGGATCAGTTTTTCCGGGAACTGGTATGGGCCGTAATTGTTCGAGCAGTTCGTGGTCAGCACCGGCAGGCCGTACGTGTGATGGAACGCGCGCACCAGGTGATCCGACGCCGCCTTGGATGCCGAATACGGCGAGTTCGGCGCATACGGCGTGGTTTCGCTGAACTTTCCCGACGCGCCCAGCGAGCCGTACACCTCGTCGGTAGACACGTGCAGGAAACGGAACGCGTCGCGCGCAGCCCCGTCGAGCCCCTTCCAGTAATCACGCGCGGTTTCCAGCAGCGCCAGCGTGCCGACGACGTTTGTTTCGACGAACGCCGCCGGCCCATCGATGGAACGGTCGACGTGCGACTCGGCCGCGAAGTTCACCACGGCATCCGGTTTGTGTTCGGCGAGCAAGCTCGCCACCAACGCGCGGTCGGCGATGTCGCCCCGCACGAATACGTGGCGCGGATTGCCTTCCAGTGGCTTCAGCGTGTCGAGATTGCCGGCGTAGGTCAGCTTGTCGAGATTGACGACGGTCAACCTGTCGGCGACCGCCTGCAACACGAAATTGCCGCCGATGAAACCGGCGCCGCCGGTGACCAGAAGCGTCGTCATCGCTGCCCCACTGCGTCTTCAAAAGGCGCAATTCTGGCACACGCAAGTATCGGACGCTCGCCCCCGCCCTTTGCCGAATGTGAGGCAGCTCTCATCGCGGATCGTCTGATTCGTTGCGGCAGAACGGTTGGCACGCATCCTGCACCCTACAGACCGGAGCAACTTCTGGTCAGGAACGGGGGCTCCCAAACGGTCGCGCCGCAAGGTGCGGCCGTTTGTTTTGTTCCTGCATTCTGAAGAATAAAAAGGTGCAGGATTCTCGGAGGCGAGCACCAGCCGCGAGCTTGAGGCCGCTATTCGAAAGAGCAGCGTGGGTGACACAAATCGTCACCCTGTCCCGCCGAGTCTTGAAACGGCTGATTGGTCGGCGCCAGAAACTGTGAACCGATTCCCAAGCCGAATCTGTGGGTTGCAGTTACATTTTCCGGGGGAACACAGTGATGGGGTTTGGCACGAAAGCTGCTTTCCCGTACCCGAGCTTCTGGCTCACTGGCCCTGCTGGCCAGGGGAGTTCGCATCAGGGGCTTGCACTTGGGCATTCCCAACCAGTTGACCAGTCACCACAAGCAACGAGGTATCCAACCATGAAATCGATGCAGAAAGGTTTCACCCTGATCGAACTGATGATCGTTGTCGCGATCATCGCGATCCTGGCGGCCATCGCCATTCCGGCATACCAGAACTACCTGGTACGCGCGCAGGTATCCGAAGGTGCAACCTTGGCCGACGGCGCCCAGACGGCGGTCGCGGAGTTTTATTCCAACACCGGCCGCTTTCCTGGTAGCAATGGCTCTGCCGGCCTTGCGAATGACACGTCAATCACCGGCAAATACGTCATTCAGCTCGACGTGAATACCGGTGCGGTGGCGGGCGATGGCATCATCGATGCAAAATTTAACGCGACGACCGCCAATAAAGCCATCCAAGGGACAGATCTGGTCTTTTCTCCGGTCACCAGCGCCAACGGCGACATCCACTGGACTTGCACAAAATCGACCGTACCTCCGAAGTATCTGCCCACCAGCTGCCGTTCGTAATCGCAGCGACTGCTTCGGAAATCTGTTTGCGAAGGGCCGCCCGGTGCGGCCCTTCTTTTTCCTTGTCGTCTCCGAGTGCAACCATTGCACACGTAGAACTGATCGCGTAATCGGATCCCGAAGCGACACGGCGACAATCGTGCCTTATGCTTGCACGCCGTGACACTCGCACCCGCGACCTCGTGAGACCATTCTTCCACGTACCCGCGAGGCAAATCGCTGCCGCCGTGGCATTTGCGGCAATCCTGGTCGCGCTGTTGGCCGTTGCATGGTGGGTTTACCACCCAGGGCTTTCCGGCGACTTCCTGTTCGATGATTTCGCGAACCTGCCCACACTGGGTGCGACCGGCCCCGTGGGCAACTGGACGTCGTTCCTGCGCTACGTCACCTCAGGCGATGCGGATCCGACCGGGCGTCCCTTGACGCTGCTGACGTTCCTGATCGACGCGCGCAACTGGCCTGCCAATCCCTATCCATTCAAGGTCACCAACGTGATCCTGCACCTGATCAATGGTGCGCTACTGGTCTGGGTGTTGTGGAAGCTGGGGACATTTTTACTCGCCTCTCCCTCTGGGAGCGCGTGGCACGAAGGGGCCCGCAAAACGATTCCCGCTCCCTCCGGGAGAGGCGGAGCGAAGCGAACGCGCGCGAAGCGCGAGCGGGCAGCGCCGGGTGAGGGTCCGGGTTCGCGTAATATCAGATCATACGCAAGCTTCGCACCCTCACCCCTGCCCCTCTCCCGGGGGGAGAGGGGTTCAAAATCTTCATCTCTCCCCGAGGGAGAGGGGACCAGAAGCGGGCTATTCGCGCTCGACAATCCCGCCATCGCCATCGCCGCATTGTTCGGCGCAGGCGCATGGCTGCTGCACCCACTGTTCGTGTCGACGACTCTCTACATCGTGCAGCGCGAGGCGATGCTGCCCGCGACATTCGTTTTGATCGGGATGTTGGGATGGATGGCATCGCGCCAGGCGTTGGCGGCAGGGCACATCAAACGTGCACTGGTCGGCATGGCGCTTTCCGCCTGGCTGTGCACGCTGCTGGCAGTACTGTCGAAAGCCAATGGCGCGCTGTTTCCGATCCTGCTGCTGCTGACCGAATGGATCGTGCTCTCCCGTCATGCAATGGCAACGGCTTGCATCCGCCGTTGGCACAAACGGGCCATGAGGATTTTCCTGATCATTCCAAGTGCGCTGGTGATCGGCTATCTCCTGTACCTGCTGCCCAGCGTAATTGCCAACACGCCTGCAATCCGCGGCTGGACGGTCGGTGAGCGATTGCTCACCGAGCCGCGCGTCGTTACCGATTACCTGCGCTTGCTGTTCATCCCGCATGCGCATTCAACCGGTCTGTTCAATGACCAGTTCTCCGTTTCCACAAGTTGGATACACCCAGCCGCGACGCTTCCCTGTGCAGTGTTGATCCTCGCTTTGATCGGCGCGGGCTTTGCTTTGCGCAAGAAGTATCCGGCAATAGCCCTTGCATTGTTATTCTACTTTGCCGCGCAATTGATGGAATCAGGCTGGCTCTCGCTGGAGCTTTATTTCGAGCATCGAAACTACCTCCCTGCAATGCTGCTGTTCTGGCCAATCGGACTGTGGATGGCCAAACCTGGCTCGCTACGATTCATGCGCGTTGGCGCGGCGGCGCTGATCCTTGCGACGCTTGCAACCCTGACTGTGCAGCGCTCCAAGCTTTGGGGCGACGGCTTCCGGCAGGCGCAGGTGTGGGCAGCTATCAACCCGGATTCCGCTCGAGCGCAGACGAACGCCGCGCTATATGACATGAACCACAATCGTCCACGCCTCGCTGCAGCACGCTTGCGGCTGTCGCTGCCACGCCACCCCGACGATATCCAGGCGCCGATCAACTTGATCGGGGCGGAATGCAAATTGGGGGCAGTGCAGCCCCGGACGCTGGCCCGGGCCGATTTTGCGCTGACGCGCACCCGCGTCGGCGGACAGACAGCGTTCAAATGGTTCAGTGAGGCATTGGACATGGCAACGCGCCATGCCTGTCCCGGCCTCGACTTTGCAGCATTGCAGGGAACTTTGGACGCTGCCCGGCACAACTCACATTGGCAGAATCAAATGGGGCTGCAGCAGGATCTGCAACACCTGCAAGGCGAACTCGATCTCGCAGAAGGTAATCCCGATGCTGCGCTGAAATCGTTCAACCGTGCCCTGGCCATGCGACCTAGTCAGGACGCGGCACTGGAGCAGGCCGCCTACCTTGGCGCGCAAGGCTATCCACAATTGGGACTAGACCACCTGAATTATTTCAATACTCTGCCTCCCGGACCGAAACCGGGATTCGGCATGCCGCGCATCCATGCATGGGTGCTGCGCGAACAAGGCTGGTGGGCGAAGGAAACGGCGTATCTGCGTAACAACTTGGAAGAGGACGCCGCAGCGAAGTTGCGGCAACCGGCCAAGGTCACGCCGCCCGCGGGCGCTGTACGGTTTGATCACCCAAGCCGTTCAACAAGCCGCTGATCGATATGTCTTCGTCAATTTCTTCCCAGTGCAACCCGCGTGCGCTTATTCGACAAGCCCGTCGCTGGGCCGCCGTCGCACACAGTAGCCGAGGGAACCACGCGAGCGGGACGCCGAGCGTGCGGCCATCGGCAAGTTCGACCCACATGTTGTCCTGGTCGAATCGAATTGATTTCGCCTTAGCCGAAGTAGTCATGCCACGCCCTCTTGATCCTTGCCTCATTGTCACTCACCAAATCGAGAAGTTCGCGAAGCTGTTTGGCATTGTAACCATCGTTATATGCGACTGCGATGGAAGGCTCGACCCAAACCTTTGCTTCGCATTCACCTTTCTCAATGTGTACGTGCATCGGTTCGCGCGGCGACCCTTCATTCGAATAAAAAAACAGCTTGAACCCGCGATGCCGGAAGATCACTGGCATCGTTACCTCCCGATTCGAATGGGCATCAAAGGGCAAGGTAGCATACACAGCGGGCTACGAACGGACGTGCGTGCATGCGCCTGAACACTCGCAATCGCGCCTGGTTACCGTGGCTGCTGCTTGCGGCCGCGGTGATTGCAACCGCAGTCGTGTACTGGCCCGGCGTCACGGGCGGATGGGTGTTCGACGACTACCCGAACATAGTCGACAACGCTGCGATCCACATCACGCCAGGACATTCGACGCTGATCGCGTGGATCAATTCGGCGCTGTCTTCGCCTTCCAGTTTCCTGCACCGGCCGCTGGCGTCGCTGACGTTCTCCGTGAACTGGTACTTCGGCGGCGGCGATCCGTGGCCGTTCAAGGTCACCAACATCGTCATACACCTCGTCAACGGCGTGCTGCTGTATTTCATGCTGAGTGCGTTGTTGCGGTTGTTCGGGTTGCGCACCGGCGGGTTTCTCCCCTCTCCCTTCGGGAGAGGCGGCCGCAGGCCGAGCGCGGTAGCGCTCCCCGAAGGGGCGGGTGAGCGTTCGGACCCGCGCAAGATCGAACCACGCGCAAATATCGGACCCTCACCCCCAACCCCTCTCCCGAAGGGAGAGGGGAGCAAAGCCGCTGCTTCGCGCTCGCGCTTCGCGCGCGTTCGCTTCACTCCGCCTCTCCCGGAGGGAGAGGGATCTGCGTCCACCATCGACGAATCCGCCGCCACCCGCCTCGCGTTGATCGTCAGCGCCGCGTGGCTGCTGCTGCCGATCAACCTGATGGCGGTGCTGTATGTGGTGCAGCGGATGGAGAGCCTGTGCCAGGTTTTCGTGCTGGCGGGCTTGTGGGCCTACCTGCATGGACGCTGGATGATGCTGACGGCGAGCGATGCGCGCCGCGACCGGCACGGCTTCGCGCTCGCAGTGAGCGGCATCGTGCTGGGCACGCTGCTCGGGTTGACCTCCAAGGAAACGGCGGTGCTCTTGCCGGTGTTCGCATTTCTTGCGGAGTGGATCCTGGTGCGGTTTGCTTCGGTGCCAATTTCGGACCGCGCATTTGTGTCGCGCCATCCGTGTACGCCGCATCCGGCGCTCGCGTATGCAAGGCTGCAACCCCAGCCGGGTTCCATATCAGACCTTGATGAACCCCTCTCCCCCCGGGAGAGGGGCAGGGGTGAGGGTCCGGATACGCCCAATGCTACGGACTTGCTGGCGAGAGCCGAACCCTCACCCGGCGCTTCGCGCCACCCTGTCCCGGCAGGAGAGGGGAACATCAGCGAACCCTCATCCGGCGCTGCGCGCTCGCGCTTCGCGCCCGTTCGCTTCGCTCCGCCTCTCCCGGAGGGAGAGGAGGCAGCCAAGCAAGACAGCCGCATCTGGGCGCTGTTCACCTTCACGCTGTTCATCCCAGGCGTGCTCGGGTTCCTGTGGCTGCTGCGCGGTGCCTCGTCGCCGGCATCGTGGTCCGGACGCGATTTCACGCTGGGCCAGCGCCTGCTCACCGAAAGCCGGGTATTGGTCGACTACCTGCACTGGACGCTATTCCCGAACCCGATGGTGTTGAGCCTGTACCACGACGAGATCGTGAAATCGACCGGGCTTCTTACACCCTGGACCACGCTCGGCTCGATCGTTCTGCTCGCGGCATTGGCCGTGGTCGCCGTACTGTTGCGCAACCGCCGACCACTGGTGTCACTGGGCATTGGCTGGTTCTTCGCCGCGCAACTGTTGACTGCCACGATCATTCCGCTGGAGTTGGTGTACGAACAGCGCATGTATTTCGCATCGATCGGAGTGCTGCTGGCAGTCGGCGCGTTGCTGATGGGCTTGCGCTGGAAGATCGCGCTTCCGATCCTGCGGGGGTTCGTGGTGGCCATCGCGCTGCTGTGGTTCGCGCTGGCGACCAATCTGCGCGCACAGGAATGGTCGAATCCGCTGCGGCTGGCGATAGCGGAAGCCAATCGACACCCCGAATCGGCGCGCGCAGTGTACGAGGCCGGTCGCCTGCTGTTGATCGCATCGAACTACCAGCCCGGCAAGGCGCTCGATGAATCCCGTAAATACCTCGCAAAGGCGGCCGCAATACCGGGCTCGTCGTCACTGGCCGACCAGGCACTGATCATGATTGCGGATCATCATCATCAGGGTGCCGATGCCGACTACTGGAATTCGATGATCCGAAAGCTGCGCGACCAGCCGACTCGCCAGGAAGATATCTCCGCGCTGATTTCGCTCACCAACTGCTACGGCTCGGGCATTTGCAAATTCGACGTTTCTTGGCTGCAACGCGCGTACGCAGCGGCGCTTTCGCGTCCCCACCCCATTGCACGCCTCAACGGAGCGTACGCAGATTTCGAGCGCGACCTGATGCATAACGACCCGCTGGCCACCAAGTACTTGGCGCGCGCCGTCGCAGGCGACCCGAGCGAGTCTGCGTATCGAATCGACTTGGCCGCGCTGTACGCACGGCAAGGTGAGACAGAAAAAGCCCTGGAACAAATCGACGTGCTGCGGCGCATGAATCTCGCTGGCCGCCTGGACAACCAGATCGCGGTGCTGGAGCGGTTAGCCGAACAGGGCAAGATTGCGGCGCCCTCGGCTCACTGAGCCCGTTTGACACCACTAACTGTTCGAAGCATCATGATGCTTGTTCATTGATGCTTTTGCTGTCATGCGCACCACCATCACCCTCGAGCCGGACGTCGAAGCCTTGTTGAAGAAGACGATGCGCGAACGCGGCATCACCTTCAAGGACGCGGTCAATCAAGCCGTGCGCGACGGACTGGCCAAGCCCGCGGAAGATGTACCGCCATTCAAACAGCGCGCGTTTCACTTGGGCAAGCCGCTTGTGGACTTGACCAAGGCATTGGCGCTCGCGGACGAGTTGTACGACATCGACCACGGCTGGTTGCCGCCGAAGTGAGGACGCCAGACGTCAACGTGCTGGTATACGCGGTCAATCTTGACGCGCCCCAGCGTGCAGTCGCTGCCCGATGGCTGGAAGACGCGTTCGCTGATCCCGCTGGCATTGCGTTCACATGGCATGCGCTCGCAGGTTTCCTGCGGATCAGCACGCAGAGACGAATTGTGCGCGCGACGCTGCCAGTGGAAACGGCGCTGGGCGTGGTGGAGGAATGGCTGTCGCATCCACGCGCTCGGATGATCGGGCCGACCGACCGTCACGCGCCGTTACTCGCACGCCTGCTGATCGGCGCGGGCCGCGGCGGCAATCTCGTGAGCGATGCGCATCTTGCAGCCATCACCATCGAGCACGGGGCGACCTTGGGTACTTTCGATCGTGACTTCGAACGCTTCGCAGGCTTGCGGATGGATTGGCTTCAGGGCAATGTAGTCCACGAAAACTGACGCAGCACATTCCAGCTTGCCAAGGCTACGGCTGGTCTATAGACTGGTCTGGACTACGGAGGACGCAATGCATACTGAAATCGGCGCATACGAAGCCAAGACCCGGCTTCCAGAGTTGCTGCGCCAAGTCCGAAAGGGGAAATCGTTCACCATCACGAATCGCGGTGAGCCAGTCGCCGAACTTGTGCCGGTCGGTAAGGCCGCTGATGTGGGTGCGGCGCGTGCAGCGTCGCAGATGGAAGCGTTCATGCGCTCGCATCGCATCCCCGGCGTCGATATCAAGGCGCTCATCGAATACGGTCGCCCTTGAGCTTCGTGCTGGACAACTCCGTCACGATGCGATGGTGCTTTGGCGACGGGACACCTGAGGATCTGGACTACGCGGCCGCGGTGGCTCGGCAGCTGCAAACGGACACCGCGCTGGTGCCGGTCATCTGGGTACTCGAGGTGGTGAATGTCCTGGCTCGGGGAGAATTGCTGGGTCAGCTTGCGGCGGAAACGTCAAGCGAATTTCTGGAGATGCTGAAACGAATGCGCATCGTGACCGATCCGGACACAACCCGCCATGCCTTCAGCACGACCCTGGATCTCGCGCGGCGGCATCGTCTTTCGGCATACGATGCCGCGTACCTCGAACTGGCACAGCGCAAACAAATACCGTTGGCGACGCTGGATGCCGAATTACGCAAATCGGCCGCGGCTGCCGGCGTCGCGCTCTTCTGAAAGCGGGAGCCCGGCGCAATGCACCACCGATGCTGGGATTCGCATGCAAACGCTCACCCGATCCTTGCACGTGCAGGAGGACCGGCAGGCCCGATCGTCGCGGCCTCCGCCGCTCCCGAGGGTAGGCTGGGCTGACGCCTGCCATCGCGGAAGCCCAGCGCAATGCACACTGATGCTGGGATTGGACGGAATGACCATGGTATAGTGACCATGGTTGTTCAACCGCGCTTACCGCAATGGAAACCGAAATCTCCAAATCCCGCTTCAAGGCACACGCGCTGGAAATCTTCCGCCATATCGAAAAAACCGGCACACCCGTTGTCATCACCGACAATGGGACGCCCACCTTGACGGTCACAAAATATCGCCGCGAAAAACCCGATGCCTTGGCCCGTCTCAAGGGTTCAGTGCTGCGGTTTGATGATCCGCTGGCACCTGTGGATACGAGTTGGGAAGCCAATACGTGATCGTGCTGGATACGCACGCCTTGGTGTGGTGGATCGGAGGCGACCCGCGGCTTTCGCGAAGAGCGGCCGGTGCCATCCGCAAGGAACTCGCATCCGGGCAATTGGGAATCCCATCGATCAGCGCCTGGGAAATCGGCATGCTGATTGCCAAGGGCAGGATCACGCTCGGCATGGACGTGACCGAATGGCTGAGTGCAGTCCTGGCAGTTCCCGGCGTGACCCTGTTGCCATTGTCCGCGGAGATCGCACTTGATTCCACACGACTGCCCGGCGAATTCCATGATGACCCTGCCGATCGAATGGTCGTTGCCACCGCGCGAGCGGAAAATGCGCCACTCGTGACCGCCGATCGACGCATACTCGCCTACCCCCACGTACGCACCCTGTGGTGAGGTCTCCGCATCGAGGAGCACAGGTATGCGAAATCGCCCCGCCACTGCGCCGCCCTTCCTGATCTTCGGCTCGCCGCTGATCGAGCAGACCGAGATCGACGAAGTCGTGGCCTGCATGGAATCGGCATGGCTGGGCACCGGGCCGCGCGTCGTGCAGTTCGAGCGCGACTTCGCGGCCTACCAAGGTTTGCAGCTGGCCCAGGTCGCGGCCGTCAATTCATGCACGGCGGCGCTGCACGTCAGCATGGTCGCGGCGGACCTGGAGCCTGGCAGGGAAGTGATCACCACACCCATGACGTTCTGCGCCTCGGTTAACGCGATCATCCATGCTGGGCTGGTACCCGTGCTGGCAGATGTCGACCCTGCAACGCAGAACATCGATCCGGCTGCGATCGAAGCCGCGATCACCCCGCGCACGGGCGCGATCCTGCCGGTGCATTTCGCGGGGCGTGCTTGCGAAATGGACGCGATCATGTCGATCGCGCGAAAGCACGACCTCATGGTGATCGAGGATTGTGCCCATGCCATTGAAACCACCTGCCACGGCAGGAAGGCCGGCACATTCGGTGATTTCGGCTGCTTCAGCTTCTATGCCACCAAGAACGTCGTCACTGGCGAAGGCGGCATGATAACGGGCCGCGACGAGGCGCACATCGCGCGCGCCAGGGTGCTGGCATTGCATGGGATGAGCAAGGATGCGTGGCATCGCTTTGGCGACCAAGGCTATAAGCACTATCAGGTCATCGAAGCCGGTTTCAAGTACAACATGATGGACCTGCAAGCTGCGATCGGCATCCACCAGCTTGCGCGCGTGGAGCGCAACTGGCTACGTCGCGAAACCGTGTGGAACCGCTACATGGAAGCTTTTGCAGACCTGCCCATCGGATTGCCTGCACCACCCGAGAAGAACACAAGGCACGCGTACCACCTTTTCACAATCATGGTCGACGAGGTGCGCTGCGGGATTTCCCGCGACGCGTTCCTCGACGCCATGAACGCGCGCCGTATCGGCACCGGCGTGCACTATCTCGCCGTGCCGGAGCATCCGTACTACCAGCATCGCTACGGATGGAAGCCGGAACAATGGCCGAACGCAATGCGGCTTGGTCGCCAAACCGTCAGCCTGCCGCTGTCGCCGAAGCTGACCGACGCGGATGTCCAACGTGTCATCGATGCAGTTTCGAGCATCATGTGCCACGCCAGTAAGATCACGGCATGAATTCGACCGCACAACCTGCCCGTCATGAGGATCCGGAACTGCGGTTCGCGTTCGGCCGTAACTGGAAATCCTTTCTTGCGACGCTCGACGATCGTCGGCTCAAGGAAGCGCGGCTGAGGCTGTGCGAATCGTTGAAACGAAACGACCTGCATGGCCTGCGCGTCCTGGACGTGGGGTCCGGCAGCGGACTTTCCAGCCTAGTGATGTACCAACTCGGTGCGGAGGTAGTGTCATTCGATTTCGACGCCGACTCAGTAACCTGCACGGAAGAATTGCGCAAGCGCCACGCCTCGGAAGGCTCGAGTTGGCAAATCCTGCAAGGTTCGGCCCTGGATCCCGATTTCATGGAAGGGCTGGGGCAATTCGATCTGGTCTACAGTTGGGGGGTTCTGCACCATACCGGAGCCATGTGGCCTGCCCTTGAGTTGGCTGCGGCGCGTGTTGCCCCCCGCGGAACGTTGCTGCTGGCGCTGTATAACGACCAAGGCTGGCGTTCGTCTCTGTGGCGCGTAGTCAAGCGTTTTTATTGCAGCGGACTGCCAGGAAGATGGGCGGTCGGCGCGGTGTTCTATCCGCTGTTTGCGCTGTACGCGCTAGTGCAAGACCTACGGCATTTCCACCCGCCCGGCACCTATGCGCGCCAATACGTACAAAAACGCGGCATGTCGTTGTTTCACGATTGGCGGGACTGGCTGGGCGGCTATCCATTCGAGGTTGCCAAACCGGAAGACGTCGTCCGCAAACTGGCCGCAGTGGGGTTGGCGCTGCAACGCGAGACGCTTACTGCTGGTTTGGGTTGCAACGAATTCGTCTTCGTGCGGTGACGCTCAGGAGCGTACACGATCAATCACGACAATCTGGCGACTCATTGGCCGCAATATGCCAGCGAGCAGCCCCTTTTCGAGCACAATCCATATGGCAATGATTACCCCGAGCCGCGTGGGAAGAGCCATCAAATGGCTGGTGGCCGGCAATCCCGCCCAGCGAAGGCGCGTACGGCATGAGTTGGCGCGCGCGGCAGCCGCCATGTTCGGGGATTATCCGATCAGTGACGATTACAAGCTGTGGCGTGAGGACAAGCAATTCCTGGATGACTTCAACCGAATGTCGCCGGGGAACCCTTATTCGCAGGATCGTAAGTGGACGCTTCGAGAATTCGTGAAACTCAGCAACGCTTTACCGGGGGATTTGGCGGAATGCGGCTGTTACGTTGGCACCTCGGCGTTCTTTATTGCACAGGTATCAGCACATGGGAAGCTTTATTTGTTCGACTCGTTTCAAGGACTTTCAGACCCCGACGTGCCCGATGCGGACATCGCAGCAGATGTGATGCCATGGTCTGCTGGAGACCTGAGTACCAGTGAGGCAACGCTGCGGCGCCACCTCGCCTGCTACGACTCGATCGAGGTACTGCCTGGCTGGATTCCCGAGCGATTCAAAGAGGTGGTGGACCATCAGTTCCGCCTCGTACACATCGACGTGGATTTGTACAAGCCTACCCGCGACAGCCTCGAGTTTTTCTATCCGCGCCTGGTCAAGGGCGGATTCATCGTGATGGACGACTACGGCTTCAAGAACTGTCCGGGCGCCACACGCGCGGCCGACGAACTGGTCGCATCGCATAGGGTTGAGATCCTTCGGCTGACCACCGGGCAAGGGGTGATCACAAAACCCTGAATGCCATCCCCACCGGCAATGCGAGAGGTCACAATTTTCGCGAGAACACCTCGATGATGTTGCCGCCATGGTGCAAGCGGTCTGCCAATCCGAGCAACGTTCGCAATATCACGTTCTTCAACGAGAACGGCGACAGGGGCGTGCTGTTGGGATCGAATGTAACCAGGTTGAGTGTTTCGAAACCGGAACCGTTTAGCAGCAACTTCATTGCATTTGGGCTGAAGAAATAGGTGTGATGCAACGAATATGCATCGAACCGCTTCTGCCGCCCGCCGACATGCAACCAACGGCGCAGCCGGTCGAGGTCGTTTTCAAACTGTTGCGGCACCTCGAGTACCAAGAGGCCGTGCGGACGTAAAACCCGGTGGCACCATAGCAAATGGGACATAGGGTCGGGCATGTGCTCCAGCACGTGATTCATGTGGACCAAATCGAACTGCATCTCACCGATCTGCTGGATCCCATCAGCGGATAGTAGTTTCACGTTGTTCACCGCTCTGGCTGTCGCACGCGCATCCGCAGACAGTTCGATGCCCATGCACTCGTGACCCTCATCGAGGGCTGCGCGAACGAATTCGCCTGTGGCGGCACCGTAGTCGAGGATCGCCAAGTGCGCGTCTGCCGCTGCAATCTTCGCAATGGCGTGAATCCTGGCACGAAAATAGCCCATGCGCCTCTTGGCCAGCTGCATGTAACCGGCAGGCGAAGCGCCTCTGCCGCCAAAATACAACGCGTCACTGTAAAGCCTCGCGTAACCTTCTGCATTGGGCCTTGGGCTCAGCCAATGCAACATGCACGAAGTGCAATGTAGTACACCGAATGGCGGCGTTAATTCCAGATAGCCGTTCCACCGTGGGTCAGGCTTCCCGTCAGCACCGCAAAGAATGCAATGCGGCACTTCTTCAAGCGGGAGTTTGCGCAGCTGTTGCTGCCACGAATCATTCATGCCCGCTTACTCCTCACCCCACGAGCGAATCGCACGCCGGCCAATGCAACGATCACGTTTGCAACAACGTGTGCAACCCGAACCAAGATGGCCAACGCACCAGAGGTCGCGACGCTCAAGCCAAACCCATGCCCACCGAGCATGTAGATCGCTTCCATGATTCCTAAATTTCCTGGTAGCAAGGCAAGCATTGACGATACGTACACCAGGCACGTCAGGATGAGTGCTTGTCCGACACCAATCGCAGCGCCGAAGCGGGTGTATACCCAATACAAGAGCAGCGTTCCGAGCGCATATTGCACGACAACGCCGGCGAGACCACTCAACCTGATGCCGGTCGCAGCACGGTGGAGCAGTTGTTTGCGCTGTACCAGCCACGCGGGGCGTGCCAGACGATCCAGCCACTTCAGCCACAATTTGCGCAACGCGAACATTGCCAGCCAGACCACTCCCAGCGCGAGCGCAGGCCAACGTCCACGGGGATCGCCCGTCAGCATTAGACCACCGACTAGCCCGATCAATGCGATCCAGACGCTGACGACCAACTGGCGCCAAGTGGCAAGCAATCCCTCCGGAACACTCACGCCGCGGCGTGACAACCATACGACCCGGACAGCGATCCCGGGTTGCAGGGGCGCCACGTAATTGGCCAGAGCGCTCAAGGCCCAAACTGGTGCGAAGTGCCACAGACGGACGCGATGCTCGACATCAAGAAACGTCAGGAAATTTCGTGCCTGTACAAAAGTTGCGCAGATCATCACGAGCACCGCGCCGAGGAAGGTCAAAGATTGTTCACGCCAGATTCTGACAAGCACAGGCCACCAGATCGCGACAAGCACGACAGCAGTCACCATCAGCAGCAGATAGGCGATGTTGCGCAAACTTCGCAGGCTGGGCAGCTTCATGACGCATGACCCCGCGGGCCGTCGTCCAGCAGCGCCAGATAGCGGAATGCAATCGTTCGCGGCCTGTGGAATGCAACCACATGATCAACATCGCGCGATGGCTGTGCGATCTCGGCCACCATGGCCTGCGCCAGTGCGGCCGGATCAGCAACAGGTATCAAGCGCCCGTACCGACCACCATCGAGCAGCTCACGAGGGCCATAGGGACAATCCGTGGACACGACCGGCACCCCCAAGGCCAATGCTTCCAGCAGCACGTTTGGATAGCCTTCCCATCGCGACGAAAGCACGTGAAGCGAAGCTCTTGCCAGGATGGGATAGGGATTGTCCATCGCGCCAGTCAGCCACACACGATCGGCGATGCCGAGCTCATAGGCCAATCGCTCGAGGTCCGCGCGCAGATCGCCGTCGCCCACGATGACCAGCCGATGGGTTTCGCGCAGCGCACTCATTGCATAGGCACGCAACAAGGTCCGCTGGTCCTTCTGTTCGACCAGTCGACCTAGCGAAACCACGTACGGAAATTTACGATCCACTGTCGCCGGGGGCTCGAGACTTGCCAGACGACGCAGTCGGTCCGCATCGATCGGGTTGTGGACGATGTGGATTCGATTCTTCGCAAGGCCCAAGCAACGCAGGTCTTCCGCCACACCTTCCGATACCGCGATCAACGCATCGGCCCGACGGTAAAGCCAACGCATCATCTGTCGTTTCAGGACACTTTTGGTGTTCACGAGACTGGCTGCTTCACGCAAGACGACATGCGCGTTCGTATGCGCCTGACTGCATGCCCATGCGGCCAGCAAGTTGGTGCCCGTCATTGTGCTGAGCACCGCATCGGGGCGGATGCTCCGTATCAGCGACGCCAGCCTGGGCAGCGCTTTCCGCGCCAGGGCAAAACCTCGCGCGTAACCGGCATCAACCAATTCATGCAGCACTACAGCGTCTGGAACTTCACAGCGTAACGGACCACCGCCCAGTAGCACGGCCAAGTGCACTTCCCGACCCGCTTCGAGAAACGAGCGCGCGAGTTGCAGCAATACGCGCTCGCCGCCGCCGCGTTCGAGGCTGGGTAACACCAGCAATATGCGATTGGCGCGCGTTGACACCTGGGTCAACCCTAGGCGCCCGCGCGCCAGCGGAGATAGGAGTAGGCCAGCCACAGGGGCTGGGAATGATCGTTGCGTCCCGCGCGGTGCTCGCGAAGCAGTGCTCGCAATCCCGCGGGATCCACCACGCCGGTATTCCCCGTGTCGGCCATCGCCAGCAAGTCATTACCCAGCCAGTCGCGCAGCCAGTGGCTGACGGGCGAGGCAAACCCCTGCTTGCGGCGATCCCAGATGAAATCCGGCACACGGCCACGCATGGCCGTGCGCAGCAAGCACTTGCCGCGCAGGCGCGCGAAGTGCCATTGCCAGGGCACGCGGATCACGAACTCGAAGAGTGCCTTGTCCAGGAAGGGACTGCGTGCTTCCAGCGAAAACATCATCCCGGCACGATCGACTTTCTGCAGGATATCCTGGGGCAGATAGACGAGCACGTCCATCAACAACATGTGGCGAATTTCATCGGGATCATCCGGCCACGGCAAGTCGGGCATCGCGTGGCCTGTGCCCAGCCCTGGCACCAGCGTGGTGAGTGTTGCCTTGCGGATAGCCGGTGGCCCTATGTAAATGTCACGGTCCTCCCGCGCCAGACGCGTGAACAAGTGCGCGCGCTTGAGAAGACTGCCACTGTGGTGTGCGTAGGGTTCGGGGGTCGCCAGCACGATGTGCTCGATCGCGGAGCGCAGCAGTGCCGGCATCCGGTGATAGCGCCGGCGCAACAACCGCCCCGCGTACCGCGCGTAACCACCGAAGATTTCGTCGCTGCCATCGCCCGTCAGTACCACCTTGACGTGCTTTGCGGCCACGGAAGCGACCAACGCACTCGGCACCAGCGAAGAGTCGCCGAACGGCTGGCCCATGCGGCGCGGTAGTTCGGTTGCGAGTTTCGCCGCCACCTCCGGTTTGATTTCTTCCGCCGTGTGCAAGGTGCCCAGCTCGGCCGCGGCGCGCGCCGCCGGCGCACGTTCGTCGTAGGTCGGCTCGGCGAAGCCTGCGGTGAACGTTCGCAACCTTCCGAATCCCGATGCCTGCGCGAGCGCGCACACCGTCGTCGAATCGACCCCGCCCGAAAGGAAAGCACCAACTTCGACGTCAGACGCCACTTGGCGTCGACGCACGCCTTGCGTCAACAACTCGCGAACCCGTTCGGCCGCTTCGTCGAAACTGCCCGTCCACGGCTCGACCGATGGCGCCCAGTAGCGTTTCTCGACGATGGAACCATCCGCATGGCGCCACAGCGCGTGGGCCGGCCACACTTCCCGAACGCCAGCAATACAGGTCTTGCCCGGCAGCGCGTAGCCGTAACGGAAATAATCCGCGATACCCGCGGCATCTTCTGTCACAGCCACATCCGGCGTGAGCGCTGCCAGCGCCGGCAATTCGGACGCACACGCGAACAGCGATCCGTGGCGCCGGTAATACAGTGGCTTCTTGCCGAAACGGTCGCGTGACAGGAGCGATTCGCCGGAAGCGGTATCGTGCAGCACGAATGCCCACATTCCATCCAGGCGCTCGACAAACTTGGCGCCTTCGGTGATCAGTCCCGCCAGCAATACTTCGGTGTCGCTGTCATCCCGAAAATCCCAGCGGCCTTGCAATCGTGCGCGCAGTTCCTGGTAGTTGTAAATCTCGCCGTTGAATACCAGGACCCAGCGCCCGTTGGGATCGCGCATCGGCTGGTGGCCGCCATCGAGATCGATGATCGCCAGGCGGGTCTGCCCCGCCACGAAATCGCGATCGGCGAAGCAGCCCGTTTCGTCGGGACCACGATGCTCGAGACGCTGCAAGGCGGCCCGCATGCGTTCGCGTCGCTCGTCGGACGACAACTCCGAAGCCAAAAGAAAGGCTATCCCACACATGAGGGATGCTGCTTCTTTTCCGGCACTAACGCTGTTCGGAACAGCGCGTCGTACGCGCGCGCTGTTTCTGTCCAGGTCCTGATTTGGGTGCGCGCGATCGCGCGTGCACGTTCACCGCGGCGGAGAAGTTCGGCGCGGTCGGCGGTGGCATGATCCAATGCAGCTGCCATTCGATCGGCATCGTCGACCGGAATCAGCCAACCCGTTTCGCCATCGACGACCATTCCCTGCACGCCCTCAAGATCGGTGGCGATGACCGGCAAGCCGCCAGCCAACGCTTCTACGACAACGTTCGGTCGACCTTCCGAACGGCTGCACAGGACCAACACGTCAGCTTCTGAAACTCGTGCCGGCATATCGGTTGCCGGTACCGTCCCAGCAAACTCGAAACAACAAGAAACGCCACGGCTGACGGCAAGAGCAAGTAGGGACTCCCGCTCGGGACCATTTCCGAAGATGCGCACACGCATTTGCTCGCGGTGGCGCGCGCGTGCGACGGCTTCGATCAACACATCGAAACCTTTCAGTCGGATCAAATTGCCCACTGCCAGGACCCGCAAGACGGTACCGTCAGATGTTGTTCTGCTGATCTGGAAGAATGCCTCGTCAACACCATTGAGGCACGCGTGAACGTCGGTGGTGCGGTGAGGGAATTGCGCGCGCACTCGCTTGGCCATCGCTTCCGAAACACAAATCACGATGCAACTGTTGCGCACGGCCGCGCCGAGGATCAGTCGATCCAATCGCGAACGCGAGGCGCGCGATACGTCGCTGCCGCGCAAGGTGGTGATCACCGGCTTTCTCCGCAGACGCCCGACAACGCCGGCCATGGCGCCGCAAATGGACCAGTTGGCGTGGATCAAATCCGCCTCACCCGCGCGTACGAGGCAGCGCCAGAACAGTGCACCCAGCAGCGCCGGAAGCCAACATACGCGCCATGGCGCCCGTCCAAGGCTTGCCACGACGCCACCCGAGCCCTGCGCCAGCGTGCGAAACGCAGGTGGCGCGTAACGCACCGCATGAATGCGAATGTCCGGTTCGGCGAAGTCGTCGAACACCGTCCCCGGTGTTCCCGGATCAGCCGGGCAGATCACGTCGATTGCGTACTCGGGAGACAAATGCCGATAGAGGGATTGCACGAACACGCCCGCGGAACCGCCCGGATGCAGCGGATAGGATGTCGTGAGTGCGAGCAGCCTCGTCTTCTTCATGGCTGCGGCTCCGTCATTCACCGCCACGGGCGAACGAAGTGGTCTGCTCCCAAAGCGGGCGGTCAGGAACATGTTCATCGGGCCGCTCCATGCCACCGACCAGTGGCGGAAGGTTGCGGGTGACGATGAGGATGCGTTTCATCGGTGGCAGGATCAAGCCCAGTTTTCCACTTTCAGTCCCTTCACGCGGCGGAATTCGCGCGCGTTGTTGGTAACCAGCACCAAGCCTTCGCAGCAGGCATGGGCGGCGATCCACAGGTCGTTTGCGCCGATGGGCGTTCCGGCAGCTTCAAGTTGCGCCCTAATTTCGCCGTAGTGATCGCCGGCTTCCACGGGCATGGGAACGACCGCGATCAAGTTCTCCAAGGCCTCCAATCGCAGTTCAGCATCCTTGCGGCGCCGGCTTTTCGCAATGCCGTATGCCAGCTCGCCACGCACGACGACCGACAGCACGGCTTCACCGGGCGCCAACGCGTCGATTCGCTTCACCAACTGCGGATGGCGTCCGGACAGCGCATAGATGCAAATGTTGGTATCGAGCAGATAGCGCGCGCCCACTCAGAGGCCCTCGCGCGTTTCGGGGTGCAAGTCTTGAACATCTATGTCATCAGGCCACGGCGGAAGGCGCCGGAGCGCATCCGCCAACGAGCGCGGCCTCTCACGTAGCACGACTTCGTCGCCGCGGCGAAAAATCTCCACCTCGTCCGCATGGAACCGGAAGGCCTTGGGCAAGCGCACGGCTTGACTGTTCCCGGATTGGAAAACCTTGGCTGTGGTTGACATCATTGCGATCCTATCGTATATACTTTTTAGTATATACGTCGTGAATTGCCGCAGCAACCAACGCCCCGGCAACGCGTTCAGGCATCGCGCCGATAGGTGAGCGACGTGATCTGCTCCGATATCAACCCAATCAGGAAGATGATCACGGCGGCGCTCCATAGTGCAACGCTGATCAGGCTGAGACGATGCGCGCTGACGAAGGTGTAGCCGTACCAGCCGAACCCGACCAGAAAAAATGCGATCGCGGCGGGCACGAACAGTTTCAGCGGCGCGTACAGCGTCGCGATCTTGAAGATGATCAGCAGGAAACGCAGGCCGTCGCGCAGAGGCCGAATATGACTGGTACCGATGCGTCCGGCAGCCTTGATGGGCACATAAGCGACCGGATAGGCGCTGCGGAAGAACGCCATCGTGGAAGTAGTCGGATAGCTGAACCCGTTTGGCAAGAGGTGGATGAATTCGCGGAACTTGTCGGCACGCGCGGCGCGGAATCCGGATGTCAGGTCGCGGACGGGGTGGCCAGTCATTTTCGAGGCCAGCCAGTTGTAGAACGTATTCGCGACACCGCGTCCGACGCCGGCCTGGTCGCCCCAGCCGCGCGCGCCCACGACCATATCGAAGCCTTCATCGAGCTTCGCGAGCAGACGCGGAATGTCGGACGGATCGTGCTGGCCATCGGCATCCATGAACACCAGCACTTCACCCGTTGCGGCGCGCGCGCCGCGCTTGATCGCGGCGCCATTGCCCATCGAGTACGGGGTGCCGGCGCGCCGGGCGCCGTGGCGTTCGCACAGCGCGGCGGTGTCGTCAGTCGACCCGTCGTCCGACACGATGATTTCCGCGTCCGGTTGTGCCGCGCGCAGCCTGGGCAACAGTTCGGCGAGCGCGGCGGCTTCGTTTTTGGCCGGCAGGATGATGCTGAGCAAACGACTTCCCCTCGGGTTCGGCGCATCTTAGCGTTTTTGATTTGCGTGATGAGCGTGAAGCCAAAGCGGATTCGGGTTCCGCCGCCAGTGACACCGGCGGCGGCCCCGGAATGACCAAAGGCCTTTGTGTGACAGTCCTTGCAAGGCGCACATCGCGATTCCTCTGCGTCGCACCCAGTTGCTGGGGCCTTCTGAAATGTCAACATTGTTCTCGTTGTCCGACGCAGAGCCATAGACGAGTCCCCGGAACGGTTCTTGCATGACCTAAAGGCCGCCCGCCCAGCGCAGAGCGGCATCAAGACCCCGGAGTGAGACGGGGGTCTCGTCCCGGGCTGCCCAAGTGCGGGCTTTTGCGTTACATTCGCCCTGCAAATTAAGGGGTTCGACCACCTTCATGGCAACACAGATGAACCCGGTACCCAGTATGCCCGGCCTGACGGGCATACCGCGTCGCCTGGCGCTGGAAGGCGTCCTGACGGAAAACGACGCGCGTTCGGCGGTGGAAGACGCCGCCAAACAGAAAACGTCCGTCACCACGTATCTCGTCGAAAACGGCATGGTGGACGGCCTGCGCATGGCGCAGGCGCTGTCCGCCGAATTCGGCGTGCCGATGCTGGACATCTCGGCGGTGGACGTCACCCAGTTGCCGATGGGCGAGTTGAGTGAAGAACTGGTCGAGAAGCACACCGCACTGCCGCTGCTGAAGCGCGGCAACCGCCTGTTCGTGGGCGTGAAGGATCCGGCCAATCCGCGCGCGCTCGAGGAAATCAAGTTCCACACCAACTGCGCGATCGAGCCGATCCTGGTCGAAGCCGAGCAGTTGAAGCGCGGCATCGAGCAGGCCCAGAACGCACAGAGCGTCAACATCGGCGGGGAGGAAGGCGCCGACGAAGGGCTGGATGGCCTCACGATCGGCGACGAAGACGATGGTACGACGGCCGACAGCGCGGTGGTCGACGGCAACTCCACCGACGACGCGCCGGTGGTCAAGTACGTCAACAAGATCCTGCTGGACGCGATCAAGCGCGGCGCTTCCGATATCCATTTCGAACCTTACGAAACCAAGTACCGCGTGCGGGTACGTCTGGACGGGGTGCTGCGGGCGATTTCCTCGCCGCCGCTGAAGCTGGCGCCGCGTATTTCCTCGCGGCTGAAAGTCATGGCACGCCTGGATATCGCCGAGCGCCGGGTGCCGCAGGACGGGCGCATGAAGCTCAACCTGTCCAAGACCAAGTCATTCGACTTTCGCGTCTCCACGCTGCCGACGCTGGGCGGCGAGAAGATCGTGCTGCGCATCCTGGATGCCGCCGCGGCCAAGCTCGGAATCGAGAAGCTCGGCTACGAGGAAGACCAGAAGGAGATGTTCCTCGAGGCCATCAACAAGCCGTACGGGATGGTCTTGGTGACGGGCCCGACGGGCTCGGGCAAGACCGTATCGCTGTACACCGCGCTCAACATATTGAATACGGTCGGGCGCAACATCTCGACGGTCGAGGACCCGGTCGAAATCCGGGTCGAGGGCATCAACCAGGTCCAGCAGAACGAGAAACGCGGCATGACCTTCTCGGCCGCCTTGCGCTCGTTCCTGCGCCAGGACCCCGACGTGATCATGGTGGGCGAGATCCGCGACCTCGAAACCGCGGAGATCGCGGTCAAGGCCGCGCAGACCGGCCATATGGTGCTGTCCACGCTCCACACCAATGATGCCTCCCAGACGATCACCCGCCTGATGAACATGGGCATCGCGCCCTACAACCTCACCTCATCGGTGTCGCTGGTGATCGCGCAGCGCCTGGCGCGTCGGCTGCACGATTGCAAGAAGCCGTTGGAACTGCCCAAGGCCGCGCTGCTTGCGGAAGGGTTCACGGAAGAGGAAATCGACCGTGGCCTCACGCTTTACGACGCAGTAGGCTGCTCCGGCTGCAACGAAGGCTACAAGGGACGCGTCGGCATCTACGAAGTGATGCCAATGACGGAGGAAATCCAGAAGGCGATCCTCGAAGGGGGCAATTCCATGCACATCGCCGAAGCGGCGCGGCGTGCCGGTGTGCGCAACCTGCGGCAATCCGCGCTGATGAAGGTGAAGCAAGGCGTCACCAGCCTTGCGGAAATCGATCGCGTCACCAAGGACTGATGCATCCCTCCCCCGGAGGGGGAGGGTGCCCGAAGGGCGGGTGGGGGTGAATTCGCTATACCCCCACCCAACCCCTCCCCCGCTGGGGGAGGGGCTCCGATTGTCTGTATGGGGAACCTGACCAATGGCCACCGCCACCGTTGCAACCAAACCCGTCGGCAATGTCGGCGCCGCCCGTGCCGCGGTCAAGCAATTGACCGTGTACGAATGGACCGCGCTGGACAAACGCGGGATCAAGATGAAGGGTGAGATGCAGGGCCGCAACGCGAGCCTTGTGAAGGCCGAGCTGCGTCGCCAGGGCATGAACCCGCAATCGGTGAAGGAAAAGCCGAAGCCGCTGTTCGGCGCGGCGGGCTCGCGCGTGAAGCCGCGCGACGTCGCCATCTTCAGCCGCCAGATCGCGACCATGATGGCGGCCGGCGTGCCGATGGTGCAGGCGTTCGAGATCATTGCCGGCGGCCAGCGCAACGTGCGCTTCAAGAACATGCTGACCGACGTCAAGCAGAACATCGAAGGCGGCGCGTCGCTGCACGAGGCGATGGCGAAGTATCCGGTGCAGTTCGACGAGCTGTACCGCAACCTGGTGCGCGCGGGCGAGTCGGCGGGCGTGCTGGACACCGTGCTCGACACCGTCGCCACCTACAAGGAACGCATCGAGAGCATCAAGGGCAAGATCAAGAAGGCCCTGTTCTACCCCGCGATGGTGATGGTGGTTGCTTTTCTGGTGATGCTCGTCCTGCTGATCTTCGTGGTGCCGGTGTTCCAGAACGTGTTCAGCAGCGCGGGCGTGGCGCTGCCGGCGTTCACCCAGATGGTGGTGAACCTGTCGGAGTTCATGCAGCACTACTGGGCGCCGTTCCTGATCGTGCTGATCGCCGTGATCATCGGCATCATCATGGCCTACAAGCGCTCGGAGAAGATGGCGCACACCGTGGACCGGATGTCGCTGAAGATCCCTGTCATCGGCAATATCCTGCGCCAGTCGGCAATCGCGCGTTTCTCGCGCACGCTGGGTGTTACTTTCCACGCGGGTGTGCCGCTGGTCGAGGCGCTGGATTCCGTGGCTGGCGCGACCGGCAGCGTGGTGTACGGGCAGGCGATCCGCAAAATGCGTGACGATGTCGCCGTCGGCCACCAGTTGCACCTCGCAATGAGCCAGACCAACTTGTTTCCCAACATGGTCACCCAAATGGTGTCCATCGGCGAGGAATCCGGCGCGCTGGACAAGATGCTGTTCAAGGTCGCCGACTTCTTCGAGGAAGAGGTCAGCAACGCGGTGGACACGCTGTCCACTTTGCTGGAACCGCTGATCATGGTGATCATCGGCGTGCTGGTGGGCGGCATGGTGATCGCGCTGTACCTGCCGATCTTCAAGCTGGCCGGCACGTTCTGATGGAAGCTGCGTCCCCTCTCCCCTCGGGAGCGGGGTCTTGAATTCCGCATTCGGCCTTCCGCTCGCCCTCTGGATCGCCGCGGCCTTTGTGCTCGGCCTGATCGTCGGCAGCTTCCTCAACGTAGTCATTCTGCGTCTGCCGGCGCGGATGGAATGGTTCTGGAAGCGTGACGCGCGCGAGATGCTGGCATTGCCGGACGACGGCGAACCGGCGCCGCCGGACCTTGTGCGCAAGGGCTCGCACTGCCCGCACTGCACTCATCCGCTGGCGCCCTGGGACAACATCCCGCTGCTGTCGTGGCTGCTCTTGCGCGGCCGTTGCCGTTACTGCAGGGCGCCGATCTCGAAGCAGTACCCGCTGGTGGAACTGCTGTGCGGCATCACGAGCGCCATCGTGGTGTGGAAATTCGGCATCGCTTGGCAATCTGCGGCGGGGCTGGTGCTGACTTGGGTTCTGATAGCCGCTGCAGGCATCGACTTCCGCACGCAGTTGCTGCCCGATTCGCTCACCCTGCCGCTGCTGTGGCTTGGCCTGTTGATCTCGCTTGCGCCGCTGTTCGCCGGCACGCGTGACGCGGTGATCGGTGCCGCCGTGGGCTATATCGCGCTGTGGGCCGTGTACTGGATCTTCAAGCTTGCGACCGGCAAGGAAGGCATGGGTTACGGCGACTTCAAGCTGTTCGCCGTGGCAGGCGCGTGGCTGGGCTGGACGGCGCTGCTGCCGGTGATCATCATCGCCGCGCTGTCGGGAGCGATCATCGGCGTCATCGTGCTCAGCATGCGAGGGCAGGATCGTTCGGTGCCGATACCATTCGGCCCGTTCCTCGCCGTCGCGACGTGGATCTGGCTGATCGCCGGCGACGCAATCCTGACGGCGTACTTGCATTTCACCGGAATTCGATGAGTCGTCAGGCTGGGGGATCGGCATTGCGAAACCCCAAAACGGTGAGCGGCTTCACGCGAAGCCCAACGAGTGTCGAACGTCGATGTCGGGATTCGCGCCGCGCCGATGAAGCCGCCGCAACACCATTTGTGCGATCGCCCGTGATCGCTGCGCAATTGAGCACCCGGTAACATTGTGCCGCCTAGCCACGAAACATCAGAACGGCCGTCCTTGGCCTGACTTTCCACAACAGCCGCTTCACACGCGACAACGGGTAATGGCTCAAAGTCTCCCAGCCCACAAGTGGGCGCTTGCCGCGATCACGCTGCTGATCGCATTGCTGTTGCTGCCGAATCTCGTGTGGCTCTCGCACGACACCGCACCCGAGGTATGGGTCGCGGCGCTGGTGCTGCCGCTCGCGATGCTGGCGATCCTGTTCGCGTTGCTGGGACGCTGGCTGTGGCTCCCGTGTCTGCTGCTGGCGCCGCTCGCGCTGCTGGCGCCACTGGAAACCTACTACATCGCGCAATACCACCACCCCACTTCGGCGCAGATCATCGCAACCATCGTAGCGACCAACCCGCTGGAGGCCCGCGAATATTTCGGACGTATGCTGGCGCCGCTCGCGATCGTGCTGCTCGCGGGACTTGCGCTGGGATTGCTGGCGGCGTGGACGGGCTTTCGCGCGGGCTTGCGTTGGCGCGGGGGCGGGCGAATCGCGGCCCTGTGCCTCGGCATCGTGGCGCTGCTGGTCCCACTCGGCGTGGGATTCGCGACGTCGCGCAAGAAGGCTGCCAGCGATTCCGCATCGGCTTCGGGGCCGCTGCAGGTTTACGGCGACGCGATCGAGCAGGGTTTCCCGTTCGGTGTGATTCCACGTGTGGTCGAGTACCGCCAGGAATGGGACCGGATGCGCGCCGAGGCCGCGCAGTTCAAGGCGTTCCGCTTCCACGCGCACCGCGCCGGCCCCCCGCTGCGCCAACGTCAGGTGTACGTGCTGGTCATCGGCGAGAGCAGCCGCCGCGCCGACTGGCAGTTGTTCGGCTACGACCGTCCGACCAACCCGGAACTGTCGAAACTGAAGAACCTGGTCCCGATCAGGCGCTTCATCACCACCTGGCCGGAGTCGATCGCTGCTATCCCGATGATCCTCACCCGCCGCAAGCCGGCGATGGCGTGGGACGCGCCGTGGCACGAGGCATCGGTCCTGCGCGCGATGAAGGAAGCCGGTTACGAGACGTACTGGATTTCGAACCAGCAGGCGATCGGCGAGTTCGATTCGCCGGTGTCGATGTATGCGTACGAAGCCGAGCACGTGAAATGGTTGAACCACGCCTCGTGGACCGCGCCGGGCAGCTACGACGAGGACCTGATCCAGCCCTTGAAGGACGCGCTGCACGCGTCCAACCACGACCTCTTCATCGTGCTGCACATGATGGGCAGCCACGTGAAATACGACTACCGCTATCCACCTTCTTTCACGCACTTCAAACCGACGCAGTTGTCACCGCCGGGCGACGGCTCCAGCATCGAGCGGGCGCGCAACAGTTACGACAACACCATCCTGTATACCGACCACGTGCTGGCGCAGGTCATCGACGTGCTGAAGGCGAGTGGCGCGGTCACGGCGCTCTGGTTCGAATCCGATCACGGCGAACTGATTCCGACGCCCACCTGCGACAAGGAGGGTCATGGCGTCGGTACCGTGCCCGAGTACGAGATTCCCGCGCTGTTCTGGTATTCCGATTCCTACCGACGCGATTTCCCTCAACGCGTGGCGGCCCTGCGCGCCAATGCCGACAAGCGCACCCTGTCGGCGGACACCTTCGAATCGCTGATCGACATGGCAGGCGTCACCTTTCCCGGCCACGACGAAACCTGGAGCCTGTTCAGTCCGAAGTGGCATTACCACACGCGCTGGGTCGCGCAGACGCAACATATCGACTTCGACACCGCGCGCATCAAGCAGGACGACTGCCAGCGCGTGCTGCCGCAACATGCGGAAGTCGCCGGCCCATGACACTCGAGCCAGCGGTGTCGTTGTGAAAGCCGCCCGGCCGTCGCGGGGTGTGCGGCACTACGTCGTCGCGCTGACCGGCGGGGTCGCGGCCGGCAAGAGCGCTGTATCGAAGCGCTTCGCAGCCCTCGGGATCGGCATCTACGACGCCGATGTCGCCGCGCGCGAAGTGGTGGCACCGCGCGAGCCTGCGCTCGCTGAAATCGAGTTCGTGTTCGGCGCCGGAATGCTCGACGCGGGCGGCAGCCTGGACCGCCGCGCGATGCGCGAGCGCGTGTTCGCCGATCCGGCGGCACGCAAACAACTGGAGGGGATCATCCACCCGCGCGTGCGCGCGTGGCTGCGCCACCGCGTCGGGATGGATCGGGGCCCCTATTGCATGCTCGCGATCCCGCTGCTGGTGGAGAACTGGGCCGATTACGGGTGGGTCGATCGGGTATTGGTAGTGGACACGCCGGAGGCGCTGCAGATCCAGCGCCTGGTGCAGCGCGATGGGGTGGATCGCGCGCAGGCCAAATGCGTGCTTGCGGCGCAGGCCACGCGCGAACAACGCCTCGCAATCGCCGATGACGTGATCGTCAATGACGGCGTGGAATCGGCGCTGGACGACCAAGTGGCGGCGTTGCACGCGCGGTATCTGGAGCTTGCGGCAGACAAGTAGGCGCTTGCGGTGTGGGAGCGGGCGGTGCCCGCGACTGCTCTCGCCATGACCCACCGGTCGACGCGGCGACCCGCCGCTTCCATGGGTTGTCGCGACAACACGCCGATCTACAAACACGACCGGAACGCCTGGATGCCCGCGACGCCTTGTGCGCCCGCGCCACGCGCGCGTGCGAGGTTGCCGGGCCCGACACCACCCAGCGCATATACGGGGAGGCGTGCATCGGCGACCAGGCGCGCAAAGCGCGCCCAGCCCAATGGCTCCGCGTCCGGATGCGAGGCCGTCGCCTGCACCGGCGACAAGGTGGCAAAGTCGACACCCAAGCGGGCGGCGAGTTCGAGTTCGCCGGCGCCGTGACACGACGCGGCCACCCACGCCTCCTGGGGCAACGGGCGCTCCCGCAATTCGCGCAATTGTGGAGCCTTGAGATGTACGCCGACGCGAAGCTCACGGGCAATACCGATATCGTGGTTGATCAGCAACGTTCCGCGCAGGGATGGATCAACCTCCAGTGCTTGGCGTGCGACGCGCTTTGCTTCAGCACGTGACGCATCGGGTATGCGCAGTTGCCAGAGGGCATTGGTGGCAGCGCCCCCCCTCACCCGCCAAGCGCTGCGCGGTTGTCTCCCTCTCCCCGATGGGGAGAGGGTTGGAGTGAGGGGGTTGGCCGCACCATTTGGGGCCTTGGCGACGCCGATCTCGGGGTGGGCACCATCAGGAGCAAAAATCACGTAGTACGGCGGCAGCCGCAGCGCGGTGACGATCGGCACGTCGGCGGGCGGCATCGCCGCGGAATCGATGTCGTGCAGCGCGGTCCAGCGCAATGGGTTGCCCTCGCGCGCGCGTGGCTCGCCTAGCCATTCGCCAACCCGCCACGCGTGCAGGCGCACCGATGTTTCGGGGTAGTGCCACGGCAACGAAATCAACGGCGCAGCCGCACGGACTTCGATGCCCAGTTCCTCATCGAGTTCGCGGACCAAGGCCTGTTCGGCGGTTTCATCCGGTTCGACCTTGCCGCCGGGAAACTCCCACAAGCCGGCCAGATGCTTGCCGGGCAGGCGCTGCATCAGCAGCACACGACCATGCGCGTCCACAAGGATGCCGGCGGCGACGTCGATCATCGACGCTCGTAATCGACGAAGTCGAATGCGAGTGCGTGTTTCGCATCGATTGGATGGTGCTCGCGCGCAATTTCGCGCCACTCGCGTGGATCGAACCCCGGGAAAAACGTACCCGCATCGCGCGTAATGGTGTCGACTTCGGTCAAATACATGCGATCCGCACGGGGCAACGCCAATGCATAGACTTCACCTCCGCCGATCACCATCAGCGCACCACCGTTCGCATGTGCGACCGCCTCGTCCAGCGAATGTACGACGGTCTGGCCATCGAAAGGCGCGGTATCCGCGTGGGTCAGCACCAGGTTCTGACGGCCCGGCAACGCGCGCCCGATCGCAAGCGCCGTCTTGCGGCCCATCAGCACGGGTTTGCCGAGCGTGAGCGCCTTGAAGCGTTTCAGGTCGTCGGTCAGGTGCCACGGCATTTCGCCGCCACGCCCGATCGCATGGTGGCGGTCCAGCGCGACGACCAGTGCTATGGACATGAAATTCCCTGAAAATCGGCATCGGCAAGTGTGCGGAACATCGGTGCGGCAGTTTCGTCGTTCCGCGGTACTCTAACGAAAAAGTCCGGCGCCCACGAAATGCCGATCCCGATAATTCTTCTGTCCGCCGCGATGCAAGCGGGTGCTGCCGTCGCGACGACCCAGCCTGCAACGGCGACTGTCCTGCCGACGAGCTACGAAGCGGGACATTTCTATGCGACTCCGGAAACCACCGGCGGTCAACGTCTGAAGCTCCTGGTCGACACCGGAGGTGGCGGCGCCGCCAATCTGTACTGGATTACCGCCCGAGCTGCGAAGCGGCTCCATCTCGAGACCCACACTTGCAAGCTGGGAGAAGACCATTTCTTTGTCGCTGCGTTGCCGGACTATATGCGAGGCCGCGGGCTGCCGCCGCCCCAAGGCAGTCCATGCGGCGAAGTCATGATGGTGCAGAACGTCGGTGAGCATGCAATGGCTGGCGATGACGGCCAGTTCAGCGGCAGCTACCTGTATGCCAATGGCATCTGGACCTTCGATTACCCCGCCCATCGCTTGCTGCTCCAGGGCCGCACCTGGCATCCGGATCCTGCCGCTCACGCGACGCGGCTTGGCTTCCAGCGCGACGCACAGGGCAAAGCCACTACCGGTTACGCGCGAATCACCGTGCATATCGGCGGCGAACCCATCGACATGCTATTGGATACCGGCGCTACCGCACACCCGACGTCCGAAGGCGAAAGAGCAAGCCATGTGCCCACGGTCAACGGCATCGGCGTGACCAGTTACATCGTCCGCAGTGTCTTCGAACGCTGGCACAAAGCGCACCCGGCGTGGCGCGTGGTGGAAAGCGGAGACGATCTATTCGGTCGCGGTCGCGTCGAACCGATGATCGAGGTGCCCCGGGTTGAGATCGCCGGCTGGTCGGTCGGGCCCGCCTGGTTCGTACAACGGCCGGATCCGGCTTTCCACGACATGATGTCGAGCATGATGGACAAGCGCATCGATGGAGCCGTCGGCGGCAACATCTTCAAGCATTTCGTGATGACGATCGACTACCCGCGTGCCGTCGCTTATTTCGCGTGCACACGCGGCTGCAAGGCCGTGACTACACCGCCACCGGAGCCTTGATCGCCGGCCACGGGTCGTAGTCGACGACGCGAATGTCGTCGTAGCGGAATTCGAAAATCGAGCGCACGTCGGGATTCAATACCAGCTTTGGCAGCGGCCGCGGCCTTCGCGTCAACTGCTCGCGCGCCTGCTCGACGTGGTTGGAATAAAGGTGCAGGTCGCCGAAGGTGTGCACGAACTCGCCGCGTTCCAGCCCGCACACCTGCGCGATCATGCAGGTGAGCAGCGCATAGCTTGCGATATTGAACGGCACCCCGAGGAAAATGTCGGCCGAGCGCTGGTAGAGCTGGCACGACAACTTCCCGTCTGCGACATAAAACTGGAACAGTGCATGACACGGCGCCAGCGCCATCTTGTCCAGCTCACCGACGTTCCACGCCGACACGATCATCCGGCGTGAATCGGGATCGCGTTTGATCTGTTCGATCACCCGGGAAATCTGGTCGATGTTGCGCCCGTCGGGCGCCGGCCACGCGCGCCACTGTTTGCCGTAAACCGGTCCCAGGTCGCCATTCGCGTCGGCCCATTCGTCCCAGATGCTGACGCCGCGCTCTTTCAGGTAGGCGACGTTCGTATCGCCGCGCAGGAACCACAGCAGCTCGTGCACGATCGATTTGACATGCAGCTTCTTGGTCGTGAGCAGCGGGAAACCTTTCTCGAGATCCATCCGGATCTGCCGCCCGAACACCGAAAGCGTGCCCGTGCCGGTGCGATCGCCCTTGCGGGCACCGTGTTCCAGCACGTCGCGGAGAAGGTCGAGGTAGGTCTGCATGAATCTCGGGACTGGGGACTCGGGAAGCATAGCAACGAACGCCCGGCAGGAGCCGGCGATTCGAGAGCATACCGACTGGAGCAGGCCCAACGAAGGCCGGCAAATATGTGGGACAAGAAATGCACAGTACGCCCATGTGTCCGACAGGCAGTTTGGGGAACGTGACTGCACGCGCTTTTTTGGAGTCCCGAGTCCCGAATCCCGAATCCCGCATTCTTAGCCAAATTCAGCTCCGGTTCGGGTAGGCTTGCCGGATCGCAGTTTCTCGGTGCCCCGGAATGAATTCAGCAACGCCCACCGTATCCCGAACCCGTTCGTTCTCGACCGTTTTCCTGATCGAGATGTGGGAGCGTTTCGGCTATTACGGCATGCAGGCGCTGATCATCTACTACATGGTCGAGCGGCTTGCGTTTCCGGACACGCCGGCGAATCTCACCTGGGGTGCAGCGGCGGCCCTGATCTATGTCTCGCCCGCAATCGGCGGCTGGGTCGGGGACAAGTTCTTCGGCACGCGTCACACCATGCTGCTCGGCGCCTCCGTGCTGGCGGTCGGCTACGCGCTGATGGTGGTACCGGCGCACAGTTCCAACTTCCTGTTCCTTGCGCTGGGCGTGATCGTGGTCGGCAACGGCCTGTTCAAGGCCAACGCCGGCAACCTCGTGCGCAAGATCTACGAAGGTGACGACGCCAAAATCGACAGTGCTTTCACCATCTACTACATGGCGGTCAACATCGGCTCGACGTTCTCGATGCTGCTAACGCCGGTCATCAAGAATTACTTCAACGCCACCTATCACGGCCAGATCGCGTGGTTGCCTGGGGCGCAGCACCTGTTCGGTGATGGCTTGGGTTGGCACATCGCGTTTGCCGTGTGCTGCGTGGGCCTGCTGGTGGGCCTTGGCAACTACCTGGTGATGCGCCACACACTGGACTTCATCGGTTCGGAACCCGACCACCAGCCGTTCAAGTTCTGGAAACTCCTGGCTGTGCTCGCGGGCGGCATCATCGTGGTGATCATTTCGGCCTTCATCCTGAAGGAGCGCACCGTCGCGCAATACTTCGTGCTGGTCGCAGGTTTGTGCGTACTGGCGATTTTCGGCTACCTGATCATGAAGTGCGGCCACCACGAAAAGCCCGGCCTGATCATCGCGCTGATTCTCGTCGTGGAAACGGTGTTCTTCTTCATCTTCTACCAGCAGATGTCGACGTCGCTGAACCTGTTCGCGCTGCGCGACGTGGACCCCGCTTTCCGGTTGTTCGGGCTGCACCTGTTCAACTGGGATCCGGCGCAGTTCCAGGCGCTGAACCCGATCTGGATCTTCATCCTGAGTCCGATCCTGGCCGTCACATACACGCACTTCGCCCAGCGCGGCAGGGACCTCTCGATTTCGGCCAAATTCGCGTTGGGCTTCGCCGCCGTGGCGATCGGCTTCTTCATCTACGGCGCCGCCGGACACTTCACCACCTCGCCCGGCAAGACGAGCCAGTGGGTGATGGTGGGCGGCTACGGCTTCGGGTCGCTGGGCGAACTCCTGACCAGCGGCCTGGGTCTCGCCTTCGTCGCGCGTTACGTGCCGGCGCGGATGGGCGGCTTCATGATGGGTGCGTACTACGTGGCGTCGGGCGTCGCGCAGTACCTGGGCGGCAAGGTCGCGACTTTCGCGAGCGTGCCGTCCACCATCACCGATCCCATCCAGATGATGCCGATCTACACCAAGCTGTTCAATTGGCTGGGGTTCGCCGGTATCGCATGTACCGTGATCGCGCTGGCGGTGCTGCCGATCATGCACAAGCTCGATGCCAGGCATGCGGCGCAGAGCCGCTACGAGGACCTGCCCGAAGCCGTCCAGGGCATGCCGACCGTCGCGACCGAGCGGTAACGCACGAGCAGGCCAAAAGGCATACACGCGCGCCCGTGCCCTTCGGCAGGGGCGCGCCTGCCGCCGATCGGCTAATTTAACCCCCTCTTGGCCACATCCGCCGCACGGCGAACGCATTGCCGCGCGGATGGTCCAATCCACGCTTTCATGCATCCGGACGACACCGCATGTCGCGAACCAAATGGATCCTGACGCTCGTCGGCGTCGTCATCGTGGCGATCATCGTGTGGCGCGTCCTTGCCGCCGGCAAGGGCGGCGGCAACGGCGAATTCAACGCCGACGCCCCGGTGCCGGTCACCGTCGTGCCCGCCACGGCCGAAAACGTGCCGATCTACCTCACCGCGCAGGGAACGGTGACGCCGATCAATAGCGTCAACGTCCAGCCACAGGTCGGCGGCGAGTTGCTGAAGCTCGATTTCGTCCAGGGCGATCCGGTCAAAAAGGGCCAGGTGATCGCCGAGATCGACCCGCGAACGCTGCAAGCGCAACTCAACCAGGCCATCGCCAAGCGCAACCAGGACAACACCCAACTCCAAACGGCCAAGGCGAACCTGGAACGCTCCGAGAATCCCAAGTACGCGCCGTACGTTGCCCAGATCGACAAGATCACGCAGAAAAATACCGTCGACCAGTGGCAGGCTGCGGTCGTGGCCGACAACGCCGCCATCGAGAGCACCAGGGTGCAGCTCGGCTTCACCAAGATCACCTCGCCCATCGACGGCGTGGCCGGCATCCGACAGGTGACGCCCGGCAACGTGGTCACAACCTCGACCACCATCGTCACCGTCGTCCAGATGCACCCGATCGACGTGCAATTCGCGCTGGCCGGCACCTACCTCGACGAGGTGCGCGCGGCGCAAGCCAAGGCGCCGCTGGACGTGGCGATCCTGGACGCGGACGGCAACGTGATCGAGGACGACGGCAAGCTGAAAGTGATCGACAACCAGATCGACCCCAACACCGGTTCGTTCCAGTTGCGGGCCGAATTTCCCAACGCCAACAACCTGCTCTTTCCGGGCGCGTATGTCAGCACGCGAGTGAAAGTCAGCGTGGACAACGATGCGCTGGTGGTCCCGACCGCAGCCGTCCAGCGCGGTCCGAACGGCGATTACGTCTGGCTGATCACCGACAAGCCGCCGCCGGGCACCAGCGCAAACGCTGGGGCCGGCGCCGCGCACAAGCGCAGCGGACGCGCGTCGGGACGCGGCTCGAAACCGGGCACGGCCGAGCACCAACCGGCCAAATACGTGACGATGCAAACGGTCAGTACCGGCAACGAATCCGGCGATACGGGCTTGATCGTCACGAAAGGCCTGAAGCCCGGCGACCTCGTGGTCACGGCCGGCCAGTTCCGCCTCAAGGAAGGCAGCAAGGTGACACCGATGAAACCCGGCGAAGTGCCGCCGCCGCCCACCACGACGCAAATCAAGGCCGCCGCGATGCAAAGCAGCGGCCGCGGCCGGAGACATTGATGAAAGCCGGGACTCGGGAATCGGGACTCAAAAAGGCGACAGCGGGACTGGAGGCTGGGGGCTGGGGCGTAGCTTCCTCCCGGGCGTTGAAGTCATCCCTGCGCAATCACCGGTCCCGAACAACTCGCCTGGTCCCTGGTCCCCACCCGCCAGTCGCTAGTCCCTAGCCCCGCTTCTATGGGTTTTTCAAGCATCTTCATCCGCCGGCCGATCGCGACATCGCTGTTGATGCTGGCGGTGCTGCTGCTCGGCATCATCGGCTACAAGGCGCTGCCGGTGTCGGCGCTGCCCGAGATCGAGGCGCCCAGCCTGGTGGTGACGACGCAATATCCGGGCGCCAGCGCGACCACGATCGCAACACTGGTGACCACGCCGCTGGAACAGCAGCTCGGCCAGATTTCGGGCCTGACGATGATGAGTTCGAACAGCGCCGCCGGGCTGTCGACCATCACCCTGCAGTTCGCGATGAACTCGAACCTCGACGTCGCGGCGCAGGACGTGCAGTCGGCGCTGCGCACTGCGCGCCTGCCATCGAGCCTGCCCTATCCGCCGGTGTACAAGCGCGTGAATCCGGCCGACGCGCCGATCCTGACGTTGGCGCTTACGTCCGACAGCGTGCCGCTGCGCGATGTGAACGATTACGCCGATTCGATCCTGGCGCAGCGCCTCGCGCAGGTGCCGGGCGTCGGCCTGGTTTCGATCGCGGGCAACGTGCGCCCCGCGATCCGGGTGCAGGTCGATCCCGGCAAGCTCGCGAATCTCGGGCTCACGATGGAGGACGTGCGCAGCGCCCTCACCCAGGCGAACGTCAATGCCGCCAAGGGATCATTGAACGGCGCGGTGCAGACCTACGAGATCGGCACCAACGACCAGTTGCAGAGCGCGCAGCAATACGCCAACACGATCATCGCGTACAAGGACGGTGCGCCGGTAAGGCTGTCGGATGTCGCCAACGTGATCGAGGGCGTCGAGAACGACCAGCTCGCGGCGTGGGCCAACGGCAAGCCGGCGGTGCTGCTCGACATCCGCCGCCAGCCGGGCGCGAACATCATCAAGACGGTCGACCAGATCGAACAGACGCTGCCGTCCTTGCGCGCGGTGCTGCCCGCCGGCATCCATCTTTCCGTGTTCGCCGACCGCACCGTCACCATCCGCGCCTCGGTGCACGACGTCGAGATGACGCTGCTGATCGCGGTCGCGCTGGTCGTGGCAGTGATCTTCGTATTCCTGCGCCGGCTGTGGGCCACGGTGATCCCCGCCGTCGCCGTGCCGCTGTCGTTGATGGGCACCTTCGCGGTGATGGCGTTCGCGGGATTCTCGCTGGACAACCTGTCGCTGATGGCGCTGACGGTCGCCACCGGTTTCGTCGTGGACGATGCGATCGTGATGATCGAGAACATCGTCCGTTATCTCGAACAGGGCAAGCCGGGCCGTGAGGCCGCCGAGATCGGTTCGCGCGAGATCGGCTTCACGGTGCTGTCGCTGACGGTTTCGCTGATCGCGGTGTTCCTGCCGCTGCTGTTGATGCCGGGCGTCACCGGACGGCTGTTCCACGAATTCGCGTGGGTGCTGACGATCGCAGTCGCGATCTCGATGGGCGTGTCGCTGACGCTGACGCCGATGATGTGCGCGTACCTGCTCAAACCAGGCTCGCTGCCTACCGGCGACGAGGAGGCGATGGAGAACCGGCGCGGTTTCTACGCGAAGATGCTGGGCTGGTACGAGTCGAGCCTCGACTGGGTGCTCGAACACCGTCGCACCACGATGCTGGTCGCGACGGCATCGATCGTGGTCACCGTGCTGCTGTACGCCGCGATCCCGAAGGACCTGCTGCCCGAACAGGACACCGGGCTCATCACCGGCGTGGTGCAGGCGGACAGCGATATCGCGTTCCCGGCGATGGAAAAGAACACGCAGGCCGTTACCGCAGCACTGCGGCGCGATCCCGCTGTCGCGGGCGTCGCTTCGTTCATTGGCGCCGGCGCGATCAATCCGACGCTCAACCAGGGCCAGATCAGCATCGTGCTGAAACCGCGCGGCCAGCGCGGCAGCCTGGACCAGGTCGTCGCCAGCCTGCAGCACGCCGTCGCCGACATTCCCGGCGTGCAACTGTTCCTGAAACCCGTCCAGGACATCACATTGGATACCACGGTTTCACCGACCGAATACCAGTACGCGATTTCGGAAGTCGATCCGAACGACCTCAAGAAGTACGCGCAGCAAATGGTGCAGGCGGTGAAGCAGTTGCCGGAGCTGGCCGACGTTTCCAACAACCTCGCGATGAACGGCCGCGCGCTGAAGCTCGAAATCAACCGCACCGCCGCGAGCCGCCTCGGCGTCCCGGTCCAGACCATCGACGACACCCTTTACGACGCCTACGGCCAGCGCCAGATTTCGACCATCTTCACCCAGCAGAACCAGTACCGGGTGGTGCTGGAGGTCGAACCGCAATTCCGCAATCGCGCCGATCTGATGAACATGCTGCGGGTGCGTTCCAACGGCGCCAGTGGCGCGCTGACCGGCAGCAACGCCACCAGCCTCGGGATGCTGAAGTCGGCCAATTCCTCGACGGCGACGGGCGTCGGGCAGTCCAACACCGGCATCATCTTGGGCGGCGGCAGCACCGTGCCGCTGTCGACGCTGGCGACCGCCACGGTCACGGATGCGCCGCTGGTGATCGCGCACCAGAACCAGCTGCCGGCGGTGATCATCTCGTTCAACGTCGCGCCGGGCTATTCGCTCTCGCAGGCGGTCGATGCAATCAACAACACCGAGGCCTCGCTGCACTTCCCGCCGCAGATCCGCGCCGGCTTCATCGGCAAGGCCGCCGAGTTCTCGTCCTCGCTCGGCAACGAAGCGTTGCTGCTGCTGGCAGCGGTGATCGTGATCTACATTGTGCTGGGCGTGCTGTATGAAAGTTACATCCATCCGCTGACGATCCTTTCGACGCTGCCGCCCGCGGGGGTCGGTGCGCTGCTGGCGCTGATGCTGTTCGGGATGCCTCTGTCGGTGGATGGCATCGTCGGCATCGTGCTCCTGATCGGCATCGTGAAAAAGAACGCGATCATGATGATCGACTTCGCGATCACCGCCCAGCGCCGCGGCATGACCCCACATGATGCGATCCGGCGTGCCTGCCTGCTGCGCTTCCGGCCGATCATGATGACGACCTTCGCCGCGCTGTTCGGCGCCCTGCCGCTCGCGCTCGGCAACGGCATCGGCGCGGAACTCAGGCGTCCGCTGGGCGTGTCGATCGTCGGCGGCCTGCTGCTGTCGCAACTGGTGACGCTGTACACCACGCCGGTGATATACCTGTACATGGAGCGCTTCGGCGATTGGGTGCGGGAGCACACCGGGCGGCACGCCAGGCTTGAACATGCGCCAGAGAGTGGAAAATGATGTGCGCGATCCACGCGAGGGGATGGGGGACGGGTAGCGGGGGCGCGAGCACGCCGGTCCTTCGCAATCGTCCCGCGTGCGTGAACCCGCGCATGCGGGAATCTCACCGCTCACTTGAGTGCTCCGGCCAGCGCCCCCCCACTACCCACCTCCCGCCCCAAGCTTCACCATGAACATCTCCGCGCCCTTCATCAAGCGTCCGATCGGCACTTCGCTGCTGGCGGCGGGCGTGCTCGCGATCGGCATCCTGTGCTACACGCTGCTGGGCATCAGCGCGCTGCCGCAAGTGTCGTTTCCCGCGATCTGGGTTTCGGCCAGCGAGCCTGGCGCCAATGCCATGACGATGGCTGCAACGGTGGCCGCGCCGCTGGAGCGGCATCTTGGCCAGATACCCGGCATCGACATGATGCGGTCGCGCAGTTCCAACGGCAGCATGTTCGTGATCCTGTTCTTCGACGCCGGCGTGGACATCGACTCGGCCGCGCAGCAGGTGGATGCCGCGATCAACGCTGCGGTGCCGGATCTTCCATCCGGCCTGCAGATGCCGCAGTGGCACAAGGCCAACCCCAACGACGACCCGGTGATCACGCTGGCGCTGACCTCGAACACCCAGCCGATGTCGGAGCTTTACGACGCAGCCAATACCCTGCTGGCGCCACGTCTCAGCCAATTGCAGGGCGTGGCGTCGGTGGACGTTTCGGGCAGCGCCCAGCCCGGCGTGCGGGTGGAAGTGGACCTGCACAAGCTGGCCGAGATGGGGCTTTCCACGAACGACATCCGCAATGCGATTACCGCCGCCAACGTCACGTCCCCGCAAGGCTTCCTCACCAACGGCAACATCGCCACAGCGATCACCGCCAACGACCAGTTGCACACGCCCCAGCAGTTTGCCGACCTGGTGATCGCGATCCACAACGGTACGCCGGTCTATCTGCGCGACGTGGCCAAGGTCTACGAGGGCGCGCAGGACCAGTTCCAGGCTGCGTACTTCAACGGCCAGCGCTCGATCCAGTTGCAGGTCTTCAAGCGCCCGGAGGCCAACGTCATCGCGACCGTGGACAGTGTCAAGAAGGAACTTCCGGGCCTGCGCAACCTTGTGCCGCCCGGCACGCAACTGACCCCTTACTTCGACGAAACCACCACCATCCGCGACTCGGTCAACGACGTGCAGATCACGCTGCTGATCAGCCTCTCGATGGTGATCCTGACCATGGCGGTGTTCCTGCGCCGGCTCGCGCCCACCCTGATCGCCACCGCCGCGGTGCCGCTGTCGCTGTGCGGCGCGTTCATCGTGATGTATGCACTCGATTACACCCTGGACAACCTGTCGCTGCTGGCGCTGGTGATCGCGTTGACCTTCGTGGTGGACGACGCGATCGTGGTGATCGAGAATATCATCCGCCATCTCGACGAAGGCAAGTCGCGGATGGATGCCGCACTGCAAGGCGCCAAGGAGATCGGCTTCACCATCGTCGCGATCACCGCGTCGCTGATCGCGGTGTTCATGCCGATCCTGTTCATGCCCTCGTTCATCGGCATGTGGTTCCGCGAGTTCACCGTGACCGTGATCGCCGCGATCTTCGTGTCGATGGTGGTTTCGCTGACGCTGACCCCCGCCCTGTGCGGCCGTTTCTTGCGTCATCACCCGTCCGCCGAAAAAGGGCCATCCAGACTCTCGCGCGCACTCGATCGCTTTCATGCCGGCATGCTGGCGGTGTACACCCGCACGCTGGACTGGACGCTGCACAAGCATCCCAGGCTGATGGCGTGGTCGCCGCTGCTGCTGTTGGGGCTGACCATCTACCTTTTCCATCTGGTGCCCGCCACCGATTTCCCGCCGCAGGACACCGGCCTGATCTGGGGCCGCGCCAACGGCGGCGTGACGATGTCGTTCAGCGATCTGGAAGCGCGGACCAGCACCCTTGTGAAGATGTTGCGCAAGGATCCCGCCGTCGAGTACGTCGGTGCCTCCATCGGTACCGGTCGGCGCGGAGCCAGCGGTTGGTTCAGCGTCCAATTGAAGCCACGCGGCCAGGGCCGCCGCGATTCGACCCAGCAGGTGGTCGCGCGTCTTTCGGCCAAGGTGGAGCGCTACCCCGATCTGGAAGTGCGCTTCCGTGCCTTGCAGGATCTGGGCGGCGGAGGCGGTGGCACCAGCCAGGGCGGCCAGTACAGCGTGAACCTGCAAAGCAACAGCGCCAGCGAGTTGGAGGAATGGCTGCCGAAACTGGAAGCGCAGCTCAAGAAAAATCCCATCTTCCGCGATGTCGGCACCGACCTCGACGAAGGCTCGCTGATGCAGAACATGGTGGTCGACCGCGCCAAGGCCGCCACCCTCGGCGTGTCGATGGCGGCGGTGGACGACGCGCTCTACAACGCCTTCGGACAGCGCCAGATTTCGACCATTTATTCCGACACCAACCAGTACCAGGTGGTGTTGACGGCGCTGCCCGCGCAAACCGCTTCCCCCGCTGCGCTCGATACCATCAAGGTGCTCTCGAGCAGCGGCAAGATGATTCCGATCAGCGCGATCGCGCATCAGGAATCCACCGTCGCGCCCAGCGAGATCGAGCACATCGACCAGATGACCAGCATGTCGCTCAGCTTCAACCTCGCGCCGGGCATCAGCATGGGCCAGGCCACGCAGCAGATCAACAAGACCATCTCCGACATGCGCATGCCGGGTGACATCAAGCTCGGGATGGGCGACTTCTTCAGGCGCTTCGAGCAGCAGATGGCAATGATGCCGCTGCTGCTGCTCGGTGCGATCGTCGCCGTGTATCTGGTGCTCGGCATGCTGTATGAAAACCTTGTGCATCCGATCACCATCCTTTCCACCCTGCCCGCCGCGGGCGTGGGCGCACTGCTGGCGCTGCTGGTCACCAACACGCCACTCTCGATCGTTGCGATGATGGCGCTGATCCTGCTGATCGGCCTGGTCAAGAAGAACGCGATCATGATGATCGACTTCGCCCTGGTGGCCGAACGCGAGGGCAAGACGCCGCTGGACGCGGTGCGCGAGGCATGCCTGGTGCGATTCCGCCCGATCATGATGACCACCATGGTCGCGATCCTCGCCTCCGTGCCGCTGGTGGTTGGTATCGGCACCGGCGCCGACCTGCGGCGCCCACTCGGCATTGCGATGATGGGCGGCCTGATTTTTTCGCAGAGCCTGACGCTCCTCTCGACGCCCGCGATCTATCTGGTATTCGCGTCGTGGGCGCGCCGTCGCAAGGAACGCAAGGCGGCACGCGCGCGCCGCAGGCTGGCGGCGCAGAGCTGAGCGGGAATAGGGGCTGGGGACTGGGGACTGAGGCTCCGCCGGATCGCCGCCGACGAATGACAACCCGAATGCAAAAAACGGCCGCGTCCGCGGCGGCCGCTACAATCGGGCGTTTGCTGCACGCTGCCGGACTACGCCATCAATGCCGCAACCTTCCCAGCCCCCAGCCCCCAGCCCCCAATCCCGAAACATCGCCTTCATCGGCGGCGGCAACATGGCGCGCAGCCTGATCGGCGCGCAGATCGCGCGCGGAATCGCGCCGAACGCAATCCGGGTCGCGGAGCCGCGTGCCGAAGCGCGCGAAGCGCTCGCCCGCGAGTTCGGCGTGCACGTATTCACCGACAACGCCGTGGCCGTGGCCGGCGCGGACTGCGTGCTGCTGGCGGTGAAGCCGCAGGTGATGCGAACGGTTTGCGAGGGGCTTGCGGCGCCGCTCGGCACGGCACGGCCCTTGCTGATCTCGATCGCCGCCGGCATCCGCATCGCGCAACTGGAACGTCTGCTTGGGGCACGACACGCGATCGTGCGCTGCATGCCCAACATGCCCGCGCTGGTCGGCGCGGGCGCCGCCGGTCTGTGCGCCAACCGCAACGTCGATGCCGATCAGCGTGCACTGGCTGAAAACATCTTCGATGCGGCCGGCATCGTGCGCTGGATCGACGACGAGTCGCAGATGGATACCGTCACCGCGCTATCCGGCTCGGGGCCCGCGTATTTCTTCCTGCTGGTCGAGGCCATGGAAGACGCGGCCGTGCGGCTCGGACTGCCGCGCGAAACGGCACGTGCGCTGGCCGCCCAGACCTGCCTCGGTGCCGGTCACATGCTTGCCGACGGCCAGGAAACCGCGGCGGATCTCCGCAAGCGCGTCACCTCGCCGCATGGAACGACTGCTGCGGCACTCGACGTATTCGAGCGAGGGGATTTCAGCAAGCTGGTCGAACAAGCGCTGGCGGCTGCAAGACATCGCGGCGCCGAAATGTCCGCGGAACTGGATAGCGAAGAATGATCTACCTTGCCAGTGCGCTCGCGCTGCTGATCCAGTTTGTGTTCGGTTGCGTGATCTTGCTGTTCGTGGCACGCCTGTTGGCCGAAGCCGTGCGCGCGGACTTCTACAACCCGATCTGTCAATTCCTGTATCGCGCCACGAACCCGATCCTGACCCCGCTCAGGCGCGTAATCCCGACCTGGCGGCGCATCAATCTTGCGGCATTGCTCATCGCGTGGATATTGGAAGTCATCAAGAACTTCCTGCTGCGCTGGATTGCACCCGATTTCTGGGCGACCAACGTCGGCACGCTGGTTCTGGGCGTGGCCGATCTCGTGAATTTCTTTGCGATCGTTTACCTGATCATGGTGTTCGTCTGGGCACTGCTGTCGTACGTCAACATCGACGCGCGCAATCCACTGGTGCCGCTGCTCGGCAAGATCGTCGAACCCATCCTGAAACCGTTCCGCAAGGTATTGCCGCTGATCGGCGGCTTCGACTTGTCGCCGGTGCTGGCGATACTGGTGATCCTGTTGATCCAGACGGTGGTCGTGGCGTGGTTGATGAACACCGGGCACTCCGTTTGATTTGCGCTCGCGCGCGCGTTCCTTTCTCCCTCCGGGAGAGCGGCGTAAAGCGCTGGTCCTGTTTTTGCCGAAGGGTGGGTGAGGGTCCGCTCCTCGCACGTTCGTTGCACGACATCCCTGTCTGTTTTCCGCGCCCCTCCCGGGGGCGCGGGTGACTTTCTCTTGCTTGGCCAAGAGAAAGTCACCAAAGAGAAGGCCACCCCGCGAACACGTCCTCCGCACATCCCTGTGCTCCGGATTCGCTCGCGGCCGCCGGGGTTCGCCGACGGCACGTCCATGTGCCGACGGCGAACTGGCGCACATCCTGTGCGCCATCCTTCGGACTGATCCGTCGGCCGCTCGCCGTGTTCGAGGGGTCCCGTTTGCGCACATCCTGTGCGCGTGATCGGACGAAGCCGATTGTTTGCACTTGCTCCGGACGAGGCCATGGATGGCCGGTAGCGAAGCAACAATCGGCGCCGTTGGCGGTGCCGCGCCGCGCGGCAAGGGAAGTTGAGCACGCAGGACGCGTGCGAGACCACCGCCACAGGCGCCATGGTTTTTGGTTACTTTTTGCCGAAACAAAAAGTAACCCGCGCCGTTGGACGGCGCGGAAAAAGACAGGGATGTCGTCCCCGATTTCTGCGCGATGTGGCACGCTCTCGGTAGCTCAGCCGCGAGGCGGCGCGCTGCGCGCCCAGCGCGCGATGATCGCATGCAATGCGTCGAGCCCATCGGTGAGCGCTGCCGGCCCCGGCTGCAGGATGATTGATGACTTGATTTCGTGCAGTTCGCCATCGCGCACCGCGGGGATCGTGTTCCAGCCGGGACGGGTGGCCACCTTTTCGGGTTGGAATTTCTTGCCGCACCACGAGCCCAGGATCAGGTCGGGCTGGCGCGCAACCACTTCCGCGGGGTCGGCGAGTATCCGGTCCTTCGCCAGGGGCCCTTCGGCGAGTTCGGGAAACACGTCTTCGCCGCCTGCAATGCGGATCAGTTCGGCGACCCAGCGGATGCCGCTGATGCAAGGTTCATCCCATTCCTCGAAGTACACGCGGGGGTGCCGCGGCAGCGCTGCGCCCTTTGCACGTACGGCTTCGATGTGCGCTTCGAGTTCGCGTGCGTAGGCTTCGGCCTTCGCGCCGGCACCGACCAGCGCGCCCAGGCGGCGCACGTAGGCAAGAATGCCGTCGACAGAACGATGATTGCTGATCCAGACCTCGACGCCGGACCTGATCAACTCGCGGGCAATGTCGGCCTGGATATCGGAAAACCCGATCGCGAAATCGGGCCGCAGCGCGAGAATGCGGTCGATCTTCGCGCTGGTGAACGCGGAGACTTTGGGCTTCTCTTTCCGCGCGCGCGGCGGCCGCACCGTAAAGCCCGAAATGCCGACGATGCGATCCTGCTCGCCGAGCGCGTACAGGACTTCGGTCGGTTCTTCGGTCAGAGAGACGATGCGTCGTGGTCCTTGCGACATATTCCTTTACGCAACCTCATGCGCCAACCGTCCCTGGTGCCTGGCGCCAGCCGCGCCTTTCGTGGCGCGGCGCTTGCCGTCGCGAGATGCCCCCGGCATCTCGCGACGACTCCGGCTCGCCCATGTGTCACGGATACAAGAGCCTCTTTCGCCATTGCCCGTCCACGATTTCCCAGCGCTCCCGCTCGTTCAAGCGATGCTCGTGCGCATACCAGAACTCCACCATGTCCGGCACCACGAGGTATCCGCCCCAATCCGCCGGCCGAGGCACGGGCTGTCCGGTGAACCGGCGCTCGGCTTCCGCCACCCGCCGCTCCAGCGTGGCGCGGTCCGGCAGGGTTTGCGATTGCAGTGATGCCCATGCGCCGAGTTGCCGCAAGCGCTCGCGCGTGGCGAAGTAGGCATCGGACTCGTCTCCCGGCAGCTTTTCCGCGCGGCCCTCGATGCGCACCTGCGCCGCCGGATCCAGCCATTTCCAGTGCAGGCACAACGCAACGCGCGGATTGGACGCGAGTTGTGCGCCCTTGTCGCTGTCGTAGCGCGTGAAGAACGTCAGCCCGCGCTCGTCGAGCCTTTTCAGCAACACCATCCGCGCGTGCACGCCGCCCTCGCTATCGGCCGTCGCCACGGTCATCGCATTCGACTCGGGGTCGCCGCTGGCGCGCGCGGACGCATGCAGGTGGCGCAAGGTTTCGAGAATCGTCGGGTTCAATTCCACGTCAGGCCATCCGGCAGAGCCCAGAAAGGCCCAAGTATAGGGACTCGAAACCGGGCACGAGCCGCGGAAGTACCGTCGCGATCAAATCGGCAGGGATTGCCGTTGAACGCGGAAGCAGCCCGAGAGGCGAGCGCCACGGGTGGCCGAATCGCCCGGAGGACGGGCACCGGGGTGTATCGAGTCGCAGAGGCAGCGCGTTAGTACGGACTAGCAAGCACCCTGCAGTGCGAGTTCCGGCTCACACTTGCTCGATTCGATAACCGTGCTGATAAACCGCGGTCAAACGCCAGCCGTTCTCGCCCGACAGCCCGAGTTTCTTGCGCAGGCGGCTGATGTGCGTATCCACGGTACGCGTGCTGACGTCGCCTCCGAGGTTCCAGACGTTCTCCAGCAAGGCGTCCCGGCTGACGATGCGACCCTGGCGCCGAAACAGATAACACGCCAGTTCGAATTCGCGCTGGGTCAATTCCACGGGCACGCCGTTGACGCTGATCTGGCGGCGTTGCGGATCGATCCGGTACGGCGGCAGTTCCAGCACCTCGTTGGCATCGGCCTCGCCACCGCGGCGGCGCAGCACGGCGGCGACGCGCGCCAGCAACTCGCCCTGCTTGGGCGGCTTGACGACGTAATCGTCCGCACCCGCGGCGAGCCCTTCCACGATATCGGACTCCTCGCCGCTCGCCGTCAGGAATATCACCGGCAATCCCGCGTTCGGCGATTGCCGTATCCAGGCCAGAACGTCCAGGCCCTTGGCATCGGGCAAGCTGCGGTCCAGGAGCACCAGATCCACGGCCTCGCTGCCGAGCCGCCGCCGAAAATCACTTGCGGTGCGGAACACCGCACAGCCGTAGCCGGCGTGCTCCAGCCACAGGCGCAACAGCTCGGTTTGATCCGGATCGTCTTCGACGCAACCGATCGTCCACGTCACAGCGCCCATGGTCGTCCTCGTGTCCCCATCCGCAAGGCTCTTTCGCGCCACTGCATCGCGTCAAGCTTCCGTCATCCGCGCCTGCAAGCCGTCGATGCGCGTCAATCGACTTCGAAGTTGATCCGCATGTTCACCCGCCATTCTCTCACGTTGCCGTCGTTGTCGGTCGCGACCTTGATGTCGTTGATCCATGCGCCCTTGATGTTCTTTACGGTCTTGCCGGCCTTTTCGAGTCCGTGGCGCACGGCATCCTCGATGCCCTTCGACGAAGACGCACTCAATTCGATGACCTTGGTGACGGACATGACGGCTCTCCTTCTCTGACGCGCTCCCCGGAATGATTCGAGCAGGCTCCCCGTTCGCAACCGTGACATGTTTCACGTTTTTCTGTCAAGCAGTGGCCCGCTTGAAAGCATGTGGAATCAAGGCGAAACCCGGGACAAGATCGCCGGATGAAGCGCTGGCACGGAGGCCAGCACGCTGCGGGTGCCGAGGGAAAGGCCCTCCCCTGCCAGATCGGTGAATATTCCGCCAGCTTCCCGCACGATCACGGCCAGCGCGGCGATGTCGAGGATGTTGACATCGGATTCGATCACGACATCCAGCGCACCACGCGCCAGCAGATGGTAATGACAGAAATCGCCGTAGCCGCGCACGCGGTTGACCTCGCCGATCAGACCGGCCAGCGCCGTCCATTGCCGTGCATTCCGTGCCAGCGATTTGACATTGCCGAGCGACAGCGCGGCGTCACGCAGGTTCGCGGTGTCGGCGACGTGCACGCGCTCGCCATTGGAATTCCCGCTATCGAGAAAAGCGCCGCCATCGCGTCTCGCCCACATCGTTTCGCCGTAGAGGGGTGCGTGCGACACGCCCACCACCAGTTCGCCTTTGTGCATCAGGGCGATCTGCGTCGAAAAAAACGGCGTGCCCCGCACGAAGCTTTTGGTGCCATCCAGCGGATCGATCAGCCACAGGAATTCGCCGGCACCTTCGCGGCCGCGCTCTTCGCCGAGGGTCGCGTGATCGGGAAATTCACGTCTCAGCGCATCGCGGATGATGTCCTCGGCTTCGCGATCGGCGACCGTGACGGGCGTGGCATCGGGTTTGATCTCGACGATCACGCCTTGTCCAAAATATTTCGCGATCCGCTCGCCCGCGGCACGCGCGGCGGCGAGTGCAACTTCGAGCGCATGGTCGAGGAAGGCTGTATCCGGCATCGTGGTCATGCGGGCCAGCTTAGCCGCGCTTGAGCCCATCCGCCGCGGCCGCGATCATGGCGCGATGAACGACACCCATGGCGGCAACGCGGCACTCGTGGCGCGCGACCTCGCGCACGTGTGGCACCCCTGCACCCAGATGCGCGAACATACGGCGCAACTGCCGCTGGTTCCGATCGTGCGCGGCGACGGCGCGTGGCTGATCGATGCGGAAGGCAACCGTTACCTCGACGGCGTCAGCTCGTGGTGGAGCAATCTGTTCGGCCACGCGAATCCGCGCATCGCCGCCGCGATCGCCGAACAGGCGGCGCGGCTCAATCACGTGATGCTGGCGGGTTTCACGCATGAACCGGCGCTCGAACTCGCCGAGGAACTGGTGCGCATCGCACCCGCTGGACTCGATCGCGTGTCGTTCGCGAGCGACGGCGCCAGTGCGGTCGAGATCGCGCTGAAGATGAGCTTGCACCATTGGCGCAACATCGGGCAACCGCAACGGACCCGTTTCATCGCGTTGGCGAATGCCTACCACGGCGAAACCCTGGGTGCGCTGGCCGTCAGCGACCTGCCGCTATACCGGGCGGTATACGGGCCGTTGCTGTTCGATCCCATCGTCGCACCCCCGCCCGACTGGCTGGATGCCGAACCCGGCGAAAGTCCGGACGACGTCGCGCGGCGCCGTCTGGCCGACACGCGCGCGCTGCTCGAACGCCACGCGGAGGAAACCTGTGCGGTGATCATCGAGCCGCTGGTGCAATGTTCGGGCGGGATGCGGATGCACGCGCCGTCGTACCTCGCCGGCTTGCGTGCGTTGTGCGACGAGTTCGGCGTGCACCTGATCGCCGATGAAATCGCGGTCGGGTTCGGGCGCACCGGTACGCTGTTCGCGTGCGAACAGGCCAGTATCACACCGGATTTCCTGTGCCTGTCGAAGGGACTGACCGGGGGCGCGCTGCCGCTCTCGGCCGTGCTGACGACGAACCAGGTGTACGAGGCGTTTCTCGGCGACTACGCCGCCAACAACGCTTTCCTGCATTCGCACACCTTCAGCGGCAATCCGATCGCCTGCGCGGCGGCACTGGCTTCACTGGCGATTTTTCGCGATGAGCCGGTGCTGGAACGAAATCGCGCGCTGGCGGCGCACCTCGCTCGGCGGCTGGAATCTCTGCGCGGCCATCCTCACGTGGCCGGGCTGCGGCAAACCGGCTGGATTGCGGCGTTCGACCTGGTCAAGGACAAGCCTTCGCGCCAAGCGTATCCCGCAGCCGAACGCCGCGGCCTGCGCTTCTACCGCCACGCACTCGCGCATGGCGTCCTGCTGCGCCCGCTGGGCGACACGGTCTATTTCCTGCCACCCTACTGCATCGGCGAAAGCGACATCGACTTGATGGTCGATGTCGCGATTGCGGCGCTGGACGCCGCGACCGGGTGATGTATACGCATTAAGGAAGCTCTGGTTTTTGCTCGTCATTCCGGGGCGGCCTGCCGATTCTGGCAGGCCGAACCCGGAATCCAGCTCTTGCTTTCGATGCACGAGAAGCTGGATTCCGGGTTCCATCGCCGATAAGGCCGGCGATGGCCCCGGAATGATGATGTTTTTTATGAAGTTTGAAGTAGAAATTGAACGACTGGATTCCGGGTTCCATTGCCGATGAAACCGGCAATGGCTCAGGAGTGACCAAGTTTTTTGAAACTTGCGAAGTGGAAATGCGATGAAAACCGTGCGGCGGCAGCATCAGGGCGCGTCCGGCGTCTCCGCAGTCGTGGAACTTGCGGGCGCGACCGCCGGCGTCTCCGGCCCTGTCCACTTCTTCAGCCACGCCAGCACCGTCTCGTGCCACTCGACGCTGTTCTGCGGCTTCAGCACCAGATGGTTTTCGTCCGGGAAGTTGAGGAACTCGCTGGGGATGCCGCGCCGCTGCAGCGCGGTGAACGCGCCGAGGCCCTGCGACTCCGGAATCCGGTAATCGCGGCTGTCGTGGACCACCAGCATCGGCACGCGCCAATCCTTGACGTGGTCGAGCGGGTTGAACTTCTCGTAGTTCTCCGGGTGCTCCCACTGCGTGCCGCCGTTCTCGTGTTCCTCGAACCAGAGCTCGTCGGTCGCGTAATACATCATGCGCGCATCGAACACGCCGTCGTGGTCGACGAAACACTTCCACGGCTGGTTCCACACGCCCGCCATCCAGTACACCATGTAGCCGCCGTAGCTCGCGCCGAGCGCGCAGGCGTCGTGGCCGTCGAGGTACGGGAACTGCTTCAGCGCCGCCGCCCAACCTTTCTGGAGGTCTTCCAGCGGACGGTCGCCCCAGTGCTGCGAAATCGCATCGGTGAACGCCTGCCCGTAGCCGACCGATCCGTGGAAGTTGATCGCGACCACCGCGAAGCCGGCACCCGCGTAAGTCTGCGGATTCCAGCGGTAGTGGAATTCGTCCGGCCACGCCCCCTGCGGGCCGCCGTGGATCAGGAAAGCGACGGGATATTTCTTGCCGGGCTTCGCGCCCACGGGAGGCATCACATAGCCATGCACCGTGTCGCCGTTCCAGCCCTTGAAGGTGAACCAGTGCGCCCTGGAGAACTCGATGTCCGCCAGGCGCGCGGCATTGAAGTGCGTGACCTGCGCGAGATGCCTGCCTTGCGCGGTCAACGTGTACAGGTCGGTGGGATGCGTGAAGTCCTGGCGCGCGGCGACGATGCGATTGCCCGCCACGTCGAAACCCATCACGCTGCCGTCGGAGAGCAGCTTCGTCGGCTTGCCGCCGGCGACGTCGATCGCGTACAGCGCGACGTTGCCGTCGTCGGCAACCGTGGTGTAAAGCGTCTTGCCGTCGGCCGACAGCTCCAGCGGCAATGCGGAACGATCCCAGTTCGGGTCGATTTCATGCGTGGCGCCGGTCGCGAGATCCATCGCCATGATGCCGAAGCGGTCGGCTTCGAAACCCGGCACCTTCATCGCGAGGTAATAAAGCGTCTTGCCATCGTGCGAAGGCAGCGGGAACGCATCCCACGCCTTGTTCGCGGCCGTCAGATTCCTGGGCAAAGCCGAACCGTCGGCGGGCACCGAGTAAACGTCGAAGTTGGTGGACCACGGTTCGGTCTTGCCCGCAATCCGCACATCGAAATAGACCGTCTTGCCATCGGGCGACCATGCATATTCGGCGTTGCTGCCATCCGGTTTCGAAGGGACATCACCGTCGATTCCCTTCGTCAAGAGGACGGGTCTGGAAGCGCCATCCAGCGGCATCACGAACAACTGACCGCGGCGGTGGTCGGACCATTCATCCCAGTGCCGCACGAACAGGCGGTGGTACAGGCGTCCCGTCGCCTTGACCTTCTTCTGCGCGTCGAGCCGCTCGCGCGTGCACTCGAGCGTCTGGCAATCCTCGAACATCTGCGCCGAGAACAACAGCGACTTGCCGTCCGGGGACAGCCTGTAGTTGTCGACGTCGAGCGGCAGGTGCGTGACCTGCGCGGGCACGCCGCCCGCAACGGGTGCCGACCAGAGTTGCGTCGATTCGTTTTCGGTTGCGAGGAAATAGACGGTCTTGCCGTCCGGCGAAAAGGCCGGGCTGCTGGCGTTCAATTTGGGGTCGGTGACGCGCCGCGGCGCGGCGCCCTTGCGCGAGAGGTCCAGCAACCACACGCTGGTGATGCCCTTGTTCGCGTCCCAGTCGGTGCTGCGCACGGTGAAGGCGACTTCGCCGCCATTCGGCGCAAGGTGCGGATCGGAAACGCGATCCATCATCGCGAGATCGTGCGCGTCGAAGGGGTGTTGCGCGGCCATGGCGGCTCCCGAAGCGGCGGCCAGCGCCAGCGCGCAGGCTGCAAGGCGAAGATTCATCGTCGATCCCCGGCAGTCGTTGGAAAAGGCACGTTAGCCGCAAGTCTGTGGCCGCACAAGCGCAAAGGCGGACCCTCACCCGCCCCTATCGGGGAGCGCTGCGCGCTCGGCCTGCGGCCGCCTCTCCCGAAGGGAGAGGGAGAAGCTAATTAGCGGAAATCCCGCGACCGGCTGTCGAGTGCGCCGAGCAGCGGGCTGTAGTCGTGCAATCTTTTGGCGATCAGGTGCTGGACGCCCTCGATGCTCTCCCAGCGGCCGTCCACGCCCAACAAACGGGCCCGCAAAAATACCTGCCGCTGGCGTTCGGCGAGGTCATGCCACACTACCACGTTGACCATGCCATCTTCGTCTTCCAAGGTCATGAACGTGGCGCCGCTGGCGGTCTGCGGACGCTGGCGCAGCGTCACGAGACCCGCCGCGCGCACGTTGGAACCATGCTGCAGGGTGCGCAGTTCACGCGACGGGCGGCACCGGCGGGCGCGCAGTTGCGCGCGGATCTGCTTGACCGGATGCACGCCCAGCGTGAGGCCGGTCGAGGCGTAATCGGCAAGAGTATTTTCACCAATCGCTGGCGGCGCAATAGCGACAGCTTGCTCGTCGGGGCTGGCCTGTCCGAACAGCGGCCGTTGCGGTTCGACGCCGGCGACCTGCCAGCGTGCGCGATGACGGTGTCCAGCCAGTCCGCGCAAGGCGCCGGCGTCGGCGAGCAATTTGCGCTCGCGTGCATCGAGGTCGGCGCGTTCGATCAGGTCGGCGATGCCGGTGAACACACCGGCTTCCCGGGCCGCATGAATGCGCTTGGCAGCATTTTCGGGAAATCCGCGGATCAGCCGCAGGCCGAGCCGCAAGGCAGGTTGATGTGAAGCGTGGCTTGGAGCCCGTATTGAGTCTCCTCTTCCTTCGGGAGAGGATGCCCGACTACGTCCGACTGGATCGGCCGTGAACGGCGCCAGCCGGCCTGAAGGTCGAGCGCCAGGGATGGCGCGAGTTGGGGCGGGTGAGGGTTGGGTCCGGGTCGGGTGCGCCATGGATTCCGGACCCTCGCCCCAACCCCTCTCCCGGAGGGAGAGGGGCTTCAAGGTGCAATCCCAATCGCTGCAACGCACGTCGACGGGATTCACGACCACGCCGTGCCGGCGCGCGTCCTGCACCAGTTGGCTTTCGCTGTAGAAGCCCATGGGCAGCGAGTTCAGCAGCGCGCACACGAACGCCGCCGGTTCGTGGCATTTCAGCCAGGCGCTGGCGTAGGCCAGCACCGCGAAGCTCGCGGCGTGCGATTCGGGAAAGCCGTAGCTGCCGAAGCCTTTCAGCCGGTCGAACAGTTCGGCCGAAAACTCGGGCGTGTAGCCGCGCGCCAGCATGCCCTGTGTGATGCGCGCGCGGTGCTTCTCGATGTCACCGTGGCGCTTCCAGGCCGCCATCGAACGCCGCAACTGGTCGGCCTCGCCGGGCGAATAGCCGGCCGCGACGATCGCGAGTTTCATCACCTGTTCCTGGAACAGCGGCACGCCCAGCGTGCGTTCCAGCACTTCGCGCACGTCGTCGGACGGATACGTCACCGCCTCCTCGCCGTTCCGCCTGCGCAGGTACGGGTGCACCATGTCGCCCTGGATCGGTCCGGGACGGACGATCGCGACTTCGATCACGAGATCGTAGAAATCTTTCGGTTTCAGGCGCGGCAACATCGTCATCTGTGCGCGCGATTCGATCTGGAACACCCCGACCGTGTCGGCGCGTTGCAGCATCTCGTAGGTCGCATCGTCTCCGGGTTCGATCGTGGCCACGCTCAGGTCGCGGCCGCGGTGCCGGCGCAGCAGGTCGAAGCATTTGCGCAGGCAGGTGAGCATCCCGAGCGCGAGGCAATCGACTTTGAGCAAACCGAGTGAATCCAGATCGTCCTTGTCCCACTGGATGATGGTGCGATCGGGCATCGCCGCGTTCTCGACCGGCACCAGCGTATGCAATGGCGCGTCCGCGATCACGAAGCCGCCCACGTGCTGCGAGAGATGCCGCGGCCGGTCCAGCAATTCGGCGGTGAGCTTCAGCACGCGCCGAATGATCGGACTGTCCGGATCGAATCCGGCCTCGGCGAGGCGCGTACCCAGCGGCGACGAGCCGTTCCACCAGCCGAGCGCGAACGAAAGCTTGTTGACCGCATCGGGCGGCAGGCCCAGCGCTTTCGCCACGTCGCGCACCGCGCTCTTGCCGCGGTAGCAGATCACCGTCGCCGTCAGCGCCGCACGCTTGCGCCCGTATTTCTCGTAGATGTACTGGATGACTTCCTCGCGCCGCTCGTGCTCGAAGTCGATGTCGATGTCGGGCGGCTCGTTGCGTTCCTTCGAGATGAAGCGTTCGACCAGGATATTGATCCGAGCCGGATCGACTTCGGTGATGCCCAGCGCGAAGCACACCGCGGAATTCGCGGCCGAACCGCGGCCCTGGCAGAGGATTTCCTTCGATCGCGCGAAATGCACGATGTCGTATACGGTGAGGAAATATGGCTCGTAACGGAGTTCCGCGACCAGCGCGAGTTCGTGTTCGATCTGCGCGCGCAGCGCGTCCGGCACGCCGTGCGGCCAGCGCCAGCGCATGCCCTCTTCGGTCAGGTGCCGCAGCCACGTTGTCGGCGTGTGTCCCTGCGGCACCAGCTCGGCGGGATAGCGATACTGCAACTGGTCCAGCGAGAACACGCAACGCTCTGCAATGTGCAACGTTTCCTCGAGCAAGGCTTCGGGATAAATGGCCGCCAGCGTCTCGCGCCGGCGCAGGTGCCGCTCGCCGTTGCGGAACAGCAGTCCGCGCGCCTCGACCAGCGTCCTGCGATGGCGGATTGCGGTCAGGGTGTCCTGCAACGCGCGTCGCGAGCGCACGTGCATGTGCACGTCACCGGCGGCGACCGCGCGGATGCCGAGTGTGTCAGCCAGCGCCAGCAGCCGCGCGAGCTTTGCCGCATCGTCGCCTTCACAGACCAGTTCGACCGCCAGCCACAGCCGTTCGCCGAACAGGGACTTCAGCCACGCACCGTGTTCGCGATCGGGAATTGCATCCGGAGTCCACAACGCCAGCGTGCCCGGCAGGCCGCGCGCGAGATCGGCGCGGACCAGGCGATACGTACCCTTCTTCGACGCGTACCGGCCCTGCGTGATCAGCCTGCACAGCGCGGTGTAGCCAACCTGGTTCTCGGCCAGCAGCACCAGTTTCGGCCCGTCGGCCAATCGAACTTCGGTGCCGACGATCATTTTCATGCCGGTGTCGCGCGCGGCTTCGTGCGCCCGCACGATGCCGGCCAGCGAACATTCGTCGGTGATCGCGAGCGCGGTGTAGCCGCAACGCCTGGCGCGCTCGAACAACTCGCGCGCACTCGACGCCCCGCGTCCGAACGAGAAGTCGGACAGGCAATGCAGTTCGGCGTAAGGACGGGAAACGGGAGAGCAGGGCCACGTAAGTAGCCCGGATGCAGGCGCGCAGCGCCGGAATCCGGGATGAGCCCCCGGATTCCGCTTCGCTACATCCGGGCTACACGGCTCTACAGGATTTTCCCGAGTCCCGGCCTTCACGCAAACCACCCGTGCAGCATGAAAGGACCGCATTCGCCGGGCGTAGAGAACGCCCACGCCCGCTGGCCGGTCGCGAGTTCCAGCACGTAGTAATCGCGGCGCACGTCGCCGCCGTCCCACCAACCGGTTTCGAGGCGTTCGGGGCCGGCAAGAATTCTTGGCGTTGGACCGCGCAGCGGAATCGGATGCGGCAACAACCAGGTCGGCCTCCTGGGCAACGACGGTGATTCAATTTTTCCGGAGTCGCCATCGCGCACCCACGCACATTCGGGACGCGGATCGGGATCGACGCGCAGGCCGTACACCGCGTCCTCGCCCAGCCGCGCGCGCAGGCGCTCGACCAGTTGCGGCCACGGCAGCGCATTGGCGGCACGTGCATCCAGGAGGTCCGCGCTTTCCGGAACGAACGGCGGCAGCGCGTCGGCGTGTACCCCAAGTTCCAGCACCGGCGCGGGCAGCGTGGTTTGTTCGAGCCGGAGCTTCGCCACCTCGAACAAGGCCGCCGCTTCGCGTTCGGGCGCGAGCAAGCCGATCGGAATGTCGGTGGGCGGTGCGTCGACGTGGTCGAACCGGATCACGAACCGCTGCACGCCGCCATCGCGGGCCGCGAGATATGCCGCGAGATCGCCCAGCATCCGCCGCAACGGAAACAGCAGGCCCTGGTGGTGCTTGACCTCGCAGCCGAAGTCGATCCGCGCATCGAAACGATCCGGCGGGCGATACGCCGCCAGCGCATCGGGCCGTCGTCCGAGCAAAAGATCGAGGGCTTCGGCCAGTTCGCTGCCGAAGCGCCGTTGCAATGCCGCACGCGGCAACGCGAACAGGGAACCCAGCGTGCGCATGCCCATGCCCGCGAGCGCCGCGGCGGCGTCGGGCGGCAGGCCCGCGCGGGCAACCGGGATGGATCCTAGAACCTGCGGCAAATCCTCCGGCGAGGCGACCGCCGCACCATCCTGCATGTTCGCCAGGATTCGCGCAGCGCGTGGTGTCGGCGCCAGCGCGATCCGGTGCCGGAAACCGAGCGCGGCGAGATCGCCGCGCAGGCGCGTTTCGATTCGCGGCCACGGTCCGAACAACCCGAAGCTGCGTTCGACCTCCAGGACCACCGCGCGCGGCGGATCGATGCGCACCTCGGAGCTGTAGCGGTACGCCCACGCCGCCGTCAGCGCGAGGCTCTCCTGCATGTAGTGCGGATCGTATTCGACGGTTTGCAGGTTCCGGCACACCGCCTCGGCCTCGGCGAGGCGCTGGCCCGGCGCCAGTCCCGCCGCACGCGCCCGCGCATCGACCGCCACCAGCCGGCGCTGCTGCGCCGACCCCGTGACCAGCGCGAACGGCCCGTCGGGCGGTTCGCGGCTGCGCAACGCGGCATCCAGCGCGAGCGACGGCAGCCATACGCAAGCCCACAACATCGCACGCACTCCTTCACGACCGCGCGAACGCGATCGGCGCGGGCGGATTGCCGCCGCGGCACTTGTGCACGTCCAGGACGCCGGGCCCGACTTCCAGCCGCAACGCGGCCGGCGAGGGATTGGCCAGTGCCGCACGGTCGCGGAACACGAAACCGAGCGCACGGCCGGTGTCGGCGGCGACCTGCAGACGGCGCAGCGTGCGGTCGTCGATGCGAACGGGCCAGCCGAGCACCGCGGCGCAGCTTCCCGAGCGCAGGCACTGTTCCATCGCCCAGGCGATGTCGCCGTCCCGTGCATCGACGACGGACAGCCACGCCAGATCCACGCCCGCGGCCTGCCACGCCGGCGCATAAACGACGTAGGGTGGCGCGACCACCACCACGCGCTGACCGCTTCGGGTCAGGCGCGACAGCGTCGACAGCACCACTTCGAGTTCGCCCACGCCGTCGGCGGGCAGCAGGATTTCGGTGAGCGAGGCTTCCGGCCAGCCTCGCGCAGGCAATGCGGCGTCGAGCGCCGCGATCCCGGTCGGCTGCGCGCCGGACGGCAGCGCCGCCGGCTGACCGCGCCAGACGCGGCGGTCGCGGATCAGCGTATCGAGGGCAACGACGGCGTTCACGGAAGCCGCGCTTCAAGATGACTTGAATCCCTCTCCCTCCGGGAGAGGGTGCCCGGAGGGCGGGTGAGGGTACGGCCTTGCGATAGACGAGTACCACCTGCACGCATTGACCATGCGCGGGATCGGACCCTCATCCGGCGCTTCGCGCAAAGCAGGAGCAGCGCGTTGCGCCCTTCTCCCGGAGGGAGAAGGGAAAAACCCGATTGGCGAATTGGGGCGATCAGGTTCATCGTGCGCTCCGCACCAACCCGCAATACAGGCCTTCGATCGCGAACTCGCGGGTCGCATCGACTTCGATCGGCGCGTATTCCGGATTGCGCGGCAGCAAGCGGATGCCCGCGCGATCGCGCCGGAACACCTTCACCGTCACCGCGCCATCGACCCGCGCCACCACGATCTGGCCGTTGCGCGCTTCCGGCGTCTGCCGCACCGCGATCAGGTCACCGTCCAGGATGCCGGCGTCGATCATCGAATCGCCCTCGACGCGCAACAGGTAATCCGGAGCGGGTCCGAACAGGCCGCGATCGACGCACAGGTGCTTCTCGACGTTCGCCTCGACCAGGATCGGCGCACCCGCCGCGACCCGGCCGATCAATGGCAATGACAGCGTGCGCGGGTCCGGCGCGTCCGCGGCGCCGACCAGCCGGATCCCGCGCGCGGTGCGTTCCGGAAGCTCGATCAGTCCCTGCGCGGCCAGCCGCTGCAGGTGCTTTCTCACGGCCGCGAACGTGATTCCGGCCGCGGCGGCCAGTTCGCGCAGGCTCGGTGGATAGCCGTGCCGCGCCACGTGGTCACGCACGAGCGTGAGAATGCGCAGTTGGGAATAGGTGGGCGCCATGGGTATACAAATGTATACCATTCCGGGCCGTGGAATGCCAAGCCAGCGCAGTCATTCATGGTACGCCATTGACGTACGTATGCCACTGACGTACAATGACGCCATGATCTTCATCGAGACCAGTGTTTTTACCCGCCAAGTGCTGGAACTGCTCACCGCTGAGGAATACGCCGAATTCCAATCGGACTTGGCAGCCAATCCGTTGGCGGGCAACGTAATCGAAGGAACTGACGGTTTGCGCAAGGTGCGTGCACCTGCGAAAAGCCGAGGAAAAGCGAGGCGGCGCGCGCGTGATCTACTACTACGTGAGCAGCGCTGCGCAGATCCGGCTGTTGCTGATTTATGCCAAGGGACAGAAAGATGATCTGACGGCCGACGAGAAACGGACCCTGCGCAATTTGAACGAGAGGTGGTGACAATGGACAAGAAGCTTTTCTCTGAACTGGTCGAAAGCATGACCGAGGCTGGCGAGATTGCACGCGGCGAGCGCGCGCCTTCGCGCGAATTTCAAGTTGGGGAGACCGACGTAAAGCGAATCCGCAGGGCGTCCGGGCTGTCACAGGCAAAGTTTGCCAAGCTGATCCATGTGGAGCTCGGCACGTTACGTAACTGGGAGCAAGGGCGCAGAACGCCGACCGGTCCAGCCCAAGCCTTGCTTCGTGCCATCGAAAGGGATCCTCGCGCGGTGCTTCGCGCCATCGCCTGATTCATTCGGGCCAAATGCTGACAGTAGCTTGAGACGAGCCGAGTCACGGCGTTGCCGATCCTCGGCGACAGCTCGTTACCCAATCACGCCGTCCTCAATCATCTTCCTTGTCATTCCGGGGCAGTTTGCGGCTTCATTGCAGAACGAACCAGAATCCGGCTTTGGCTGTGAAGACAGGAGATCTGGATTCCGGGTTCCGTCGCCGACGGTGTCGGCGAAGGCCCCGGAATGACAAGCTTCTTCGCCGCTATTTCGCCCAGCAGACGCTGGTGTTGTCGGCGCCGCCGGAGTTCTTGGCCGTACGCACATTCGCGCTGGTGATCGAGAACGAAGCGCAATCCGTGTCCCTGGCCTGCGGCCCCACGGCGTCGGCCGTCAAGACATAGCCGCTCGCCGTGATCGCCGTCGCGGGAGCTGCGGCGGCAAGCACGTAATAACCGTTTTGCGACGTCTGGGTGGGCGCCGGGCACGATGCCGGCGCTGCGGGTGTGTACGAGAAGTTCTGGGCGTAGCAGCGCTCGAGCATGGCTTGGTCCTGTTCGAGCAGCGCGTAAGCCTCCGCGCGACGCCCGTGCAGCACGTACCTCATGTAGGTCGGGATCGCTATCGCCGCGAGGAGTGCGATGATCGCGACCACGATCATCAACTCGATCAGGCTGAACCCGCGCTGCCGCTCATTACGCTTGTACATCTCGATCCCCTGTCATTGGATTTGCCACCAGCCGGCGCGTGTGGGCCCGTGCCCGCGCTCCTTGACAGCGCCCACGCTGGGCGCCCCGTTGGGAGCGGGCTGGCTCACGACCTTGAGGGCCCCGACTCCACTCGGCAAAAAGGCGTGGACGATGGACGGTGTGGGCACATAGCTGTTGCTCAACTGCATGCCGACCGGGTTCTGGCCGCCGGACTGCTGTTTCGACGAATTCAGGTTGCCGTTGCCATAGACGTCGAGCTCGGCCTTGTCGAACGGGCCGCCGTTGCCATACGCCAGGTCCATCAGCCAGGACACGCCACCCGCCGTGCACGTCGTGCCGGAACCCGGCTGGGGTGTGTAGGTGGTGAAGACCACTCCGCCGTTCTCGATGACCGCGGACGAAATCACGCGCTCACCCGAAAGGGGAAGGTCCATGTACCAGCCCTGCTGGGTCGACCAGTTCACCGAATTGCTGCTGGCGGTGCGGATGTTCTGGGTCGCGCCGGACGCATTGACGATGCTTCCCGCCGTCAGGGTTTGCACCTGCAGATTCGCGCGCGTGGCCGGAGTGGTCGAACCGTTGTCCCACACGCCATAGAAGCTCTGCGTCTTGGTGTTGGTCAAATCCGAATTCTGCAGCAATTGGCCGGTGCCGAAGAACACCATCAGGCCCAGCTTGGCAGGATAGTTCGGGTTCAAGGTCACGACCGGCGCCGTGGTGATCGGCTGCGGATTGCCGGAACCGTCGCGCGCCTGGAAGAGCAGTCGCACCGTCCAGTTGGACGGGTTGGGATCACCGACGTCGATCGCCCATAGGTTGCCCTGCAGGTCGCCCGCATACACCTCGTCGACGGGGAAACCCAGCACGCCGCTGGAGTTGGCGGCCACCACGCTGGAAAGTCCGTTCGGCAGGCTGGTATTGCATGCGGGGTTGACGCCGAGACCCTTGGGATTGCACAGGTTGATCTTGGCGATGATCGCGCCGGTGTCCGGTTTGACCGCGTAGAAGTACGGCATTTCGCTCGCGCTGTTGTAACCGTTGCCGAACATCACGGCGAAACCGGCTGCCGTCTTCCCGCTGGCGGCATCGGTCACCGGATCGGCATTGATGCGCGCGATGATCGGCGCGCTGTAGCTCAAGCCCATGTTTGCATCGGTGAACTCCCACAGCACCGCGTTGGCGAGGGCGGTCTCGTTGCCGGACGGCGTTCCGGAGGTGAAGTTCTGCGGGTCAGTGATGTCCAACGCGTAAATCGAATTGCCGCCCGCGTTCTCGCCGCCGACCAGTTCCGTATGCCATTTGCCGTCGCTGCCGAACAGCACGTCGTTCGCGTGCGGCGCGCCGTCAACGAAGAACTGGTGGTTGGAGTTGTAGAACGGCGAGGTCAGGTTGATCAGGTTCGCGAACACCGCATTGGGCACGAACGCGAACAGCTCGTTGCCGGTGGTCGGATCGAAGGCGTGCAGCATGCCGTCGTCGGCGCCGGCGTACAGCACTGCGGGGCGTGGGGTCTTCGCGTAGGTTTGTTCGAAAGCCTGGTACGACGCATCCAGATACGGCCCCAGCGGCTGATTCACGTAGAGCGGGTTGCTGTCAACAATGTCACCGAGAATCCCCGTGCGGTTGCGGAAGGCGCCGCCGTTGTGCTGCTCGTGCGAGGTGTCGCCGCTCAGGTAATTGAGGCGCAGTTGCGCATTGCTCAGGGTGGGCGGCGTCACCACGGGATCGCTCCCCAGGGTCAGGTCGGCTTGCTGCGTGGCGGTCAGATCCGTCCAGAGGAACGGTTCGCCCACACCGTAGCCCGCCGGTCCACCCGTCGGGTTCAACGTCGCGATCACGCGGTTCTGCCAACCAGTCCCGACGACCTCGTTATTGAGTTGTTTCTTGGCGCTCCAACTCGACGTCGTGGAAACCGAGCCGTCGGCATTGATGGGATAGGCGTTGATGTCGCCTGTCCAGTCCTGATATTGCGAATCCTGCACCGTGAACGTCGCCTGGAACACCATCGAGTCGGTATTCAGGCTGCCGGAGTTGACCGCGACGGAAGTGCTGGACAGCGAACCGTTCTGGATCGACACTAGGATATTGTTGAGGTCCTTGACCAGGTCCGCGGGACTGCTGGCTGCAAAGTAGCTGCCGGTACCGCCGGCGACGGCCATGGCCGTCAGGGTCGCGGCGGCTTGCGGATTGGCCGAGGGATCCACGCCCGCGCCCATGCCGACCACGTAGGTATTGATGCCGGCCGTCTTCAAGGCCTGGATTGCGGTGATGGTATCGGTCAGCGCCTGGTCGTTGGTGGCGTTGAGCGAGCCATCCGAGTTGAACGTGGCGCTGACGCCGTAGCCCGCGGCCGCGGCGCTGCCCAGCGGCGGCCAGGATTTGCCGTTGAGATCTTCGGTGGGAAGGCCATCGGAAATCAGGATGACATATTGCTGGGTGCAGCCGCTGGGCTTGGTCACGCCCGCCATGTAGCTCTTGGCCTTCTGCAACAATCCCGCCAGCGGCGATTGCACGGCCGCGGCCTTGATTTCCTTGGTGCTGCTGTTGTTGGTCTCCGGCGCCAACGCGGGTGCAAAGGTCGCGAGGATGGCATTCACCTGCGCCTGGGTGGAGCCGGTGGATTGCATCGGCACCACGATGTTGCCGGTCGTGGCCGAAGCATTCGAGTAATAGCCAAAGCCACGCTGTGCGTAGAACACCTGGTCCGAGTACGGCACGAAACCTGCGTTGGTCGGGCCTGTCTCTTTTATGCCACTGGTCGGCAAAACGCTCGCATAGCTTATCGATACGCCGCCATTGTTGTAATTGCTGAGGGTGAAGTAGGGTGGATAGGGATTCGGATTGCTTCTCGTGCCATAGTCGACGAATGCAGCCGTCCCTCCGGTCCAGTACAACACGTCGTTGACGTCGGCGTCGTCACTGGAGTTCTGGACCAGCATGTACTGGTTCCCCGCCAGCACGCCGGCCGCATAAAGCGGTGCGATCGCAGTGCAATTGCTCTTCACCGTGGCCGAGGCAGTCGTGTACTGGTAGCAGGGATTCGGGACGTATTCGAAACCCGCAGGCGGTGATGTGTTGGTAGTGCTGAAGGTGAATCCGCCGGGCCCGGACATTTGATAGACCCACGTGCTGTAAAGCGCGGAGCCAACGCTGTAATCCTCGAGCGCGAATTGGGTGTTCTGCGCGTAGGCCGTGATGATGGCAGTCATCGCCGCCTTGGCCACGTTGAGGCGGCTGGCGCTGTTGTCATACTCGGTGCCCCCGCTCAGGACCGTGTAGGGCGCGGTCGGACCGGTATAGCCGGAAACCGGCGGAGTGAAGCCGGCAGGCACCGTGTAATTCACGGGCGAACTGGAATTGGTCAGCGAGGCATTGCCCGAACTCGTCACGCCGGAGCCCGTCATGATCGCGCCGCTCAGGTCGCCGTCCATGGATTGCGAATTGCCGATCGCGAACAACACTTGCGGGTGCGCGGGCATCGCGACCGTGAGCGGGACTTGCGAAATCGCGAGCGGCGTCGGAGTCGCCGCCGCGGCAACGACGACGATCGGCGCGGGGCCGAGCATGCCGCCGCCTAGGCTCAGCGCCGCGGCCAACAGGAAATTGCGCAAGGATTTGAGTGTCATCGCCGCTTCCCCTGAACGCTATTGCACCGACGTGGCCTGCAACATCACCGGCAATTTGCCGTCGGGTCCGACCGCTTTCGCGGTGATGCGAAACACCTGCAACAACCCCCCATTGCACCCATACGAAGAACTGCACATGGACTGGCCCGGTTTCGCCACCGAGGGCAATTGCTCGGCGACCACCGCCGCAGTGGATTTCGGATATTGGGAATTGTTGAAGGTCGATCCGCCGCCCAGCACGTCGGAACCGGTCCACGGGAAGGTCGAAGCTGGCTCGGCCCATTGCGGCACGTTCATCGCGTCAAAGGTGTAGGCGCCGTTGGTGTTGGCTGCGAAGTCCTCGAGCACGGCTCCGTTCAACAGTTGGGTTTCGGCATAGCCCAACGCGCCCTCGCCCGTCGCCCGGCCCATGTCCTGTCCCCACGCGTTGCCGGCGACCCGGTTCTGGTTGGCGACCAGTTGCATCGCGACCAGTGCGGTGATGCTGAGCACGATCAGCAACACCAGCCCGATCAGCAAGGCGAGGCCGCTCTGTCGTGCACGACGAACGAAGGAAGGCGTGTTCATAGCGATACGTTCCTGAGGCTCACGGTCAATTGATAGACGTGCCGCAGCCGGGTGTCCTTGGGCACCCCGACCGTGGTGCCGAGCACGTCGAACGTGGCCTGCGACGCGAAACGGTTCGAGCCCATGCCACCTTCGATCAGGAAGGCCATCCGCACGGAGGTGACGTCGGGCCACTCGTTGGCGGCCGCGACGGCACTCGCCGGCAGCCACTGGATGTCGCCGCCGCTGGTGACGCCGTACATCACCTGCATGTTTTCCACGCCCGGCACGATCGGCGTCGCGACCCAGTTCCCGTCGACGTATATGGCCTTGTACAGCGCGCTCTGGCCGCCGGCGCTCGCAGCCACGTAGAAAACGGCCTGCTGCAGGGGCACGAACTGCACGCCGGGCGCGAAGCTGGGCTGAAACGTCGCCTGGAGATTCGCCGGCGTTTCGTGCGTGATCGTCACGCCGGCGCCCGCTCCCGTGACCGCGGTGGCCATGAACACGACCGACTTGGCGCAATCGGAAAGCGCCGCGGGCGCGGGTAGTCCTTCGCCGTTGAGGGTCGCGACGACGTTGCTGAGCGGATTGTCCGTGACGGTGAAGTTGTCGGCGCCCGCGTTGATCGTGTTCACGCCGGCGGGCGCAGTACCGGGCATTTCACCGGAAACCACCAGCACGTCGCTGCCGGGTTCGGGGACGATCGAAGGTGCGAAGGACGCGTCCAGCGCCGGCGCCCAGTCGTTGACGTTGGCGTCGTCGGCCGCGTCGTCGGCCGCGATCGCGTAGGTGCCCGTGCCGGCCGTGCCGGTGTAATCGAATCCCTGCACGGCGAAGCCGTAATTGTTGACCACGGCTTGCTGGGTGGAAGCGATATTGAGCGAAGTGGGAATCAGCCTGCCGCAACCGCCGAAACCCGCGCCGCGGATCGCCGGCGAGATGATCGCGCTGATGGCGTTGCCGGCGTTCTGCACGCGGGCTTGCGCGAGCGCGGTGCCGTAAACCTGCTGCAACGCCATGAACACCGTGAGGATGCCCGCGACCACGATGAGTCCCAGCGCCATGGCAATCATCAGCTCGATGAGCGTGTAACCGCCGGCACGATGGAAGGCGCGTTTCACAGCAGCGTCTCCAACTGGACCGTGTTGCGCGTCGCAGCGGATTTCAGTGCCGTCGCGGCGGGCGCGTCGTTGTAGCTGACCGTTACCGTCGCTTCGTAACTGCCGGTGCCCGTGAGGGCCACCGCGACGTTTGCACTGGCACCCGGAAGCAAGGTGTTCATGCCGTTGAGCCACTGCCACAGGTCGTACGCCGCCTGCTGTGCGGCGGTGCAGGCGGCGCCCGTCGGATCGCACATGACCGCGGGTGCGGTGACGGCCCCGCCGGTGTAGGCAATGTCGTAGTCGCCGAGTTGTGCTCCGCTGACGTTCTGGCGCATCCGCTCGATGATGTCGCTGGCGAGCTGCGCACTCTGCTGTTGAAGGTAACTGCTTGCCGTGGTCCGATGCACCGTAACCAGTGCGGCGCCGACGCCCAGCATGCCGAGCGACACCACCACGACCGCGATCAGCACTTCCAGCAGGCTGAAACCCGAAATGTTCTTGCGCATGGCCGCGTGCCTAGGGACAGGTCAACGGATTGCCGTCGGGATCCACCCCGGGCGTCTGCGAGGTCTGGATGTAGCCGCCCGTGTTCACGACCACCGAGTGCGCATACGCAGCGCCGCGATCGTCGCAGAAGATGAAAAGATCGATGCCAGTGGCGATGGGCAGCCCGGTCACCAGGCCGCGCGGGGTAAACACGAGCGGGACCGTGCCGCCGCTGGACTTGACGGTCACACCGTACGCGCCGAGGTTGCCGCTGGTCAGCAGCACCGACGCCGCACCCGCAGGCGCCGAGATCACCCCCCAGCCGGTATTCCAGTCTGTGGAGCAACTGGTGTCGGTGGGAGTGGCAATCGGGCACACCGTGACCGACTGCCCTTCGCGCAGTGCGCTGTTGCGCGCATACTCGAACGCCTGGAGCAGGGAATTGGTCGCGCTGGTCTGGCGCGTGTTGGCCATCAATCGCGTGAAGCTTGGTACCGCGATGGCCAGCAGCACCGCCGCCACTGCGATCGTGATCATCAACTCGACGAGCGTGAAGCCCTTCGCTGCGCGCTTTTCGCAGCGCACGCGCGACGAGCGCGCAGCAACACACCTGACGCAAAGTCGATCCATCGTGATGCCCCTGTGCCCCGTGATTTGTGCCGCATTGATAACGCAGACCGGGAAGCACGAACCGGACCAGCATCACGAAACGGGCCATTTTTCCGACGAACGGTAGCGTCCTCCCGACAGGCGGCAGAATGCGCTGAAATCGTGTGGGACGGGTGGGCCTTTGCGCGACAGAGCCGACGTCGCCGCGAGCGACATTGACCCGCAGATCCCCAAACAAGCTTGCGGGAATGGCCTTGCACGGTCCCTTCTCTGATGATGCAGCGGCCGCGCGGCGACACCCGGCCAAACTGGGCCGACAGCGTATGATCGGCGACGCGCGATGTAGGTGGAGCTGCAGGCTGCACCATCGTGACCGTTCGACGCACGTGCAGGAGTGCGACCATGACGTCCGGGAACGAAACCGACGGCGGCACAGCCAGCGCCGGATTGAGCACCGACTCGATCCTCGCGCGCATGGACCGCATCCCGGTCTGGACCCTGCCGCGCTCGTACCTGGCCATCATCGGCATCGGCTACTTCTTCACGTTCTTCGACATCGCCGACATCGGCTACACGATGCCGGCCATCGCGAAGCAATTCCGGCTGACGGGTTCCGAGGCGCTGTTCGTCGCCCTCGCGGTGGGGCTGGTCGGGTACGCGGTCGGTTCGATCGTCATCGGCGGTATTTCGGATCGGCTTGGCCGTTACCGGGTGCTGATCGCGACGCTCACCATCACCGCGATCGGATCGTTCCTCGATGCGACGGCGACCGGTGTCGTGACCCTCACGATCTGGCGTTTCGTGACCGGGATCGGCGTCGGCGCGGATCTGAACCTCGTCTCGACCTACATCGGCGAACTCGCACCCGCGCGCAGGCGCGGCCGGATATCGACCCTCACCTTCCTGGTCGGCATCCTCGGCCAGGCGGTGACGCCGTTCGTCGCGCTCGCGCTGGTGCCGAATTTTTCCTACGGCTGGCGCCTGATGTTCGTGCTCGGCGGGCTGATCGCCACCATCGGCGTGGTCGCGCGGTTCAAGCTGCCGGAATCGCCACGCTGGCTCGCGCTGCATGGCCGGCTCGACGAAGCCGACAAGGTGGTCCGGCAGATGGAACAAGGCGCGGCACGACGCGGCATCCCGCTCGCGGAGCCCCAGATCACCGAAGTTTCCGCCGAGCACCACACTTTCCCGTATCGCGCGCTGTTTGCGCGTCCCTACGGCACGCGTCTCGGCGTGCTCGTCGCGATGTGGTTCTTCTGGTACATCGGCAATTATGCCTTTCTGGGCGATGCCGCCTCGCTGCTCAGCGCGCACGGCACCAGCATCGCCGATTCCATCCTGTTCCTCGGCATCGGCGCCGTCGGATACCCGGTAGGTGCGATCATCATGGCCGTCATCGCCGATCGCGTGGAACGCCGGCTCCTGATCTTCGGCTCGACGATCGTTTGGCTGGCCGGCATGATCCTGATCGGCAGCATGGCGAGCAATGCGATTTTGACGCTGGGCTCCTTCTTGGCGTCACTCGCGCTCGGACTCTACCTCCAGGTCGCCTACACCTACACGGCGGAACTCTTCCCCACCCGCGCCCGATCGAGCGGTTTTTCGCTCTCCGACGGCATCGGCCATGGGGGCGGCGCGGTGGGCGCGTTGCTTCTGCCCACCGTGATCGGGGCCACCTCGTTTTTCATCGGGTTCCTCGGCATCGGGATTACCGGACTCATTGCGGGTTTGATCGCGCTGCTGGGCCCGCGTACCAGCGGCCGCCGGCTGGAAGACGTGTCGCACTGACGGGCCGTTGCATTCGAGCGTTCCGGATTCCTTCATGCGGCAAATACGAATGCCCGGCTAGGCTCATGCCAACCACCATACGAGGGGCATCGTCCGGCTGTACCGCTGATGGCAACAACTTCGTCCGACGCAACATGGAAGCGCGAGAACGACGCCGAGATAAGCTTGGCGGGTTCGTGGAAGTTGCTTTTGGACGCCCGTCGGCGCCGGCGCCTCGCACGCGAACTTGGCGGACTCGATTCCCCGCGTGCCTACGGCTGGAACCTCAAGCAGGTCGAGGCGCTGGACAGCGCGGGAGCCCGCCTGCTGTGGGACGTCTGGGGCCGGCAATTGCCGGACCGGTTCGAATGCCAGGACGATCACCGGCACTGGTTCAGTTGGCTCCAGGACACCAGTTTCCCCGCTCCGCCGGTTCCTCATCGGCTGGATGAGGCGATCGAACGCGTCCAGCAAGGCGTCCTCGGCTTCGTCCGGGTCGTCGGCGGCATTCTGTTGCTGGTCGGACAATTGATGGTGGAGGTGGCTTACTGCGTGCGCCATCCGCGTCAAATTCCGGTGCGGGAAATCGCGGCCACCATCTTCCACGTCGGCGCCGCACCGATGCTGCTGCTGGGTCTGGTCGGCTTCGCGATCGGCGTCGTGATGGCCATCCAGATCGGCATGACACTGCAGCAGTTCGGTGCTCCGATGATGATCATCCAGATGATGGGACTCGCGGTGCTGCGCGAGTTGGGGCCGGTGATTGCCGGGCTGATCCTGGCCGGACGCTCGGGTTCGGCGATCACTGCCGGGATCGGTGCCATGCACCTGACCGGCGAATACGACGCGCTCCGGGCGTTCGGATCCTCGCCCAGCTTGCGGCTCGCGCTGCCGCGGGTGGTCGGCGCCACCATCAGCGTGCCGTTGCTGGTGGTCTGGACGGATATCGCCGCACTGTTCGGCGGTGCGCTCACCGGGCAATTGGACCTCGGCGTCGGCTACAAGCTGTTCCTCTCCAAATTGCCGGAGAGCGTCCAGATCGTGAATTTCTGGATTGGTCTCGGCAAGGGTGCGCTATTTGGCCTGACCATCGCGCTGATCGGCTGTTATTTCGGCATGACCGCCCCGCCTAACACGGCGGGTTTGAGCCGCAACACGACGCTGTCGGTGGTGGTCAGCCTGACGCTGATCCTGGTTTTCGACGCCAGTTCGGGCGCGTTGCTGACCAACGTCGGACTGCTGTGACGGTGCCGCGATGAATACCGAAACCGGCGAAGCGGTCATCGAAGTGAAGAACCTGCACAAGCGGCTCGGCGGCCAGCCCGTCCACGAAGGCATCGATCTCGAAGTCCGGCGCGGCGAATTGATGTCCGTGATCGGTGCGTCAGGGTCAGGCAAGACGACCCTGCTGCAGCAGATCATCGGGCTGCTGCCGCCGGACGAGGGCGAAATCCGGGTCCTGGGCCAGACGATCAACCAGCTCGAAGCGTGGGAAGCGCGGCTGCTGCGCCGCCGCTGGGGCGTGCTGTTCCAGCAGTCCGCGCTGTTCAGCGCGATGACGGTGTACGACAACCTCGCCTTTCCGGTGCGCGAATTGCGCAAGGAGGGCCTCAAGGTCGACGAGGACATGCTGCGCGAAGGCATCGCGCTGAAGTTGCACATGGTCGGCCTTGCGCCCGAAGACGCCTGGAAATACCCATACGAATTGTCCGGCGGCATGGCCAAGCGGGCAGCGCTGGCGCGCGCCCTGATGCTGGAAGCGGAACTGTTGTTCCTGGACGAACCCACCTCCGCGCTCGACCCCGCTGCGGCTTCGGAATTCGACACGCTGGTCGGGCAACTGCACGCTGAGTTGCATCTGACGGCGCTGATGATCACCCATGACATCTACAGCGTCGCCGCCCTGAGCAATCGCATCGCGGTCCTCGCCGACGGGAAGTTGATCACTGTCGGAACGCTGGAGGAAGTGGCCCGGTTCGAGCACCCGTTCATCGCGGATTTCTTCCGCTCGCGGCCGGGCGAGGACCGGTTGCGCAACGTGACGATCAACGAGGCCCGTTAGCCATGGAGAACCGCACCCACGCCATCATCGCCGTCAGTTTCCTGGTGGTGTTTTCGCTGGGCGCGGTGCTGGTCTATTACTGGCTGTCGAATCAGCAGAATGAACCCTTGGTCTACGAGATCGTCACCAGCCAGTCGGTGGGAGGGCTGTCGGCGCAATCGAAGGTCGAGTTCAAGGGCATCGAAGTCGGGCATGTCACGCAGCTCGGATTCGATCCGAATGACAGGGCCAAGGTCAAGATGACGATCAACCTCAAACCGAACACCTACGTCACTCATGCGACCTATGCCGAGGTCGCGATGCAGGGTTTGACCGGCGGCAGCGTGCTGGAATTGAAGCTCGGCAAGGGCAGCAACGCGCCGCTCGCGACCGACCCCAGGCATCCGGCACGCATTCCGATGCGCGAGGGGCTGATCGGATCGCTGATGACTTCCGCGCGCGCGGACATGCAGCAAATCCATGAGCTGCTGACGAGCGCGAACAAGATCCTCGACGCGAGCAACCGTGAACACGTCGCCAAATCGCTGCAGCAGATCGACGCGGTCACCCGTCAGCTCGCCACGATCGAAGCGCAACTGCCGGCGCTGGTGCAAAACGTGCAGCGCAGCGTCACCCAGAGCCACGCATTGCTGGCCGACGCCGACAAAGCCGTCCGCGACGCGCAACCGACGATCCGCAACGCAGCGCAGCTTGAGGCATCCGTCGAGGCGCTCGCGCGTTCGAGCCGGCAACTGAGCGAAAAACTGAACCGGCAAACCGTGCCCAATTTCGATGCACTGAGCCGGAACCTGCTGCGCACGTCGCGGCAACTCGACGAACTGTTGCGCGAATTGAAGGCCAAGCCGCAAAGCCTGATCTTCGGCCCACCCAAACCTCCGCCCGGTCCCGGCGAACCCGGTTTCAAGCGCGGCGAACAGGAGAATCCCGGCCATGAATAGGACGTGCCTGATCAAAGCCTGCTTGTTCAAAACAGCGCTCGCCGCCTGTGCCTGCGTGCTGTTGCTCGCAAGCTGCGCGCAGGCTTCGAAACAGGTATTCCCCAAGCATTACACACTCGGGGAATCGGCGGCACCGGCGGCGCAACACGCGCCCGCAACCTCCGAAGCCGGCTCGATCCTTGAGGTGACCCGCATCGACGTGCCGCCATGGTTGCAGGGCACCGACCTCTATTACCGGCTCGACTACAAGCACGACGACCAGATTGCGGCGTACGCATTGTCGGACTGGGTCGCGCCTCCCGCGCGGATGCTGGAGCAAATGATCCAGAACACCTTGGCCGCGGACGGTGCATGGCGGTTGGTGCTCGGACCCGCCAGCCCGGCAAAGGCGGACCTCAGTCTGCACATCCGGCTGGATGATTTCAGCCAGATGTTCACGAGCCCGCAGCAAAGCTATGGAGTGCTCGACGCGACCGCGACGCTGGTCGACACGCAAGATGGCAACGCCGTCGCGCAACGGCATTTCCACGTTCGGGAACAGGCACCCAGCGCGGATGCGGCGGGCGGCGTCAAGGCCCTGAACCGCGCGAGCCGGCAGTTTGCCGACGAATTGCAGCAGTGGCTGGGGACAGCGGCGAAACGAACGATGCCGGGTCCGTCAGCTGCGCGCCGGGAGCGGTAAGCAAGATACTGTTCGCGCTGAGCCCGTTCGACAGGCTCACGACAGGCTACGTGACCGCAGGTCACGAGTCAAAGCGCCGCGCCGTTGTCCTTCAACTTCGACGCTTGGTGTCTACGCTCTGGACGAAAGACGCTTTGAACCAATGCAACTCATGAAGTCCACGCGCAGCGCAGGACCCGCGCAGCGACTCCCGCCGGCCAGACCGAACGGTCGACCTCTCCGCCAATGGTGTGATATGGGTCAAAAAGTGCGACCCGGAAGCTTGCGCACTCCTTGCCGATCCACTATGCTGCGCCGCAGCAACACGAGTCACGCGGCCAAGTTCGCGCAGTGTTTCAAGGCTGTGCAACGTCCGCCCTCAACCCTGTTCAAAATCCAGCATCACGATCAGCCGTGATCCGCCGCCGCGCCAGGCGCGGCAGGAACGCCTTCTCCCCCGCTGCAGGAACTGCAGCATCCCCGCCTATCCGCAGCTTTCAATGCGTCCGCGCCACCTCGGCACCGGTTATGCATGAGGCACTGCGGCCGCGGGCGATCCGATTCCTACGACCACTTTCCGGTCCACCGATTCGCCTCCAGGTCCACGCTCTCCATGAAACGACTCCTCGCCTCAACCCTCGCCGCCGCGCTGCTCGTCGGCTCGGCCGTCTCCGCCACGGCCTCCACGCTTCCCGCCGGGGTGACCGCCGTGCCGCTCGCCGTCGTGACCAATGACCGCGATGCCAGCGTCAGCCGCCTCGAGTTGATGGTGGATGCGCAAGCCACCGTCCGCGGCATCTACCTGGAAACCACTGCGAATTCTGCGAGCGCTCCCACCGCCGATTCGGGACAGGTGTACCCGCTCGCGAGCATCGAAAGCCAGGATGGCGTGGTGCTCGGCCAAGGTCAGGGTGTGAAGGCGATCTTCCTGCGCGGTTCGATTGCATCGCGCGACGGGCAGGGTTCGCTGGTCATCCGTTACCTGACCAACGGCGTGTTCAAGCACTACTCCGAATGCAAGATCGGCTTGGAGCGCCTGGGACCGCACGACTGGCAACTGGTCAACGCCTATGACGGTCAGCCGATCCAGCAGATCGAGGTCAAGACCTGGGCGTTGGGCATCTCGACGCTCGAGAACGTCTGCCCGACGGCGTAACGCGCCCCCGTATGCCACGTGCCGGCGAGCGATGGCTTGCCGGCGCCTTCGCCGCCTTGCTTATTCCCGAAGAACCTGCACAACCAGTCGGACCCAAGTGCAGCCCGCTTGAATGATCGGAGCCAGAACGCCACTGCCGCGTGTAATCACCCGGCAGTGGCATCGGCCTGAAGCTGGTACTTGCGCAGCTTCTCGACCAGCGTCGTGCGGCGCATGCTCAGCAGCCTGGCCGCATGTGCGACCACGCCATCGGAGGCGGCCAACGCCTGCCGAATCAGGCCGACCTCGATGTCGGCGAGATGGTCACGCAGGTTGAGTCCGCCGTCGAGCAACGGCTCGGCACCCTCGCCGGCGGCCGCAGCGACCTCCTGTCCGTCGTCGATCGACGCACCAGACTGCGGTGACACCCCGAACAGCTCGAGCTTGCGCGGTTCGCGGTATTGCGCCGGCAGGTCTGCGACGCGCACCGGAGCCGCGGGATAAAGGATCGCCAAGCGCTCGATCAGATTGCCGAGTTCGCGCACGTTGCCGGGCCATGGATAACCGGAAAGGGCATGCAATGCCTCCTGGGTCAGGCGGGCGGGCAGCAGTCCACGGTATTGCAGTCGCTGGTTGAATTCTTCGATCAGCACCGGCAGGTCCTCTCTGCGGGTGCGCAGTGGCGGCAATTCGACCGGAAACACGTTGAGACGATAGAACAAGTCCTCGCGGAACCTGCCGTCCTGGATGGACTGGGCGAGGTTGCGATGCGTCGCGGCGATGATGCGCACGTCGCAGCGGATCGACTTGTTGCCGCCGACGCGCTCGAAGCAGCGCTCCTGCAGGACACGCAGCAACTTGACCTGCATCGGCAGGCTCATGTCGCCGATTTCGTCCAGCAGCAGGGTGCCGCCTTCGGCCATTTCGAAGCGGCCCTTGCGGGTGCTGATGGCGCCCGTGAATGCGCCCTTCTCATGACCGAACAGCTCGCTTTCAAGCAGATCCGGCGGGATCGCGCCGCAGTTGATCGCAATGAACGGTTTGTCCCGCCGCGGCGAGCATTCGTGGATGAATTGCGCCACCAGTTCCTTGCCGGTGCCGGACTCGCCCAGCACCAACACGCTGGAATCGAACGGTGACACCCTCCGGATCAGGCTGTGCAACAAGCGCACCGGGGCAGAATTGCCGACAAAGCGACGGTCGTCCGTGGAGCGACTGCCGACGGTGCGCGGTGCACAAATGCGCAGCGCGTCGCCCAGCGAATCGAGATCATTCGGGGCTCCGACCGTGCGGACCTCGACACCCAAGCGGAGCAAGGCAGGCAGGTCGGGGGAGTCCGCGCTGACCAGCAACGGTACCGAGCGGCGGCGTTCGTCGAGCAGATCGAGGCGCGTCTGCACTGCCGATACGGCCTCATTAGGGCCGACGTACACGGCGCAACAGTTCAGTGCATCGTCCTGCGCGTGGGTTGAATCGGGATTGAGTGGAAAGTATCCGATGCTTTCGAGATACGAGCCAATGGTGGTTGCACGAGTCGTGTCGGATTCGAGAAGTAAAACCGGGAAGGCGTGCATGATGTGCGAAAGATCCCTGGCAGCAGAATTGTTATTGGACACGTTAGGGGCCCATTCACATTCCGTGCCATGTGCGACAGGAATCCGGCGTGGTGCTGACAAGATTCCGACAAGCACATGAAACTGCAAAACCTTCACGATCGCATTGCACGAGTGACACGATTTCCCGACTGTGATGGGGGTTGTCGCTGCGAGCGGCCGAGCCAAACGGCCGACGCGCCTCGTCCGATGCAGTGACGTGCGCAGCCTGTGCCGAAAGTAATGGATCAATCGCGCGTTTGCTGCGGCGGCACGGAATGCGGTTCGCGGCGTGCCTCGGCCAACTGTCGGCGGTGCTGGCGGAAAACCAGGTGTTCGATACCCTGGCGGATGTCTTCGTCCAGTCCTTCGAAAGCGACGAAACCGCCCGACCCCGGTGGCGCGGCCGCGGTGACGCCGGGCAGTTCCAGCGGCAAGCCGATGCAAGCGTCGAAGTGCAGGCACACCAGCATGCGCGTCCCCGGCGCGGGCGACGCCCAGCCCTCGATGAGGATTCCGCGCTGGTTGAAGCGCACCTTGCGCCGCGGCGGCAACTGCACATGGCCCAGCAGGTGTCGATTGAACATCTCCAGCAGGACATCGAGTTTTGCATCGATGCGCGTCAGAGCGGCTGCAACGGATTCGTCCGCAGGCGGTTCTCCGCTGCGTTCGGCCAAGATGTTCAGCGTCGCCAGGACACCGGCGTCGAGTTGTTCCAACCGGGCGCGCCGAGGCACTTCGAGCGGTGCGTCCAGTGGCTCGCATGAAACCTGCAAGGCGCCTTCCCAGGCGATACGCTCACCGAAGGACTGCCAGGAATCCAGGGTCATCGCGGGTGTCCTCGTGGGGAATCGTGGTCGGACGCGCCTGCTGCCGGATTGTAGCGAGGGCGTGGCGGAGCGTTGCAACGTCTGCATGCATGCTGGAATCTGCTCCGGCCGGGGCGATCATCGCCGCGATTGCTGCGCGCCGTGACGGCTTCAGTCCTGGGCGGCATCCAGATACGCGCTGGCCGCCGCATAGCCGCGTTGCGAGTCGAGCAGGTTGCGACGTACCTCGGCGTGTGCCGAGGCGATTTCCGCCGACAGTTCTCTTTGTGCCTCGTTCAGTTGCGGCAACAAGCTTGGCGCATCCGCATGCATGTAAAGATCCGGTTTCAGCAGTTGCGCGCGGCGCTCCTGCAGGCGGCCGAAGCCCGTCCAGTCTGCGGTCCTCGCTGCGGCCAGCATGGCACGGGTCAGATCGAGCACTTCGGCAAGTGGCGAGTTCATGGTGAAGAGATCATCAGGCTGCTTCCGCCGCACGCCGCGGATCGTGCAAGCCGGCGGGGATTTGCGCCCAGGCATCGCGGATCGGGCGCAGCAGGTCCGCCACCTCGTCGAGAGCGGCAACATCGTCGTGCAGGTTGGCGTAGACCAGCCGATGGCCCATGTATTCGTACAAACCATCCAGACGTTCGGCCAGTTCGCCGCCGCGTTCGAAGTCGAGGCTGACCCGCAGGCCGCTCAGGATGCCGAGACTGCGTGAGATCGATTCGCCCTTCGCGGCCACTTCGCGGCGTTGCATGTGTCCGCGGGCGCCGGCGATGCTGCTGAGGGCGCCGTCGAACAGCATCTTGGCCAACTGGTGCGGGTTGGCCGCTTCGATGCCGCCCTGGGTGTGCACGCGACCGTATTGGCTCAGTGCCTGGTTGGATTGGTAGTTGGTCATTGTGGGATTCGTGCCGGGAGCAGGCGTATCAGCTCTTGTTGCCGTTGGACTGGCTCACGTTGGGCAACATCGCGAGCTGCGAAGTCAGGAAGCTGCTCGTCTGGTTCATCTTCGCCATCGTTACATCCAGCTGGGTGAATTCGGCCATGTATTGGGCCTGGATGGCCTGCTGGCGCTGGTTCAATTGGGTCTGCTGCTGGGCCAGTTGCTGGCTCTGGGCATTCAGGCTCTGGTTGCGGATGTCGAGCAGGCCACCCGATTGCAGGTAGCCATTCAGCAGGTTGTTGAGTTGCGAGGCATAGCCGGAGGTGCCGCCGAACAGCGCGGCCACCTGCGACGGATCCGCTCCCAGCATGTTGTCCAACGTGCTCGAATTGAGTTGCAGGGTGCCGTCTGCCTGCAGGGTGATACCAATGGCGGCGAGCGTTCGCGGGCCGCCGGCGGCATTGCTGCCTGCCGAGCCGGAGAGTGTCATCGCCAAGGCTGACATAATGTTGGACAGGGTGGAATCGCCCAGCAAAGGGCCGGCCGTATTGCTGGTGGGATCGTAGCTGGCGAGTTGCGCGGCGCCCTGGACGTAGTTGTTGTACGCGGTCACGAAGCCCTGGACGACGGTTTGCATGCTGTTGACATCGTTGCCGACGGTCAGGGTGTCGGTCTGGCCCGATGGCGTGAGCCCGGACAGATTCAAGGTGATGCCATCGATCGCTCCCGACATCACGTTGGTGGACGAGGTCGTGGTGAATCCGTCGATGTTGACCTTCGCATCGGCTGCCGCGCTCTGCAGCGTCAGGTTGCCGCTGGCGGTGGATGCATCCCAGGTCAACGCCGAGAGGCCGCCGTTACCGCCACTCTCGCTGATGCTGAAGGCATTGGCGACGCCGGTCTGGGTGGAGGTCAGCACCAGATGGTCGCCGTCGGTGGCGTGCACGATGGTGGCGGTGATCCCGGGATTGCCGCTGGCACCGTTGATGGCGGCGCTGATGCCGGCCAGGGTGTCGTTGGTCGAATCGATGTTGATGTTGATCGACTGGCTGCCCACCGAAAGCGTGAGCGTGCCCGTGCCCACCGCCGCGCCGCTCGCATAGGCGGCGGACGTCAGCTTCTGGGGCGCAGCCAATTGCTGCACCTGTATCTGATAGCTGCCAGGCATAGCGCTGGCACCGGCCGTCGCACTGAACGCGTTCGTGTCGCTGGAAGTCGCGGTGTATTGGGTGAAGGCGCTGCCGTCGGCCAGCGTGGACAAACTCGTTTGCAGCGATGACAACAACGATTTCAGGGTGCCCAGTGCCGAAGTCTGTGCGCTGATGCTGGCCTGCTGACTGTTGATCTGGTTCTGCGCAGGCTGGATTTCGGCATTCACCAGTTGCGAAACGATGCTGTCGACGTTCAACCCGGAGCCGATGCCGGGTGCGCTGATGAGGCCGCCGGTCGCCGAGCCGGAACTTGTCGAGCCCGAGCTGCCGGAAGATCCGGCGCCGAGCGAACCGAGTGAACTCAGCAGGCTGGCAAGGGGATCGGAGCTGGAGCTTACGCTGGTCATGTTGGGACGTCCGCTTGAGACCGTGAGGGAAAAATGTCTGGTTCACGGGTGGTAGCAAGTTGTGTACCACCCACGCGATGCGCATCGAACCGTGACGTGAACTCGTTTTTCGTTCCCGGCGGAGCCGCCGGCGGCGTGTGTGCCGCCGGCGGTACCTTGTTGCCGCTTACTGCAGGAGCTTCAGCACCAACTGGGGTTGCGCGTTTGCCTGGGCCAGCATCGAGATACCTGCCTGCTGCAGGATCTGCGCTTGGCTCATCGCCGCCGTCTCGGCCGCGAAGTCGGCATCCTGGATGCCGCTGCGTGCGGACGAGAGGTTCTGCGACACGGTCTGCGCGCTGGAGATGGCCGACTGGAAGCGGTTCTGCATGGCGCCCAGCTGGCTGGCGATCGCACTGACGGAGGCCAGGGCCGAGTCGATGCGGTTGATGGCATCGTTGGCGCCCGCAACGGTCAGGACGTTCACCCCGGTACCGTCGCCATTGGACAACGCCTTGGCGTCTTTGTACACGGTCGTGCCGAACGCGGTGGCCACCGCCGAGGTACCACCAACCTTGATCGAATCGCCATCCGCTGCGACGCCGTCCGTCGCCGTGCCATTCGTCTGCAGCACGAGGTTGCCGCTGTTGTCGAGGTACGAGGACACGCCCTGGATGCCCGCGGCATTGATGGCGTCGGAGAGCGCCTGCGCGCTGGCGAAGGTTCCCGTGATGGCGGTGCCGTTGATGGTCAAGCCGCCGGCTGCCAACGTCAACGAACTGGACGAGGCAGGTGCGGTCACGGCTGCGTTGACGCCGGTGCTGGTGCCCGTGCCGCCGTTGGCAGCAACCGATGACGGAATGCCCAGGGTGCTTGCATCACTGCCGGCGAAATTGATCGCGTTGGTGGTGTTGCTGTTGGTGAACACGAGTTCGCCACTACCGTTCACCGTGGCGAGCGTGCCGGAGAAGCCGGCCGTGGTCGCTGCCGTATTGATCGCGGTGGCCAGACTGGAAGCGCTGGTGTAGTTGCCGGCTGCGACGCTCACTGCGGTGCCCGAGCCCAACTGCACGGTCAGGTCGCCTGAGGCCAAGGTCAGCCCCGCAGGTGTGCTGAACGCGCTGCTCACGTTTTGCGACGCCGTCGCGACCGCGCCCATCTGGGTGGCCTGGGTGCCCTGGCTCAGGTCGATGGAGATGGTCTGGCCGACGTTGGCGCCCACTTGGAACGACATGTTGCCAACGGTGCCGTTCAGGATGTATTGGCCGTTGAAGGTGGTCTGCTGCGAGACACGGGTGATTTCGGCCAAATCCTGCTGGACTTCGGCATCGAGCGCCTGTCGGTCGCTGGAAGAGTTGGTGGCGTTGGCGGATTCCACGGCCAGCTGACGGATCGTCTGCAGGTTGTTGGTGATCTGCGTCAATGCCGCCGACGCGGTTTGCGCCAGGGATACGGCGTTGCTGGAGTTCTGGGCAGCCGTGTTCAGACCATTGATCTGTGTGGTCATCCGGTTCGCGATCGCAAATCCCGCGGCGTCGTCGGCCGAGCTGTTGATGCGCAGGCCCGAAGACAGGCGCTGCATGGCGGTGGCAAGCGAACTCTGCGAGGTGTTGAGATTGTTCTGTGCCACCAACGACATGATGTTGGTGTTGATTACTTCGGACATGGAGGTTCTCCTGAGGTTTAGGTGCCGGAAAACCGGCTCGGGTCGTTCCGGCGGTGCTTCCGAAGAACCGGTCGCTTGCCGCCTCGGGGATTGTTTCGGCATCGGAATGCGGAACTTGAGCTTCCGCGACGATGCGGACTCTGGTGTGGGTGTGGTCACGATCCGCGCAGCGCGTGTGCCGTTGCAGTGTGGGCAACGCGAGGATCGCGGGATGTACAGCGTAGCGATCGACGCGGCCGCGATTCTTTCCGGGAGAGGCCGCTCAGGCCTCCGGGCAAAGGCCGCAGATTCGATGGCCGAAGGCGGATTGCGCTGATCCGTCGCGGCGGCGGGCGATCGATGTCGGCGATCCGCCGCTCGCGCCGCTCCGCGACGATATTCCGACGCCCCCGCGACGGAAATACCACGCGAGCCATCCCGGGCACCACATGGCCCAGACGAAGGGGCGGGCCCTGTGCGATCTTCGCGAAACGGCCGGCAAGCGCCGCAAACCCTCGGCACAGCTTGCTATTGGCGAATGTTCCCGACTCGAAAACTGACACGAGGGCGTGCGCAGAACGCCCGTACGGCCGGGCTCGACGCGACCGCTCGACGGTTTGGCATACGGCTTGCTATTCCTGAGGCAGTCCCACGATTCGCGGAGACACGTACATGGCGCAGATCGACATCGACAGCCTGCTGTCGCAAATGCGGACCCTCAGTGCCCAGCTCCAGCCGAATGCTGCGGCTGCGCCCGCCTCGGCCGACGCGCAGGCACCGTATAGCTTCGGCAACCTGCTCAAGCAATCGATCTCCGACGTTGCGCAATTGCAGGACAAGGCACAGCAGTTGAGTGCCGCGTTCGACCGCGGCGATCCCAACGCCAACCTGCCGCAGGTGATGCTGGCGGTCGAGAAGGCGCAGTTGTCGTTCCAGGCCATGAGCCAGGTGCGCAACAAGCTGGTCAACGCCTATACCGACATCATGAACATGCCGATGTAGCGCTGCCGCGATAACAGCCCAAACGGAATCCGACCCACATGGCAGATACAGGCATCACCCCCACCAGCACGCAAGTGCCCGCGCGCCGCGCCTCCAGCAACACGCAGCCGGCGCAGTCGCTGCTGCAGCTGGCGCGCACTCCGGTGGCACGCCAACTGCTGTTGCTGGTCGGCATCGCCGCGGCGGTGGCGCTCGGGCTAGGCATCGTGTTGTGGTCGCGGGGGCCGAACTTGAGCTTGCTGTACACCGGACTGGCACCCAAGGATGCCGCCAACATCGTGCAGACGCTGCAGGCGAACCAGACACCCTACAAGCTCGGCAGCGACGGCACCAGCATCTTCGTGCCGGCCAGCGAGGCCGATGCGCTGCGCCTGCGGCTGGCCGCGCAGGGGCTGCCGCAGGGCAGCGCCAGCAGCGAAGCCATCAGTGCGCCCGATTCGGCGTTCGGCATGAGCGACACGCAGGAAGCCAACCGCGACCGCGAAGTGCTGGAACAGAATCTGGAACGCAGCATCGCCAGCCTGCAGTCGATCCGCAGCGCCCACGTGCAATTGGCGCTGCCCGCGCCTTCCGCCTTCATCCGCGACGACAACCAGCCAAGCGCTTCGGTGCTGGTCGAACTGTATCCCGGCCGCCAGCTGTCGCAGTCGCAGGTGGCCGCCATCGTGCATTTGGTAGCTGCCAGCGTTCCCAATCTCGATCCCTCACGGGTATCGGTGGTCGATCAGGAGGGCCAATTGCTGACGGCGGGCGACACCAACAGCGCCGCCGCGGCCCTCGACAACCAGCGCATGGGCATGACCGCGCGCATGGAGAACGCGTACGCGCAGCGGGTGCAATCGATCCTCGCGCCGCTGGTCGGCGCCAACCACGTGCACGCGGAAGTCCATGTGGACCTGGATTTCAAGGACACCCGCCTGGCCAGTGAAGTGTACGGCAAGGGCAAGGAGGCGCTCCGCAGCGAGCAGGTCAGCAGCAGCACGCATAGCGGCGCGGACGCAGGCGGTGGTGGCGTACCGGGTGCGCTCAGCAACCAGCCGCCTGTCACCGTGCAGCAGCCAACCGCCGCCAACCCGAGTGCCGGCTCGGCCAACGTGGCATCCGCTTCGTCATCCGCCGGAACGAGCCACACGGGTCAACCGATCGACAGTTCCAACCAGGCTACGCGCAATTACGAGGTCGATCGCACCATCAGCTACACCAACAATCCGGCCGGTGACATCCAGCGGCTCTCGGTCGCGGTGATCGTGGACTACAAGCAGGTGAAGGGAAAGGACGGCAAAGTCGAGAGCGTGCCGCTGGGCAAGGCCGAGTTGGCACACCTGACCGAACTCGTGCAAAGCGCGGTCGGCTACGACGCCAAGCGCGGCGACGTGGTCAGCGTGGTCAACGAACCCTTCCACCTCGCATCTGAAACGGCCAGCACGGGCAAGGCGCCGTTCTGGCAGGCGCCGGGTGTGATGGATCTGGTCAAGCAGAGCCTGGGCGTGATCGCGGCGTTGCTGCTGGCCTTCGGCCTGCTGCGGCCGATGATGCGCGGCCTGCTGCGTCAGGACAAATCGCATCAGGAACCTGCGCAAGGTCTGCCCGGCCCGCAAGGGCAGGGGCCCGCGCGCGTCACCATCAATGAAACCGTGACCGATCGCGATGACACCGGCGGCAGAGCCCTGCCCGCCCAGGGCCGGGCCACGAACTTCGAACAGCGGGTCGGGTTGGCCAAGCGGGTGGCCTCCGAAAACCCACGCCAGGTTGCGCAGATCGTGAAGGACTGGGTGGCCACCGATGGCGCCTGAATCGAAAGCCATGAGCGGCGCCCAGCGCGCTGCGGTCCTGCTGTTGTCCCTGGGCGAAGAGGACGCCGCCATGGTGCTGAAGCATCTCGACGCGCGCGACGTGCAGGTGGTGGGCACCGCGATGGCAGCACTGAAGACCGTCACTCGCGAACAGGCCAACCAGGTGCTCGAGTATTTCGCGAAGGAATTGGACGATCAGTCGCCGTTGGGCGTGGGCACCGAAGAGTACGTCCGCAAGGTGCTCATCAACGCGCTGGGAGAAAGCAAGGCCGGCAACCTGATCGATCGCATCCTGATGGGCCGCAGCACCAAGGGGCTGGCATCGCTCAAATGGATGGAAAGCCGCGCGATCGCGGAGCTGGTCGGGCAGGAACATCCCCAGATCATTGCGCTGATACTGGCTCACCTCGAAGCCGACCAGTCCGCCGAGGTGATCGGCTACCTGCCCGCGCGCACCCGCAGTGACGTGGTGATGCGCATTGCGACCCTCGATGGCGTGCAGCCCGAAGCCCTGCGCGAACTCGACGAAATCATGGAACGCCAGTTTTCCGGCAACAGCTCCAAGCTGAGATCGACGTCCATCGGCGGATTGAAGGCAGCCGCCAACATCCTCAACAACATGGAGACCGTGCGGGAAAACGAGTTGCTGGGATCGATCCGCAGCACCGACGCGGCATTGGGCGACCGCATCGAGGAACTGATGTTCACGTTCGAGGATCTGGCCGAGATCGACGACCGCAGCATGCAGACGCTGCTGCGTGAAGTGCAGACGCCACGGCTGGTGGTCGCCCTGAAGGGCAGCGAGCCGGCGGTGCGCGACAAGTTCTTCGCCAACATGTCGCAGCGGGCTGCCGACATGCTGCGCGACGACCTGGAGGTCGCGGCCCCCGTGCGGTTGTCCGAGGTCGACGCCGCGCAGAAGGAAATCCTGGCGGCCGCCCGCAAGCTGGCCGAGGCCGGCACCATCACCTTGGGCGGCAACGAGGAAATGGTATGAGCGAGGCGCTGCGCGTGGTCTCGCGCGAGCAGCTGCAGGACGTGCAGCGCTGGACCATGCCGGCCATGAATGTTCGGGTCGCATCCTCCGGACCCATGCCCGCACCGACCCTCGCCGACCTGGAATCGATCGGTGAACAGGCACGCCGCGAAGGCTACGATCAAGGCCTGGCCGAAGGCCGCGCGGCCGCACGTGACGAATTGCAAGGACAGCTGCAACTGCTGCGTGGAATGTGCAACGCCCTGGCGCGGCCCCTCGCAGACGTGGACGAGGCGGTGGAACGGCAGTTGGCGGAACTGGCGATGCTGGTGGCGCGCGGCGCATTGCAGGCGGAACTGCGGCTGCACCCGGAGCACCTGCTGCGGATCGTGCGCAAGGCCATCGCGGCGCTGCCCGCGGGCACCGCCGACATCGACATCCGCGTTCCGCCGAAAGCCGCATCGCTGCTGCGTGAAGGCCTGCCCGAGGCCGAGGAACACGCCTGGCACATCGTCGAGGATCCACAACTGAAGCCCGGCGATTGCCGCATTGTCAGCGCCAACTCGCGCATCGATGCCAGCATCGAGACACGCCTCGCTGCCATGGTGGCGGCGGCGCTCGACGAAGACCTTGCCGTTTTCGCATCGGTCGAGGCGGACGACGCACGGGACGACACGGCATGAGCAGCGCCATCCCGCGTCCAGCGAACCCGCGTGCCGCCGGATGGCAGGCACGCTTGGCCGCCCGCGGACGCCAGGTGGACAAGACCCGTCCGATCGTCGTCGAAGGCATGTTGCGCCGCGTGGTCGGCCTGACGCTGGAAGCGGTCGGCTGCGAGGCGCCGGTGGGTTCACGTTGCCTGATCGACAGCGCCGACGGCGACAGCATCGAAACCGAGGTCGTCGGATTTTCCGACGGACACCTTTACCTGATGCCGACCGGCATCCTGCATGGCGTACTGCCCAACGCACGGGTGCGCCCCTGTCCCCACGATTCCGGCATTCCTGCTGGCGATGCCCTGCTGGGTCGCGTCATCGATGCCAGCGGTTCGCCGCTGGACGGGCGCGGACCGTTGTGCGCCGACCAGCACACCTCACTGAAGCGTCCGCCGATCAACCCGATGCAGCGGCAACCGATTTCGCAACCGCTGGACGTGGGCGTGCGCGCGATCAACGCGCTGCTGACGGTGGGCCGCGGCCAGCGCATGGGCCTGTTCGCGGGATCTGGCGTCGGCAAGTCCACGCTGCTGGGCATGATGACGCGCTTCACCAACGCCGATGTCGTCGTGGTGGGGTTGATCGGCGAACGCGGCCGCGAAGTGAAGGAGTTCGTCGACCAGATCCTTGGCGATGCCGGCCGGCGCCGTGCGGTGATCGTGGCCGAGCCCGCCGATGCGCCGCCGCTGTCGCGACTGCGCGGCGCGCAAGTCGCCACCGCCGTCGCCGAGCACTTCCGCGACCGCGGCCAGCGCGTGTTGCTGCTGATGGATTCGTTGACCCGCTACGCCCAGGCGCAGCGTGAAATCGCGCTGGCCATCGGCGAGCCGCCTGCCACCAAGGGCTATCCGCCTTCGGTGTTCGCGCTGCTGCCAACCCTGGTCGAGCGCACCGGCAACGACGCCGAAGGGCGTGGTTCCATCACCGCGTTCTACACCGTACTGACCGAAGGCGACGATCATCGCCACGATCCCATCGCCGACGCCGCGCGCGCCATTCTGGACGGTCACATCGTGCTGTCACGCGATCTCGCCGAAGCCGGGCATTACCCGGCCATCGACATCGAAGCGTCGATCAGCCGCGTGATGCCGGCGGTGGTTCCGCCCGCGCAAATGAAACTGGCGCAGCGCTTCCGCCAGGTCTATTCCGCCTACAGCCAGCAGCGCGACCTCATCACCATAGGTGCATACCAGAAAGGAAGCGATCCACGCGTGGATGAAGCCATCGCGCTGTGGCCCGCATTGAGCGCATTCCTGCAGCAGGAGACCGCTGACGCCGTGGACCTCGATTCCGCCGTGCAGGCCCTGGTGCGGCTGCTCGATGGCAGCTCCGGCAAACCCTCCGTTGATGCCAGGACATTCGGATGAATACGCCCCGCTCACAACGCCTGCAGCGGGTCGCGGACATCGCCGGCAAGCGCACCGACGAGGCCGCCACCGCCCTGGCCGAACGCCTGCGCAACCTGGATGCCGCCAGGCGCCGGTTGCAGGAACTGCAGCAATTCCGCCGCGACTACCAGGTGTTGCCGGACGGCCGCCGGGATTCCGGCACGTCGGTCTCCGAACTGCTCAATCGCCAGAGCTTCATTGCACGCATCGACACCGCCATCGCGCAGCAGCAATGCGAAGTCGCGGAACGTACCCGGCAATTCGCCCAGGCGCGCACGGCGTGGCTGGCATCACGCTGCCGCAGCGCCGCTCTCGACACGGTGACGCAACGGTACCGGAGCCGCGAACAAGCCAGCCTGGAACGCGCCGAACAGGCGGCAATCGACGACCGCATGCAATACCGGAAGGCACCCCGGCGCCCGTCATGATCCCCTCGCCAAAGACATCCCTTCCGCTGGCATGCGAACTGCAGCGAATCCTGCAATCGCTTTCCATGGAATCATGTCCAGATCTGCCATGAACAACCTAGCGATTCCCGCCACACCATCGCCCGGCGCGCCGAAGCCCGAAGTCGCGAATCCGGTAGCGCCCGCAGGCCAGCATTTCGATGACACCTTGCGACAGGCGCGGCCGGCGCCGCAGCCGCCCAACGCCGGGCCCACGGCCGATGACAATGCAGGCACACCCGCCCACAAGGGAACGAAAGCCGCCGCCGGCAAGCAAAGCGACAGGCATTCCCGCGACGACACCGGCTCTTCGTCCTCCCCGTCCCGGGTTGCGACGATCGCTCCGACGCCGGCCCCGCAGTCGCCCGCCGGCCACGACAAGGCGTCGCCGGCCGGCAACAGCCAAACAAGCGACGCCACCACGCATTCTATGGATGCGAAGAACATTGCCTTGGCTGCGGTTGCCACCACCCAGGCCAGCCCGCCCGGCGGCCCGGCATCCGCTCAGGTCCTGCCGGCGCAGCCGGTGCAACTGCCTGCGCCGACGGTGTCCGTGAACGACATTGCCGGCGTCGCACCCGCTCCGACCGCACAGCCGGACAGCACCACGGCGACCAATGCGGCCGTCGGCGCGTCGACCTATATGGCGCCTTCGCACGCAAGCCTTCAGACGGTCCTGCAGGCAGCGGCGCAGAGCGCCGGTGCGCAAAGCGACGCAGACAGCAAGGACTCCGGAACCACCCCGGACGCCAACGCCTTCATCGCGCACCTGGCCCAACTTGCTGCCGCCACCTCCACACCTCCAGCGGCGAGCCAGCCGGCGCCCGTCCAATTGACGATGCAAAGCACACCGGGGCAACCGCAATTCGTGCAGGAGGCGGCGCAGCACGTCGCATGGCTGGCGGGTCAGGACGTCCAGCGTGCCGAGATCCAGCTCAACCCGCGTGAGCTCGGCCCCATCCAGGTCGAGATCACCACCCATCACGATCGCGTCGACGTCAGCTTTGCCGTGCAACACCCGCAAACGGTGCACGCGTTGCAGCAGACCCTGCCGCAACTCACCGACATGCTGGCGCAGCAGGGCTTGAACCTCGGCCAGGCGTCCGTGGGCCAGCAGGCGCCAGGCCAGCAGCAGCCGGCGTTTTCACAGCAGCCGGGCAGCGGAATTGCCGGCGGCAACATCGACAGCGACGAGTCCGAGCCCAGGTCAACCTGGCGCACGTTGCGACTCCCGGCACCCGGCCGCGTGGACGATTTCGCGTAGGGAAACGCGGCGCACGCGGCGAACACACCTGCGTGAAGTTTCCCCACAAGCGATCGGCGGCGGGAAAGTCCTGACCCTGGCGGACCGTTCTGCGCGGGAAAGAAAGAGCGGATGCCGCATGATGCGCTGGCTTCGTTCGCGCCGCCGCGTTAGCAGTTTCGATTTATACGTTTACATCGACGGCTTAGGTCCTCGATCTCGTCTTCCGGCGAAGGCCGGAATCCAGGTGTCTTGCCTTCCATGGCACTGGATCCCGGCCAGTCCATGGCCGGGATGACGGGACCTGTTTCACGCAAACAGAAATGCTATAGCGCGCGCAAAATTCCATGGCAGCGTGCGTAGCCCCGTCACTCTGTCCGTTGCAGCGCGCGCATCTTGCGCACCGAACGAGCTGGTCCCCGGTGTTCCTGTTTCGGGCGCCATTCGTCTCATTCCTCGGCGTCAGCCGCCACTTGCTTTCCACGCGTGGATGACCGCGATTCGGCTCCGCGCCAATAGTCCGACACGATTTCGCAATGGCAGCGCCGGGAGCGTCAAGAACCCGCCACGTCGCCGGGCGCATCACCTGAATTCCTTCCCGGAACAGTTACTTGCCGCTCGAAATCGGGATGGCATGGCGTTTGCATTTGAGGCTACCGCATCCTCATTCGCACGCGAGTCCCCCATGTCCACCGACAAACCCGCCGCCGAAGCACCTGCCGAAGCCGCTCCTCCGCCGAAGCGCAAGAAGCGGCTGTTGCTGATCGCCGTGGCCGTGGTCGTCGTGCTGATCGGCATCGGCGGTTTCATGTTCGTGCACCACCACAGCGGTCCGTCCAAACCGGAACTCAGCAAGACCGCCGAGTACTACACGCTCGATCCCAACCTCGTGGTCAACTTCACCGACGCACGCGCGATCCGGTTCCTGCAAGTGGGCGTCAGCCTGATGTCCCACGACCCGAAGGCGATCGACGCCGCGAAAGCCGCCGAGCCGGTCATCCGTAACGCGCTGTTGCTGCTGTTCAGCAACCAGGATTACGCCACGCTCTCCAGTCCGAAAGGCAAGCTCGAACTGCAGAAGGAAGCCTTGCAGAAGGTGCAGGCCGTGGTGGAGCAATCACTGGGCCGGCCTGGCATCGAAGCCGTGTACTTCACAAGCTTCGTGATGCAGTAGGGAGCGAACCTGCCATGGGCGACATCCTCAGCCAGGAAGAAATCGACGCACTGCTGGAAGGCGTCGACAAGGGCGCGGTCGAAACCGAAACCGATCCCGCGCCGCCGGGCACCGCGCAACCCTACGACTTCACCCAGCAGGATCGGATCGTGCGCGGCCGCCTGCCGACGCTGGAAATGGTCAACGATCGTTTCGCGCGTTACTTCCGCTCGGGATTGTTCAACGTATTGCGCAAGACCTGCGAAGTGTCGGTGGAAGGCGTGACCATGCTGAAGTTTTCCGACTACGTGCACTCGCTGCAGGTACCCAGCAATCTCAATCTCACCAGGGTGAGTCCGTTGCGCGGCACCGCGCTGATGGTGTTCGAGCCGAGCCTGGTGTTCAGCCTGATCGACAACTTCTTCGGCGGCGACGGGCGCTACCACGCCCGCATCGAAGGGCGCGATTTCACGCCCACCGAAAACCGGGTGATCCAGATCGTGCTGGCCGAGGCCTATGCCGCGATGGCGGAGGCGTGGACGCCGGTGATGAAGCTGGATTTCCAGTTCATCAATTCGGAAATCAACCCGCAGTTTGCCAACATCGTCAGCCCGACCGAAACCGTGGTGGTATCGAAATTCCACGTGGACGCGAATGGCGACGGCGGCGCGGTACACCTGACCATCCCGTACGCGATGGTCGAACCGATCCGCGAACTGCTGGACGCCGGCGTGCAGAGCGATCAGGGCGAGCGCGACGAGCGCTGGATGCAAAGTCTCCACGAGGAACTGCTCGACGCCGACGTCGAAGTCAGCGCGCTGCTGGGCGAGGCGAGCCTGTCCATCCGCGAGTTCATGGCGCTGCGTCCAGGCGACGTGATCACCCTGCCCCACCCCGATCGCGTCACGGTGTTCGCCGAGGACGTACCGATATTCCGCGGCCGCTTCGGCGTGCACGGCGGCAACAAGGCGATCGGGTTCGAGGAATTGCTGCGCCGCCCGGAACCGCCCGCGCGCACCCCCGATGCCCCCACCCCTCGTTCTCCATCCAAACCAGAGGCAAAACAAGCATGAACGCCAGCGTCAAAGGCGCAGTCGCCGAAAAAATGCAACTCGATGCGCTGCAGGCCGAGGCCGGCGGCAACGCCGAGGTCAATCTGGACGTGATCCTCGACGTTCCGGTAACCATGGCCATGGAAGTCGGCCGCACCCGCATCAGCATCCGCAACCTGCTGCAGCTCAACCAGGGGTCGGTGGTCGAACTCGATCGAGCCGCCGGCGAACCGCTGGATGTGTTCGTCAACGGAACCCTGGTCGCGCACGGCGAGGTGGTGGTCATCAATGAAAAATTCGGCATCCGCTTGACCGACGTCATCAGTCCGGCCGAACGCGTGCGCAAGCTGAAATGATCGCGTCCCTGCACGCGATCGTGCCGCTGGTGGCCGCCGCGGCGCCTGCCGACGTGTCGTTGGGCGGGCCCGCCGAGTTGCTGCGGGTGGTATTGAGCCTGGCCGCGGTGGTGGTGATGATCCTCGTGGTCGGCTGGTTGACGCGGCGCATGCAGTCGCGCGTGCGGCCGGGCGGCCACCGCGTCCGCTGCATCGAATCGCTGACGCTGGGCGCCAAGGAACGCGTGCTGCTGCTGGAAGTGGGTGAACGCCAACTGCTGGTCGGCGCCTCGCAATCGGGCCTGCGCACGCTGCTGGTTCTGGATGAACCCGTTGCAGCGCCGAAGTCGCCTGCGGCACCCCAGGACAGCCTCCTCAATTTCCGCGATGTGCTGGCACAGTGGAGGAAGCGGCGATGAAACGCGCGCTCCTGCTTGCGCTGCCGCTCCTGCTGCTCGCTTTGTCGCCCGCGCTGGCGCATGCCGCCGCAACGCCGGGGTTATCCGGTGGCTTGCCGGCCTTGACGGTACACACCGCCAAGGACGGCGGCCAGACCTGGAGCGTGTCGATCCAGTTGCTGGCACTGATGACCGCGCTGACCGTCCTGCCGGCCATCCTGCTGATGATGACGTCGTTCACGCGCATCATCATCGTGCTGGGGTTCCTGCGCCAGGCGCTCGGCACGCAATCCACGCCGCCCAATCAGGTGCTGCTGGGGCTTGCCCTGTTCCTGACCTTGTTCGTGATGGCGCCGGTCTTGAACCAGGCCTATCAACAGGGCCTGAAACCCTACATGGATGGACAGCTCAGCGCCGAACAGGCGCTGCCGAGGGCCGCGGCGCCCATCAAGAATTTCATGCTTGACCAGACCCGCGACGCCGATCTGCAACTGTTCACGCACCTCGCCCACCACGCGCCATACGCCTCCAAGGCCGACGTGCCATTCAGCATCGCGGTGCCGGCATTCCTCACCAGCGAACTGAAGACCGCCTTCCAGATGGGCTTCCTGCTGTTCGTGCCGTTCCTGATCATCGACCTGGTGGTCGCGAGCGTGCTGATGTCGATGGGCATGATGATGGTCACGCCGACGCTCATCTCGCTGCCATTCAAGATCATGCTGTTCGTGCTGGTCGATGGCTGGACCTTGTTGCTCGGGACGCTGGCGCGGAGCTTCATCGCATGAACGCGATAGTCCTTTGTGCTTTTGATCACGGCACCTCTGCAAAAGCAAAAACCGTCAGCAAAGAACGCGAAGAAAGAATTTCTCACTTTGCGCCCTTTGTGTCCTTGGCGGACGAATTGCCTTTTGGACATCCAGCAAAAACGCTGGATGGCGCGCGGCAGCGGACTCACGGAGTGGGCCCATGACTCCGGAGTCAGTGATCCACTTCGGCCAGCACGCGCTGTACGTGGCGATGCTCGTGGGTGCGCCGCTCTTGCTGACGGCGCTGGCCGTCGGCCTGGTGATCGGCATTTTCCAGGCAGCCACCCAGATCAACGAGATGACGCTCTCGTTCATTCCCAAGCTGCTCGCGATGGCCCTGGTGCTGGCGATTGCGGGCCCGTGGATGCTGCGCACGCTGGTGCAGTTCACACACGATCTCATCGTCAATCTGCCCGGAATGGTGCGGTGAACTTCGACCTGAGCCAACTGCAATCGCTGGTGGCTGGGCTGATGTGGCCGCTGGCACGGGTGAGCGGTCTGCTGCTGACCGCGCCGGTGCTCGGCGCGAACAGCATTCCGCCGCGGGTGAAGATCGGGTTGGCACTGCTGCTGGCGCTGGTGCTGGTCCCTCTGGCGCCATCACCGGGTGCGGTCGATCCGCTGAGCATCGCGGCACTCGTCACGGTGATGCAGCAATTGGTCGTGGGCGCAGCGATCGGGTTTGCGCTGAAGCTGGCGTTCGAAGCCTTGTCGTTCGCCGGTGACCTCGTCGCATCGACCATGGGTCTCGGGTTCGCGCAGGTCGTCGACCCGCAGCAAGGCCACGGCGCGCCGGCACTTGGACAGTTCTACGTGCTGCTGGCGACCCTGATCTTCCTCGCGCTGAACGGCCATCTCGAGTTGATCGCGCTGCTCGCGACGGGCATGCACCACGCCTCCTGGCAGGCGGCGATGCCGGGCGGCAACCAACTGTGGAACCTGCTCGAGTTTGCGTCGCACCTGTTCACCGGCGCGGTGCTGGTGGCGCTGCCGGCGCTGGCGTCGTTGCTGGTGGTGAACTTCGGCTTTGGTGCGATCAGCCGCGCCGCGCCTTCGATGAACCTGTTCTCGATCGGCTTCCCCATCACGATCTGCCTTGGCTTCGTCGTGGTCTGGTTGAGCCTGCGCACGCTGCCCGGCGCGTTCGATGCGCTGCAGCGCGCGGCCTTCGTCGTGGTCCGTGCACTCGCGGGGATATGAGCCATGGCCGAGAACGACAACAACCAGGAACGCACCGAACGAGCTACCGAAAAGCATCTGCGCGATGCGCGCGAAAAAGGTGACGTTCCGCGCTCGCGTGATCTTTCGGCGGCATTGATCGCCATCTCGGGCCTCGGCATCGTACTCGCGATGCGCCCGTGGCTGGGCACGCAGTTCCGCAGCCTCATGCAGATCGGCCTGTCCTATGACCGCGGACAGGCGATGAACAGCGCGGCGCTGGGGACTGCGATCCGGACCGCCGGACTCGACGCACTGAAGGTGCTGGGTCCGCTGATGGGGGCGGCCCTGCTGGCCACCCTGGTGGCTCCGGTTCTGTCCGGCGGCTTCAACTTCAGCACCGAAGCCTTGTTGCCCAAACCGGAGCGCCTGAATCCGTTGGGGGGTTTTAAACGGATCATCTCGCTCCGCGGCCTGGTCGAACTCGCCAAGTCGCTGCTGAAGGTCATCCTGATCGGTGGCGTGCTGACCATGGTGCTGTGGAATGCACGCGGGCAACTGGTCGGCACCGGGCGCGGCAACGTGTTCAACGGAATCGACAGCGCGCTGGACGTGGTCAGCCATGCCTGTCTGCTGTTCGCGGGTGCGCTGACCGTGATCGGCATCGTTGACGTGTCATGGCAGCGCTTCGACTACGCGCGGCGCATGCGCATGACCCGCCAGGAGCAGCGCGACGAACACAAGGAAACCGAGGGCAGTCCGGAAACCCGCGGCCGGGTGCGCCGCCTGCAGCAGCAGATGGCGCAGCGGCGCATGATGGAAGCGGTGCCGAAGGCGGACGTGGTGGTATTGAATCCCACCCACTTCGCGGTGGCGCTGAGTTATTCGGACGGCATGCGCGCGCCGCGGGTAATCGCCAAGGGTCTCGATCTGGTGGCGCAACGCATCCGCGGCGTCGCCAGCAAGCACGAGGTGCCGCTGGTCACCTCGCCGCGGCTCGCGCGCGCGCTGTACCACACCACCCGGATCGGCCAGGAAATCCCGGCGGCGTTATACGTCGCGGTCGCACAGCTCCTCGCGTACGTCTACCGGGTACGCGACGCCGCCGCGCAGGCCGGCGACGTGCCGCCGCCTCCGAATCCGGAGATCGACCCGCAACTGCTCGGGCCCTACCAGATGTCCGACAAGGAGTCTTGGGCATGAGCGCTGCCGCTTCGGTACTGGTGCAACGATTCGGACGGATCGGCCGACGCGGCGTCGGCGCGCCGGCCGTGATGCTGGTGCTGCTGGCGATGGTGATGGTGCCGTTGCCGCCCTTCATGCTGGACGTGTTGTTCAGCTTCAACATCGCGCTGTCGCTGGTGATCGTGCTGGCGGTGATCTACGTGATGCGCCCGCTGGAATTCGCCGCGTTCCCGACCGTGGTACTGGGTGCGACCCTGCTGCGGTTGGCCCTCAACATCGCCTCGACCCGCGTGGTGCTGTTGCACGGCCACGCCGGTCCCGGCGCCGCCGGCAAGGTGATCGAGGCGTTCGGCGAATTCGTGATCGGTGGCAATTTCACCGTCGGCCTGGTGGTGTTCTCGATCCTCACCATCATCAACTTCGTGGTCATTACCAAGGGCGCCACCCGCGTATCGGAAGTGACCGCGCGCTTCACCCTGGATTCCATGCCCGGCAAGCAAATGGCCATCGACGCCGACTTGAACGCCGGGCTCCTCACCCAGGAGCAAGCCCGCGAGCGGCGCGCGGAAGTGCGCGCCGAAGCGGACTTCTACGGCTCGATGGACGGTGCCTCGAAATTCGTGCGCGGCGATGCGACCGCCGGCATCCTGATCCTGCTCATCAACATCGTGGGCGGCTTCACCGTGGGCGTGCTCCAGCACGGGCTGTCCGTCAGCCAGGCCGCGCACACGTACACCCTGCTGACCATCGGCGACGGTCTGGTCGCGCAGATCCCGGCGCTGCTGCTGTCGATCGCAACCGCGGTGATCGTGACCCGCGTGTCGGGCACCCAGGACATGGGCAAGCAGGTTTTGAAGCAGGTATTCGGTCAGCCCCGTGCGCTGGCGGTGACCGCGGTGGTGCTGGGCGTGATGGGCGTGATTCCCGGGATGCCGAACGTCGCGTTCCTGCTCTTGGCCGGCCTCTGCGGAGGTGCCGCATGGATGCTCGACCGGCGACGCCGCGACGCCGAGAAGGCGGCGAAGGAAAGCGCCGACGCCACGGCCAATGCCGGGCCCGCGCCCGCATCCGAGCGCGTGGAACTGTCATGGGATGACGTCACCGCAGTCGACACTATCGGCCTCGAAGTCGGTTATCGGCTGATTCCACTGGTCGACCGCAATCAGGGCGGCGAACTCCTGGGCCGCATCAAGTCCGTGCGCCGCAAGCTGTCTCAGGATCTCGGTTTCCTGGTGCCGCCGGTTCACATCCGCGACAACCTCGATCTCGGTCCGGGCAACTACCGCATCAGCCTGCTGGGCGTACCGGTGGGTGAAGCGGAAATCCATTCCGAACGCCTGCTCGCGATCAACCCGGGGCGCGTGCACGGCCGGCTCGACGGCATTCCGTCGCGCGACCCGGCGTTCGGCCTGGAGGCGGTCTGGATCGAGCCCGGACTGCGCGAACACGCGCAAACGCTGGACTACACGGTCGTGGATGCCGCCACGGTGATCGCGACGCATCTCTCGCACATCCTGCAACTGCATGCGCACGAACTGCTGGGACATCAGGAAGTGCAGCAACTGCTGGATCGCCTGTCGGCGGAAGCGCCGAAGCTGGTCGAAGACCTGGTGCCGAAACGGCTTCCGCTGGGCGTGGTGGTCAAGGTGCTGCAGAACCTGCTGGCCGAACGGGTGCCGATCCGCAACGTGCGTGGGATCGTCGAATCATTGGCGGAGCACGCTTCGCAGAGTCAGGAATCCGGCGCCCTCACGGCTGCGGCGCGCGTCGCGCTCGGCCGGCAAATCGTGCAGGAAATCAGCGGCTTGGGAACA